>JAGQJA010000786.1 GCA_020430845.1 Myxococcales bacterium
CTCTGCGGCCTCGCGTGCCTCGCGCACCGCGGCCTCGTGCGCCTCGCGCTCCGCGGCCTCGCGCTCTGCGGCCTCACGTGCTGCGCGCTCTGCGGCCTCGCGCGCCGCCTGCTCGTCCGCTTCGACCTTCTGAATCGCGTTCCGGAGCCCTTCCGGAGAGTCCGTGCCGTAGGTGGACTCCTCGAGCTTCTCGAAGGTCAGGGCGCGAACGCGCTCGGTGGCGACACGCGCCGCGACGACGAACGTCTCCATGACGCCATGCCCAGTGGCGGCGACGGTGGGCACGACGGGCGTGTCGGGCGCGAGCGCCAGCGACTGCAGCACTCCCTCTGGGGGGAGGGCGGCCGCCGCGTCTTGCTTGTTCGCCTGGATGATCAAGCCCACGCCGGCGGGCCCAGCGAGGTCGACGAGCATCGAGCTCAGGCTCTTGAGCGCGTCTCGCGCGCCGATGAGCTCGGTCGGCCGCGAGTCGACGACGAACACCACGACGTCGGCTCGCTCGAGCAGGTACCTGCGCCGGCGCGCGCGGTCGTCCTGCCCAGGCACAGTCATGAGTTGGCAACGCACCCGTCGCCCATCGACGTATCCGCCCGAGAAGTCGAGCCAGTCGAAGTACTCGGTCCGCTGGCCGGCCGGCTCCGTGCGGCACTCGCCCAATCGTTGCGCCGAGATGTGTTCGACGATCTGCTCGATATTCGTCGTCTTTCCGGCCTCCGGCGGGCCGTCGTAGACAACACGAATGATCACTTCACCTGTGCGTGCGTCGATGTGCGGCATCACTCCTCCAAGCCGAGCCGAACCCTCTCGCGTGCCGACCTCCGCGCGACCTGAAGCGAGACCTCGCGCGACTCGCCCCGCCCGCCATGGCGATGCGCAGGATCCATGGCGGGCAGAGACAGCACGAGCCGGCGGAGTACACGGTGTCTGCTAGAGCTGGAGGTCCTTCTCGACGTCGCTCAGCGTGATGCGCGCCATCGCGAGGTTCGCCTTCGCGCGGTCGACCGCGACGTAGAAGAAGATCGTCGGGCGCGCGTGGAGCGGGCGGATGAGGTGGTACTGCTTGCCCAGCGAGATGAGGATGTCCTCGATGTTGTCCTTGAGCGAGAGGTTGCCCATGGTCTTGCGCTTCGCGCGGACGACCTCGGTGTTGCCCGCCGCGGCGACCTCGAGATTGAGGCCACCACCGCCCTCGGAGCCGAGGAGCATGCCGCTCTCGGAGTCCACGAGCGCGGCGCCGACGAATCCATCGATCTGGTTGAGCTTGGCGAGACTCTCTTTGATGTTCATGGCGATCTCCACTGTCGGTTCGTGCCCGGTCGTCCCGGGCCTTGTTGTGATGCGTTCGTTGTTGCTGTCTCGTGACGAATCGTCGTCACGTCGCGCGTTGGACGGTTTCTTGCGCCGGGGCGAGGTCGCCCGCGCAGACGTCTTGGTCTTGGCCGGGGGCCTAGGCAGCGGCCTCGACTCCGGCGAGCGCCTGACGGCCCTTCGTCAGCACCATGCCGACGTTGGCCGACGCGCGGCACACGAACACCAGCGCCTGGTCGCTCCGCTTCTTCGAGCGGAGAAAGAGGTGGAGCAGGTTGTCGCTGAACACGAGCATCTCCTTGAAGTAGTGGTGCCCGTCCTCGGACTGCCCGCGTGACTTGCGGAACAGCTTCTCGATCGCGGTGACGCTCTGCCCTTGGAAGATGTCGGCCGTCGCCGCGGCGACGAGATCGAGGACCTCTTGCGGATGCGAGTCCACGGTCTTGACGGCGAGGAGCATGCCCGTGCTCATGTCGACGAATCCCGCGGCCACGCACTCGGGGAGGGCCTGTTGTGCTTTGGAGAGGGCGATATCTAGGGACATTGGAGTTCCTTTCGTGAAACGCGTTCGGCGC
>JAGQJA010000787.1 GCA_020430845.1 Myxococcales bacterium
CCCGCCGCGCCGCGCGCGCCGGCGGGGAGCGCGATCGCGGTGGCGATCGCCTCCCTCGACGCGAGCTTCGCGTCGAGGAAGACCGCCACGTCCGCGTCCGTCCATCGTCGTCGTCGCGCCCACGCGCCCGACGCCGCCGCGCCGATGAGCGCGGCGGCGACCCCGAGCGGCGCGAGCCAGGCGCGAGGCGTCGCGTCGACGAACGTGAGCACGGGCGCGGCGGCCAGGGCGCCCAAGGTCGCCCCGGTGAGCGCAGCACGCGCAAGGAATGCGCGTCGGATGCCGCGGGCGTGTGCCTCGAAGCGCGCGCGGAGCTCGTCGGTCATGGGCGCCTCCAGACGCGGACGCGGTCGGTGTCGATCTGGGCGCGGCCCGTCATCGTAGTCACGTCGGTGAGCCCCACCATCTCGTGACCCGACACGTGTCACTTCCCATGGGTTCCCATACGCGTGACGACGGCGTCTCTCTTCCCGGCGCGACGATCCGGGTGAGCGCCCCCAGCGTCCACAGCACCGCTCTGGTGGATCACTCGACCCTCACGCGAGCAGTCCGTTCACGCTGTGAGATTGCGGCCGACGTGTAGGCGAAGCGACTACCTGATTGAAAAGGTTCCGTTTTTCGCGACGAGTTGGCGCGCTATATTGAAGAGGGCCGGGCGCTCGTCTGGCTCGCCGTCTGCATCAAGAAGCAGCTGCATCGGAGGCTCATGCTCCCGTTTACGAAACGCCCTGGCCGAGAAGAAGGAAGTCCGGCGTCCGACCCGGACGTCGTCACGAAGGAGTCCGAGCAGCGGGCCACTGCGAAGGGAGCAGCTTCTACGCGTCGACCTGCGAAGTCGATCACCGACGAGGACGAGGTCACCGCGTTCATTCCGTCGAAGCAGGTCGGCCAGGTGCTCGGCACTGCGGCCCCGACGCCCTCGGCGCGTCCGGCCACCGTGCCCCCGCCCGCGCGATCGGCGCGCAAGGCTTCGATGCCTCCGCCCGCCGCGTCGTCACGGCCCGGAGGCCGCGTCGGCAGCGCCAGCGCGCGCAAGTTCATCGACGAAGAGGACGACGACGGCCGCACGCAGATCCGTGGCGCTCCGAAGGTCGTGAAGCGCGCGCGTCCGCAGTCGACGGGTGACGTCATTCGCGCGTCGCTCGAGTCCACGCGCCAGAAGCGCGACATGCTTCTCGCTCCGCCCCCGCGCGACTTGGTCGTCGACGTCGAGGACGAAGAGATGCATCCGGCCGATCGGCAGGAGTCGACGCTCGCGATGGAGCCGCCGACGAGCAGCCACCGTCGCCCGGCGAGCATGGCGCCTCCCGCGATGCACCAGGCTCCGATGATGCACAACATGGGCAGCGTGCCGCCCGCGATGGGCAGCGTGCCGCCTCCGATGGGTAGCGTGCCGCCGCCGATGGGCAGCGTGCCTCCCCCGATGGCGACCGGCCCGCACCTCCCGCCGGCGGCCATGGCGACGGGCCCGCACCCCGCGATGGCGACCGGTCCCCATCCGCAGATGGGATACGGCGCGCCGCAGGCCGCGCCCTCCGTCCCCGCGCACTTCATGGTGCCGCAGGCGCCCTACTCCGATGGTCGCATCGATCCTCCGCCGACGTACGTGACGGCGCGCGGCGCCGCCGCCGGTCGACCGGCGGCTTCGTGGGCGCTCGCGCTGCTCGCGGCCGGACTCTTCGTCGGGCTCGCGGCGATCGTCGTCGCGCGCAACGCCAACCCTGCGCTCGCCGACACGAGCGCGAGCTTCGTCGATCCTTCGCGCGCGCCGGGCACGCCGCGCGCGGCCGCAGCCGCGATGGCGCCTCCGGTCCAGCCCACGCCGCAGCCTGTCGCTGCCCCCGCAGCTCCTCCTCCCGCCGCCGCACCGGTACCCGCCGTTGCGGGCACCACACCCCCTGCGGTCGGCGCCGCGCCGCCC
>JAGQJA010000788.1:0-154 GCA_020430845.1 Myxococcales bacterium
CGCGACGACGCGGAGGTCGACGGGCGCGGGCCGCGTCTCGCCCACGGGCGTCACCTCGCGCTCCTGGATCACCCGCAGCAGCGCCACCTGCGAGGGCCTCGGCATGTCGCCGATCTCGTCGAGGAACAACGTGCCCTCGTGCGAGGCGCGCACC
>JAGQJA010000788.1:274-3383 GCA_020430845.1 Myxococcales bacterium
CCGGAGAGCGCGTGCGCGGCGCGCGCGGCGACCTCCTTGCCCGAGCCCGTCGCGCCGAGCAGCAGGATCGGCACGTCGGACGCGGCGATCTTGGCGAACGCGTCGAGCTCCGCCGCGCGCCCCGGCAGGAGCGTCGCGAGCCCCACGTCGGCGTACGGCAGGGCGGACGACTCCACGAAGGCGTCGCCCTCGGTCGCGTCGAGGCGGGCGTGGAAGCAGAGCGTCGTCGAGCCGACCTCGAAGCAACAGCCCCCGTCGAGGATCTCGGTCTTGATCGCGCGCCCGTCGACGAACGTGCCGTTGCGCGAGCCGTGATCGCGGAGCGTCCACCCGACCCCCGTACGCGAGATCGACGCGTGCTTGCCCGAGACGCGCGCGTCGGGAAGACCGAGCACGGCGCGTCGGCGGCCTTCGGAGGTGTCGAAGGCGACGGCGCGCGACGGCGCACGGCCGATGACGACCTCGTCGAGCGCGTCGAGCCGCAGGCGCGCCCCACCAGCGAGGGGACGGGCCGCCTCGAGCACCACGAACAGGTACGGCGCCCCGGGGCTCGCCGCGCGGGCAGCGCCCTGGTCCGAGAACGTCTGCGTACTGTTCGCCAAGCCCGTCACCGCCGACCCTGGGATCTCTACCACGGCAGGCGCCGGCGACGTGCTGGTGCAGCGCCCGAGAAGAACCCGATCCCGGGCCCGGGCATCGGACGCAAAACCGCGCGCCCCGAGGCCTCGGCAGCTTGGCACGGCTCATGCTGCACTGCGTCAACGTACCCGCAGACGCGGCGGGGGGAGGAAAAAACGCGCGCGGCGTATTGACTTTTGGCCGCCCGGCCAAATAATGTTGGCTCTCCGGCCAGTATTGGTCCCACGCTCGCACAAGAGGCTCGCCATGCTCGACAACGTCTTCACGCTCCTGCTCGAACCGCTCGGCACCGCCGGAGCGCTGCTCGGCATCCTGGGCGTGCTCGCGATCCCGCCGGCGCTCACCGTGTGCCCGGCCAAACGCCTGTCGCTGCTCCTCGGCCGCTGATTCGGCGGGCCCGTCAGAGCTCGAACATCGCCATCGACGTGAGGTCGAGCGCGCGCAGCACCTCGACCTCCTCGTCGCTCGTGAGCGGGTCGAACATCTGCTGGATGCCCAAGCCGTCGAGGGTCGCCAGGAGCAGGCGCGCGGCCACCGGGGGCGACACGCGAGGCCGCACGCCGAGCGCCACGAGCTCTTTGAAGCCGATCTCGATCATCTGCTCGCGCGCCTTGCGCAGCGCCTCGCCGAGCGCCTGGCCCATCTCGGGCTCGACGCGCGCCACGAGGGCGATCTCGGACAGGACCCGCACGTGGGGCGCCCCGTCGCGACGCATCGACCACATCTCGTGGAGCGCGCGACGCACACGCTCGAGCGGGCTCCCCGGCAGCTCGAACGCGGCCTGGATGCGCACCCGCATGAAGTCGCAGCTGCGGACGAGCACCTCGCGGTAGAGGTCGACCTTGCTGTCGAAGTGGTAGTGCACGAGGCCCTTGCTGAGCCCGGCCGCGGTGGCGATGTCCTGCACGCTCGTCTTGCCGATCCCATTGGCGGCGATCTGCGCGATGGCCGCGTCGAGGACGAGCTCGCGGCTCTCGTCGCTCTTCTTGTAGGCTCTGCGGGCTCGGCGCGTCATTTCTGGCCTGTTGGCCAATCGTAGCACGCCCGCGCGCGGGCGTCGGCGCACGAACGCCGACGCGATTGCCGACTACGCCTTGGGCTTGGCCTTCAGCTCGCCCATGCGCTTGGGCACCATGGTGATGGCCCGCAGGAGCGCGCCGATGCGCCCGAAGAGCGAATCCGCCCCACCCCGCGCCGCCGCGAACGCGAGGGCGATCGCGCGGAGCGTGTCGGTGTACGGGTACCACCACATCTCTTTGGCGCCCCGGTTCTTGTCGACGAGGATGAACGAGGGCCGCGTGAGGTGCTCGAGCATGAACGCCGAGCCGGTCACGCCCCACCCCGACTCGCCCACGCCGCCCCACGGCGCGCCGGCGACGGCGCCGGTGAAGCTGTGATTGTTGATGGTGACCACGCCCGCGCGTAGGCGCGTCGCGAGCCGCTGGGCCTCGCGCACGTCACGCGTCCAGATGCTGGCCGTGAGGCCGTATCGCGACGCGTTGGCGCGCCGGATCGCCTCGGCCGCGTCCTTGACCTCGGTGATCGGCACGACCGGTCCGAACGTCTCGTCTTTGATCACCGCGGCCTCGTCGTCGTCGATCGACAGCACGGTGGGCGGATAGAAGAGCGCGTCGTCGTCGGCCTCTCCGCCGCACAGGATCTCGGCGCCGGCCTCCTTGGCGGCCGCGACGTGCTTGCCCACGGTGTCGCGCTGCGCCTTGGTGGTGAGCGGCCCCACGTCGACGTCCTTGCGCAGCGCCTTGGCCGCGGCCGTCACGCGCTCGCGCAGGTCCTTGGCCACGCTCGAGACGGCGTAGACCCGCTCGACCGCGCCGCAGTTCTGCCCGGCGTTCATCATCGCGGCCCACACGATGCCGTTCGCGGCCCGCTCGAGGTCCGCGTCGCCGAGCACGATCGCCGCGTCCTTGCCGCCCAGCTCGAGCGCGCACGGCACCAGGCGCTCGGCGCACGCGTGCGCCACCTTGCGGCCCGCGGCGGGGCTGCCGGTGAAGAGCACCACGTCGACGTCCTGCTCGGTGAGCGCGGCGCCCGCGTCTCGCCCGCCCTGCACGAGGCCCACGAGGCCCTTGGGGACGAGCCCGTCGAAGAGCTCGGCGATGAGCGCGCCCGTGCGCGGCGTGACCTCGCTCGGCTTGAAGACGACGGCGTTGCCGGCCATGAGCGCGGGGATCATCGAGCGGAGCGGCAACGCGAACGGGAAGTTCCACGGCATGATCGACGCGATGACGCCGCGAGGCGCGCGGTGGATGGCGCCCGACTTCTTGGGGTAGCTCATCGGATCGAGCTCCACCTCGGTGGACTCGAGCTCGTACGGGAGCTCGCGCGCCCAGTGCTCCACGACGTCGGCGCTCGCGAGCACCTCTCCGAGCAGCGCCTCGACCTCGGGCTTGCCCGTCTCGCGGTGCACGAGCCGAGCGATCTCCTCGGCGCGGGCGAGCAGGCGCGACTT
>JAGQJA010000788.1:3520-4053 GCA_020430845.1 Myxococcales bacterium
GGTCAGCGCTTCGGTCATGCGGGGCGCAGCATATCCTCTTCTTCGAGGAAGTCGCCTACGTGCCGCGCGACCCGCTCGTCGAAGAGGATCGTCAGGTGGCCCACGTCGGGCACCTCGACGTCGCGGCCTCCCCGCGCGCCGAGCTGGCTCGACTCCTTGGGGTGCACCACGTTGTCGTGCGACGAGTAGATCGACAGCACCGGCACCGACAGCGGCGCGCCGGCCAGCGCGGTGAGCAGGCCCGAGCCGCGGCGCAGCGCCGTGGCCCCGAACCCGAGCATCGGCCCTCGCCAGACGACGCCGGCGTGCGGGCTCGCGATGGTGGCGCAGCGGCGCACGTCAAGCTCGTGCGTACGCATGTATTCGAGGGCGACGAGCCCGCCCATCGAGTGGCACACCAGGTCGACCGCCGCGGCCCCGGTCTCGCGCTTGACCCGCGCGACGAACGCGGCGAGGCGGCGCGCGTTGCTCTCGATCGACAGGAACCACGGGTAGTTGACGCCGTAGATCGGGCCGAGGCCGCGCGCGCGCAG
>JAGQJA010000789.1 GCA_020430845.1 Myxococcales bacterium
CCAATCTGCGCAAGCGCGCCGAACGCGTCTTGTAGAAATCGACGGGCGTTCAGCGGGCGCCGAACAGGCGAAAAATACAATTCACGGCCGCGCGTCTCTGGTACCGCTCGATAGCCCGGCGGCGCGACTCTCGGGCTCGGTGCTGGGCGTCGACGCAGGTGCGCTGGCGCTTGGCGGGTCGTGCGAGACGATGCAAGGTGAAGCAGTGATCGACCGTGCGTCCTGCGTCTCGTTCGGACCGAGCCCAGCTCTGACGCCCTACGTCCGGCGCGTGCTCATCATCGACGACGTCGACAGTGTCGTCGCGCAGCAAGTGCCGGCGTGGTGCAAGCACTACCTCGTCGTGCACTACGGCGGCACGGTCGAGCGCACCGTCGAGGGGAGGGCCGAGCTCGTCCCGCGCACGCTCATCTCGGGCTCCTACACGAGCCCCTTCGCGATGAGGGGCACGGGGGCACGCCTGAGCTTCGCGGCGGCGGAGCTGACGCCGACGGGCTTCTTCTCGCTGTTCGGACACGCGGCGGCCGAGATCTGCGACCGAGTGCCCGACGTGCGCGACCTCATCCCCGCGCGGCGCCGGCACCAGATCGTCGAGGCCCTCGCCGAGGCGCGCACGACCGCTTCGCGGCGCGCCATCTTCGAGCACTTCCTCACCGCGATGGTGCCCGCGGGGCGCGACCGCGCTCGCGTCGCGCATGTGCGTCAGGCGGTCGAGCTGATCCAGCGCCGACACGGTCAGCTCACGGTCTCCGAGCTCTGCTCCGAGATCGGCCTCAGCCACTCGTGGATGCGAGCGCGCTTCGCGGAGGTGGTCGGGCTCTCCCCCAAGGCCTTCATCGAGACGACGCGCATCAGCCGCGCCTTCGATCAGGTGCTGTCGAGCGGTACGGAGAAGGTCCTCGGCTCCCACCTCGCGCAGGACCTCGGCTACTACGACCAGGCGCACTTCATCCGCGCGTTCAGGCGCTACACGGGATTCGCTCCGAGTCGGCTTCCGCCCAGCGCCTTTCACCTCGCGCGCATGTTCTCGTGACGCGTCCCGCTCGTCAGCGGATCGCGCGGGCGGGAAGGTCGAGCCGTCCGACCCACGCGTCCTTGGGCGCGTCCGGCCCGCGCTCGCGCGTGCGCCGATACGTCGCGCGGAGGTGATGTCGATACGCGACCATACGCTCGTCGTCTCCGAGCGTCGGCCAGCAGCGCGTCACGAGATCGAGCTCGTGGCGTGCTCCCTCCTCCGGAGAAGGCGGCCGAGAGACGCGTCGGGTGACCTTCGCTCCCGGGGCGAGCGCGGTCCACGCTGCGCTCGTCATGATCTCCATGCGCCCAACCGGGGAGGGCTTCTCGCGCATCTCGTGTCGAGCCTCGGCGACCTCGACGCTCCCGACGAGGTGCCACTCGAAGGCGAGCGGATCGTCCTCGGGGATCGACATCGGACGCTCGCCGACGTTCTCGAAGTCGACGAAGACCTCCACGCGGCGTCGGAGCATCGCTTCGCCGTCGTGCCGGGCGCTCGGTGCTTGGACGATGCGGAGGCGGGCGCGGAGCCCTCCGTCTGGCTCGCTCCATCGATGCGCCTCGAGCCGACGGGCGAGGTCCTCCTCTCCGAGATCGTCGGCGAGCGCCACGGGGTCGAGCGATCCCGCGGCGGCGAGCTGCGGGGCGCGCTCGAGCAGCAGGATCGCCGCCTCCGCCTGGTCGCGCATGAGCGCCGCCTCGAGGGTCGTGACGGCGTCTCCCCCGCGTAGGGTCGGGTCACCACCTGCGTCGAGCAGTCGTTCGAGGATGTCGACGCGGCCGTTCTCCGCCGCGTAGTGCAGGGGCGTCCTCCCTGTCTCGGGGTCGAGCGCGTTCGGGCTCGCGCCGGCGGCGAGCAAGATCTCTACCGACGCCATGTGACCCCAGTCGCTGGCGAAGCCGAGCGCGGTCTCGAAGCGTGAGGTCATCGCGTTCGGATCGGCTCCGTGGTCGAGCAGCGCGGCGAGCGCGCGCGCGTGCTTGGCCGCTCGGTACACGAGCGGGGCGTCTCCCGCGCGGTTCGCGTCCGCGCCGGCGGCGAGCAAGCGCTTCAGGATCGTGCGGTGGCCCAGCGCGTGGTCGAGCGCGACGTCACCGCTCGCGTCGCGGACATCTGGGTCGGCGCCGAGCTCGAGGAGGACACGAACGACGTCCGGTCGGTGCTCGGTCGCGGCGACCACGAGCGGCCGCTCGCCGTCCGCGTTCGGCGCGTCCGGAGATGCGCCTCCTTCGACGAGGGAACGTACACCGTCCGCGTCGCCCGCTCGCGCTCGCTCTACGAGGTCTCTCGACA
>JAGQJA010000790.1 GCA_020430845.1 Myxococcales bacterium
ACGCTGCCGCGGCGGGCACCGGCTTGGCCGCGGCGGGCGTCGGCGCGGGCTTGGCGGCCGGCGGGGCCTTCGCGACGGGCGGCGAGCTGGGCGCGCCGAGCTTGGCCGGCGAGGCCGCCGGCGGAACGGGCAGCTTGGAGGCAGGACCGGTGGGGGCCGGCACCTTGACGGGCGCGGCCGGCGCGCTCGACTCGACGGGCTTGGCGGCGACGATCCCGCGGAGCGTCGACTGCTTCTCTTCGACGTCGGACGGCACCTGCTCGTAGGCGGCGCCCGCGTCGGCCTTCTCGGCGACGAGGCGATCGATCACGACGCGTGAGCTGTCGTCGACCTTGATGAACTTGACGCCCATGCCGGCCGGGCGCTCGGGCGCCGACTGGGTCGGCTCGCGCTTCCAGACCACGCGACCGACGCCGGAGATCACGGTCTTGTCGCCCGCGAGCCGGATCTCGAACTTCAAGAGCGTGCCCGGCGCGAACGGCGTGGGCGTCTTGACGAACAAGCCACCCTTGCTGATGTCGTGCGAGTGGTTCTCGATGAACTCGTCGACGGTCGCGCTCTTGTAGCGAACGTTGAGACTTACGACCTTTGCGCGTTTGTCTTTGCGCGTGTCCTGGCTCATCCGGCTCTCCCGCTCGTCGCCATGGGGCCCTGGGGGCTCAACGTACCTCCGCCCTTCTCGATTCGAAGGCCCATCGTAACCGAGGCGCGCAAGAAAACGCCAACTTGCACGCGCTCGGCGCGCGACCCTGCCCATTTGGCGCGCCCGCGCGGGGCCGTGGTACGTTCGCTCGCAGGGTGACGAGCCACTTTCGCGCGCACTCCCGGCGGCCGGTTCGTCTCGCGGCGTCGGTTCGAAGCCAACGCACCGGGGTCGAGCTCGACGGGCTCCTGGTCGACCTCAGCCTGGCGGGTGCCTGCATCGAGACGGGCGAGCCCATGGCGCCGGGCGATCACGTCACCGTGGCGCTCGTGACGCCGACGCTTTGGGACCCGCTCGAGGTGTCGGCCGCCGTCACGTGGGCGACCACGCCCAAGATCGGCCTCCACGGCGACGTCGAGACGCCTGCGCGCGCGGGCCTGGCGTTCCACCACGCGACGCCCGACTCGACCTACGCGCTCCTCGAGGTGCTCGCGGCGCAGCTCGCCGGCTTCGAGTGATCCGGGGAAAGGGCCCGCGGCGCGACGGCGGAGCGTACGAGAGGGGCGCGGGAGTTTACCGGGCGCGCATCGCCGAGATGGCACGCTCGAGCCTCCGCGCGAGGTCGAGGACGGCGCCTTCGCTCCCGGGCGGCCCCAAGACCTGCAGCGACCGCGGCAGCGACGTCCCGTCGAACGTGCCGAACGGGATCGCGACGCCCGTGGCGTCGACGGCGTTTCCGAGCTTGCAGAACGTCATCGCCGTCAGATCGAACGCCGCGCGCCCATGCTTCGGCGGCAGCTCGGTGCACGTGGGTGAGACGATGAGGCGCCCGCCGGACCACACGCGCGCGGTGCACTTGCGCAGGTGCTCGAGCGCCTCGTCGGCGCGCGCGGCGTCGCGGTACCGCGTCAGGTGACCGAGCGCGACGGTCGCGAGCAGCAGGGCCGTGTTCGGGTGCACGCGCTTGTCGAGGCGGCCCCACGTGAGCAGCGACGCGAGCACGGCGGGCGCGCCTTGTCGGATCGGCAGCTCTTCGCCCTGGATGAACTCGGGGAAGTGCGCGCACAAGAACCCGTTGAAGACGTCGTTGACGGTCTCGGGCGCGGGCAGCTCCGCGGGGCTCCAACGCACGCCGACGTCGGCGAGCAGCGCGCGCACGTCGCGACCGAACGAGGGCCATCGCCCGGCGTGCGCGTCGTCGGGGAGGTAGAGCGCGACGTCGTCGGGGGAGAGCTCGGGGGTGGGCGCGCCCGAAGCGCGCAGCTCGGGGGCGACGGCCGCGAGGACCTCGGCCGCGTCGTCCACGGTCGTCGTCAGCGGGCCCATCCCGCAAAAGTCGTGAAAGAACGGGGAGATACGCGGAAAGTGCTCGAACCCCACGGGCCACGCGGCGTGCGAGAGGCGCAGCCCGACGACGCCGCAGTACCCCGCGGGCGCGCGGATGGACCCGCCGAAGTCGGTGCCCCAGTCGAAGGCCGCCATGCCGCTCGCCACGGCGGCAGCGCCACCTCCCGTGCTCCCACCCGCCGTGCGCGCGGGGTCGTGCGGGTTGCGTACGGGGCCGCCGAGGTGGTTGTCGCTCTCGGTGCTGAACGCGAGATCGCACAGGTTGGACTTGCCGAGCAGCACAGCCCCTGCGCGACGAAG
>JAGQJA010000102.1:0-996 GCA_020430845.1 Myxococcales bacterium
GCAGCGTGTCGAACGCCGACGCCTGGCGCGTGCGCCCGAGGGCTCGCGCGGCCTCGGCCTCCACGAGGTAGCTGTCGTCACGCAGCGCGCGCGGCTTGAGCACGTCGACGGCCGCCTGGGTCTTGAACGCGCCGAGCGCGTCGACGACCGCGCGACGCACCTTGGGGTGGGCCGTCGTCACGTGCTGCGACAGAGCGTCGAAGCACTCCCGCGCGCGGATCTTGCCGAGCGCGGACGCGGCCTCGACGCGCGTGCCCCAGAACTCGGCGTCATCGCCCAGACACCGCGCCAGGGCCTCGATCGTGGGCGCGTCGTCGGTCCGCGCGAGCGCCTGCGCTGCGAGCCAACGTCCACGGGCCGTGGGAGCGTCGGTGAGCTGCGCGCGCAACGCGTCGCCGGGCGCCCGCACGCTCACGCTGCCCACGATCTGCATGTGAGGGTCGACGACGACGAAGCTGGGGCGCTCGGCGCAGGGCACCGCGAACGTCTCCGAACGCATGGTGACGCGGAGGCGCTCTTCGCGCGTCGCGCCGTCGCGCCCCTGGATCATGAGCGTCAGCGGCACCTCGAACGCCGAGGGGACGTTGTCGCTCGTGCTCTGCGTCTGACGTACGGCGCACGAGAGCACGCCCTTGTCCCACGAGAGGCTCACGTCGAGCTCGGGGTGCCCCGGGCGCATGAGCAGCTCTTCGAAGCGTCGACCCAGGCTCCGCCCGGACACCTCTTCGAGCGCGCGCATGAGATCTCGCGTCTCGACGATGCCGCCCGCGTGCCGCTCGAGGTACAGGCGCACGCCGCGCCAGAAGGTCTCGGAGCCGAGCTCGACGCGCAGCGCGTGGAGCACGAGCGAGCCCTTCTCGTAGAGGTGCCGATCGAACAGATCGAGCGGCGCGTCGTAGTCTTGGCAGATGACCGGCCGCCGGTACCGGCCCGACGCCTCGGAGAGGTACGAGGCGAGGTCGACGCGCAGGCCGTACTCCAGCTCGTCGACGCCCA
>JAGQJA010000102.1:1060-60474 GCA_020430845.1 Myxococcales bacterium
CGGCACGTGACGTAGTCGCCGAACCACTGATGCGCGAGCTCGTGCGCGACGAGGTCGTCGGACGTGACGTCGACGGCCGCCTTCGCGTCGAGCAGCACGTGCTCGTAGAGCGTGGTCGCCGTGGTGTTCTCCATGCCGCCGAAGATGAAGTCGCTCACCACGACCTGCGCGTACTTGTTCCACGGGTACGCGACGCCGAGCAGCTTGCCGAAGTGCTCGATCATCTTGGGCGTGCGCTCGAAGGCGCGCTTGGCCTCGTCGGTCTTGCCCTCGGGGTAGAGGTACTCGAGCGGCACCTCGCCCTCGGCGGGCAGCCGCCGCGCCGTCGACTCGACGCGCTCGAACGCGCCCGCGACGATCGTGAGCAGGTAGCTCGGGTGCGGCTGGCGCATGGCCCACTGGAACGTGGTGACGTCGCCGCGCTCGAGCCGCTCGACGAGCTCGCCGTTCGAGAGCACCCACATGCCGGCGGGGACCGTGACCCGGACGTCGGTGGTCATCTTGACGTGCGGCTTGTCGTGGCAAGGCACGAAATGCCGCGCGTCCTCTTCTTGGCACTGGGTCCACACCTGGCGCGGGCGTGCGGGGACGTGCTCGTCGGGCTCGAGGAAGTACATGCCGCGTCGAGGCGTGGCGCGATAGTCGACGCGCACCTTGGCGCGCGCGGCGCCGGGCTCGACGGGCACGCGCAGGCGAGCGCCGTCATAAATGTAATCTACACTTTTCCCGTCGACCTCGACGCCGCGTAGCACGAAGCCGACGGCGTCGAGCTCCACGTGGCGCGCCTCGGCGTCGACGCGAGACAGCTCGAGCGTCGCGGCCCCGTCGACGGAGCGCGCCGGCAGATCCAGCGCGAGGTCGAGGGAGAGGTGCTCGACCTTGAAGGGTCGATCGCGCTCGTATTGGCGAGGGCTCGTGGTGAACGCGAACGGCCGCCCCTGCGCCGAGGCGTGGAGGGAGCCGCCCCCGCAGCGGGCGTGGTGTCGGTGGATCGTCGCCATGGCGGTCGGCGCAGGATAGCGCGGTCCGCCCCCGCTGGGGCTACGACGCGCCCTCCGAGGGCGCGCCGCGGCCGGAGTGGGTCAGCGACCCAGCGACTCTGCGCGGTTGACGATGCGCGGCGTCAAGAAGATGACGAGCTCGTTGCGCGTGTCGCTGGCGCGGCGCCTCTGGAAGAGGATGCCCAGGATCGGGATGTCGCCGAAGAAGGGCACCTGGTCGAGGTTGCGGCCGGTGTTGCGGGTGTAGATGCCGCCGATGACCGCCGTGTGCCCGTCCATCACGAGCAGATCGGTCTCCGCCTCGCGCTTGAGGATGGTCGGATCGCCGCGGGCCGAGGTCTGGTTGAAGTCGGGCTCGTCTCGGTTGATCTTCACGTGCATCGCGACGGAGCCGTCGGCGGTGACGTGGGGACGCACGAGGAGCTGCAGCTTGGCCTCTTGGAACGTCGTCTGGACGCCCTGCGCAGAGATCTGCGAGAACGGGATGAGCGTGCCCTGGCTGATGCGCGCGTCGCGGTTGTCGAGCGTCAGGATGCGCGGGCTCGAGACGATGCGGAGCAGACCGCTCGCCTCTGCCGCCGAAAGGCGGACGCCGATGTTGAAGTTGTTGTCGATCGACCCCAGCGTGAAGCCGAGCGCGCCACCTTGGCCGGTACCGGTCGCGGCCGGGAGGTTGACCGCGAAGTTCGGGGTCGTGACGATCGGGGTCGTGGGCGACAGACCGCGGGTCGGCGTGTTCTGGTCGTAGTTACCGCCGGCGAGCGTCACGCGGGACGGGAACGCCACGCCGGTGGGGTTGCCCGTCGCCTCGCTGAAGGTCGCGTCACCGCCCCACTGGATACCGATGTCTCGGATGTAGCGGCTCGTGGCCTCGACGATGCGCGCCTCGACGAGCACCTGCGGGGTCTGCGTGTCGAGCGACCGGACCAGCTCCTCGATGTTGTTGAGGTTGCCGGGGATGTCGCGCGCGATGAGGATGTTGGTGCGCTCGTCGACGGCGAGAGAGCCGCGCGGAGAGAGCAGGTCCTTGGCGCGCGCCTGCAGCTCGTCGGCCTGCGCGTAGCTCACCGGGATGAGCCGGGTCTCGAGCGGGGTGAGCTCGTACTCTTGCTTGGCCGCGGCGAGCTTGAGCTCGCGCTCCTTCTGCAGCGTGGCGAGCGGCGCGACGCGGATCAGGTTTCCGCTGCGGACCATGCCGAGGCCCTTGGCCTGGAGCACGACGTCGAGCGCCTGGTCCCACGGCACGTTGCGCATGCGGATCGTCACGTTGCCAGACACGTCGTCGGCGGTGACGATGTTCACCCGCCCGACGTCCGCGAGGAGCCGGAGGATGTTGTGGATGTCGGCGTCCTTGAGGTCGAGGTCGATGCGGCGGCCGGTGTAGCCGCGCCGCGCCTGCGCGTTGAGCGTCGCCGAGAAGCCCGCGGCCTCGCTGGCGCCCTGCGTCTCGACCTGCACGTCGTCCTCGCCGCCGTGGATCGAGGTCTCGACCTTGGGCACGTCGGCCTGCTGCTCGCGGGCCACGGTGATCGCGCGCCGCGCGGGCGTGGCGCCCTTGACGGCAGATCGCGGTGAGGGAGCGTCGAAGGCCCAGACGATCTTGTCGCCGTCGACCGTGACCGCCCCCTGCGCGTCACCGGCGCGGTCGATCTCGACGATGGTCGAGGCCGTCTGCGCGTCGAAGTACGTGGACACGCTCCGCAGCGCGCCGCGGAACGACGAGACGTCGAGCGTGCGCCGGAGCGACTCCGCGACGCGAGCGTTCTTGAGCGCGAGCCGGACGCGGCCGCTCGGCGTCGTCGACATCGTGTACGCCGGCACGCCGGACATCTCGATGATGACGCGGTCGCACGCCGTCTTGCACGTGCTCGCCGCGCGGTCGAAGCGCACGCTCTTGACCGTGGTGGTCGCCGCCGTGCTCGCCGCCGGAGACGCCGCAGGCGCCGGCGTCGGGTCGACCTTGGCGCCCGTGCCCTTCGCCGCGAGCGTGTCGCCCGACGGGTGGAGCATGACCTTGAGCGAGGAGCCCTCGGCGCGCACGCGGTACGTCGCCGGTCTGAGCAGGTTGACGCTCAGACGGGTCATCTGCCCCGCGCTGGTCTTGTACGGCTGCGTGAGGATGCCGCCCACGACGCCCACCGGCTTCGTGATGGCCCCCGGCGCACCGACGACGTCCGAGTTGCTGACGTCGACCAGCAGTCGCTTTCCTCCGTCCTCCACCCGCACGTTGAACGTCGGAGACTCGGTGCCCAGCACCTCGATCTCCGTACCGCCCGCCGCGTCGGTCGTCCGGACCAACACGTTTCGCACGTGGTTTGGAGCGCCCTCCGCCCAGCTCAAGGACGAGGAAAGGACGATCGCTTGTGCCCCGATCATGGGCACGAGCACTCTCATTCGCTTCGAGCCTGCTCTACGCATGCCTCGCTCCCTCATGGCCCCGCGTGAGTCCGCTGGCCAGCGTTAGAACGGTAGTGCGCTCCGATCACAGATTCCCAGTTTGTGACGAAAGAAACCTGGAGCGTGCAAGCAAGTCGAGGCCAGATCCGCAGGGAAAATAGGCCATCCACGCGTCCGAGCCCGCGCAAGCGTCTGCGTCTGCGCAAGCGGAAGCGCCTGCGTCTGCGCACGCGTCTGCGTCTGCGTCTGCGCCTGCGTCTGCGTCTGCGTCTGCGCACGCGTCTGCGTCTGCGCAATCGCACACGCAATCGCAATCGCACGCGCAATCGCACGCGCACGCGCACGCGCACGCGCAATCGCACGCGCACGCGCAATCGCACGCGCACGCGCACGCGCACACGCGAGCGCACGCGCACGCGCACGCGCACACGCAATCGCCCCCGCCCCCGCCGGCGCAAACGCCCCCGCGCCCCGAAAAGAACTGCACCCCCATCCCCACGGCACCAGTCCGTGGGGGGCGGGGCTACACCCTACGAACCCTAGTTCTCGAGCTCCGCCCGCTTGTCGCCTTCGGGGTGGAGCGAGATGACCCTCGACGCGGGCGGGATGCCCGGCTGTGCGGGGTCCTCGCGCGAGAGCACGACGTCGCCGTCGCGTACCTTGTCGACGCGCCAGTTGAGCTGGTACTCGGCGCCGTTCGCGCCGCCGGTGTGCACGAGCTCGGGGCGACCGACGAAATCGCCGCGCTTGATGACCCAGCCCTTGCCCTGCGGGTCGATGACCATCGCGCGCGGGTACTCGCCGCCGGTGACGATCGCGGCGAGGCGCAGCTCGTCGAGCGAGTACTGCGGGAGCAGGACGAGGCGCTGGTTGCGCGCCACCCGGCGCGTCTGATCGGGCGCGAACGCCGCGGTGAAGCTCCGGAACGGGTCGCGGTTGCGGTCGTTCTCGACGAAGTCGCTCTCGGCGAACTCCATCTTGGCCGTCGGCGCGATCGCCTCACCGGCGTCGGCCGCGAGCCCGCGCGTGGGCGGCGGCGGCGTGCTGCTGCCTCCGGTCGAGATCTTGTCGTCGCACGCGACGAGCGGAACCGCGACCAGCAGCGCCGCGGCCACGGCGGCGAGCGTTCGGGCGAGCTTCATTTGGTACCTCCGGGGGCGGCCGGCTGCCCCGGCGCCGCGGGCTTCTTCTGCAGGAGGTGGAAGGTCGTCGCCAAGCAGCGCGCCTTCAGCACCACATCGGCCCCTTCGAGCTTGGCCTCGCCGATCTCGAGGTTCTCGATGTTGATGATTCGGTCCTGCTTGCCGACCTCGAACACGAACTTCGCGATCTGGTGGTAGCGCCCCGTGATCTCGAGGCGCATCGGCACCTTTGCGTAGTACGTCTGCGGCTGCTCCTCGAGCGGCTGCCACGCCTTGAGGTCGATGCCGCTCACGTTCGAGACCGTCTGGAGCGCCGAGAGGAACGCGGCGGCCTCGGTGTCGGCGGGCAGGACCTTGTTGAGCTCGCGTTGCTTCTGCTCGCGCATCGTGAGCTCGTCGCGGTCGGCGAGGAAGCTCGCCTGCGCCGTCTTCTGGCGCGTGACCTCCGCCTGCAGCTCGCCGGTCTGGAACTTGGCGCGGTCGATGCGCGCGCTCAGCTCGGTGTGGAGGATGACGTAGTACGCCACCCCCAAGAGGATGCAGAGGACCGCGCCGACGGCGATCTTTCCCCCGATGGGGAGCTTGTTGAGGCTGAGCGACGCCATCAGTACCTCACCTTCGCGCTCATCTCGAAGCGCACGAGCTCGAGCTTCGTCAGCGCGTCGACGCCCTTGGAGGCGGGGAGCAGGCGAACCTCGTGGAAGTAGTCGCTGAGCGCGAGGCGCCGCAAGAACTCGGAGACGTCCTCACCGTCGCGCGCGACACCGCTGAAGCGCACCTGGCGATCGTTCTCGTTGTAGTTGCTGAGCCAGAGGCGGCGCGTGTCCCAGTTGGGGTTGGGGACCGCCGTGGGGTTGTCGCGCTTGAGCTGCTCGAGCTTGTCGCGGTCGACGGTCGGGCCGCGCCCGGGCGTCAGGATGCGCGAGAGCTCGAGCATCGTCGCGGTGGGGCCGGTGCGGGCCGCCTGGAGCTTCTGGATGGCCTCTTCGCGATCGCGCAGCTCCTTGAGCTGCGCTTTGATGCGCGCGTGGTCGGCGACGTCGCGTTGGATGGCCGCGATGCTCGACCGGCTCTCGTCGTTCTTCTTCTCGACCGCCTTGAGATCGTCTTGCTTGGACTTGTAGACGAAGAGCAGGACGATGACCTCGAGCAGGAGCGCTCCGAGGACGACGGCGAACCACGCCTGGCTCGGCGCGCCATCGCCCGCGTCGGCGCCGGACGACGCGCCGCCGCCGCGACGCTTCAGCTGCTTCTTCTGGGGAAGTAGGTTGATGCGAATCATGTCGCGCTCCTCGGGCGGGCCTTCACGACCGACGCTCCTTGTCGCACCGGAGGCTCAGCCCCATCGCGACCGCGAACTGCGCGGACCGCATGCGCAGCTCCTGCTCGTTCACGTACTTGACGTCGACCGGCAGGCCCTCGAGGGGGTCGAACACGCGCACCGAGACCCGGCTGCGCTTCTCGATCGCCTGGCAGAGGGGCGCGAGGTACGCGCTGCCGCCCGACACGACGAGCTGTGAGATCTCGGTCTCGCCGCTCGTGGCGAGGTAGAAGTCGAGGCTGCGCTGGATCTCGCCCGCGAGGCCGTCGCACGCCGACTGGATGATCTGGTGGACCTCCTGCGGGACGATCTCGGTGGGGCCGCCGCCGCACTTGTAGGCCTCGGCCTGCTCGTACGGCACGTTGCACTGCTTCTGGATCTCTTCGCTGATCGCCGCGCCGGCGTTGGAGATCTCGCGTGTGAAGGCGCTCACGCCTCCAGACACGATGTTCAGCGACGAGATCGCCGCGCCGACATTGAGGAGCGCGATCGTCGACGCCTCGGGCAGCCCGTAGAGCTGCTCGTACATGTTCTGCACGGTGAAGGCGTTGATGTCGACGACGACGGGCTTGAGCTTCGCCTCGCGTAGGATCGCCGCGTAGTCGTTGATCTCGTCCTTCTTGGCGGCGACGAGCAACAGATCCATCTGACCCACGTCGGGTCGACGGCGCAGCACCTCGTAGTCGATCGACATGACCTTGATGTCGAACGGGATGTGCTGCTCGGCTTCCCAGCCGATCTGCTCTTCGAGCTCGTCGTTGGTCATCATCGGGACGGTGATCTTCCGCACGATGACCGACTGCCCGTAGACGCCCACCGCGACGTCTTTCTGCGTGATCTTCTGATCATGGAAGATCCGCATGAGCGTCTCGACGACGGCGCCAGAGTTCATGACGTGGCCATCGATGATGGTCTGCGCCGGCAAGGGACCGTATCCGCTCCGAATGACCTGCAGCTTCTTGCGGGCCTCTTTGAGCTGGACGACCTTGATGGAGCTCGCACCGATGTCGACGCCGACCAGATTTTTTCCTTCGCCGAGCATGTGAACGCATACAAAGTGTGGCACCCCGCCAGGGCGCACGTCAAAAAAGGGCAGGAAGTCCCACCTTGACGCACCCCCGTCCGCGGCCCTTGGCAGCGACCGGGCGTAGGGGTATGAGCGCGCAATGTCCGGTTTCTACGGGGGTATCGCGCGAAAGCTCATCCTGTCTGGCGCGGTGGCGCTGGGCGTCCTCGCCGGGGCCGCTCCGGCGCGCGCGGACGTGCAGCACGTCGTGGCGAAGGGCCACACGCTCGCGACGATCGCGCATCGGTATCACGTGAGCTCCAAGGCCATCATCGAGGCCAACAACCTGAAGAACCCCAAGCGCCTTCGTATCGGCGAGGTGCTGACGATCCCCACGGCGGGCAGCCCTTCGGGCGCCAAGGCATCCAAGGTCGCCCCCAAAGACGCCGCAAAGGGCGCGAAGCCGGCCAAGGGCGAGCACGCCGACAAGCCCGGCAAGCCGACGAAGCCGATCACGTACAAGGCCCGCCCCAAGACGCCGTGGGTCGTCCACCTGCGCCGCGCCGGCACCAGCGAGACCGCCGACGTGCGCGTGCGCGACGCCAAGGGCAAGGTCTCGGCGGCCGCCCTGCGCTCCGTCGAGAAGACGCTGCGATCCGGCGGCGGCGCGACGCACCCGATCGAGGGGCGCCTGCTCACGCTGCTCGGCATCGTCTCCAATCACTTCGGCAGCCGGCCCATCGAGGTCGTGAGCGGCTTCCGTCCGTTCACCACGACGCAGTACAACCCGCACTCGAACCACAACCACGGCCGCGCGATCGACTTTCGCGTCACCGGCGTGCCCAACGAGGTCGTGCGCGACTTCTGCCGCACCCTCAAGAACACCGGGTGCGGCTACTACCCGAACAGCACGTTCGTCCACATGGACACGCGGGCCAAGTCGGCGTTCTGGGTCGACTACTCGCGCCCCGGCGAGGCGCCGCGCTACAACGCGCCGGGCCTCGAGGCCGACGAGGGCACGAGCGACGTGCACAACGACTCGACGGGCGCGAGCGACGTGACGAACGAGGCGCCCGCGGACTCGAAGCCCGAGGCCGCCGCCCCGGACACCAAGCCCGAGGCCGCAAAGCCCGAGGCCGCAAAGCCCGAGGCCGCAAAGCCCGAGGCCACCGAGCCGCCGGCGAAGAAGACCGCCGGCGACGGCGACACGGCGCGCTGAACGCCCGCTACTTCTTGGCGGGCGGCGGCGCCACCGGCTGCGCGGCCTCGAACCGGAAGCCGCGCGGCACCATCGGCTTGGCCATCGCGAACAACACAGTGTCCTCGCTCCGCGCGCGTGGCGCGTCGGCGGTGGCCGCGCGACGGAGCGTCGCCGGTCCGCCCGCGCCGCGATCGAGCACGACGGCGCGCTCACACCCCGCGTCCTTGAGGCGCGCCGTCACGTCGCTCGCGTTCGTCCCGCGCGCCACGTAGGTGCGCCCCGCGGCCGTCACGCAAAGCGCCGAGAGCGGTCGCGCGGCAGACGCGCTCACGGTAGGCGCGTGCCCCTCGCCGAAGAGCAGCGGGAGCTCGGCCACGTCGGCACGACGCGGAGCCCGATCGACCGACATCGCGACGCTGAGCGCGCCCTCTTCGGTCGCGACGAGCAGCGCGGTGCCGTCGTGCGCGGCGAGCGCGCTCGCGACCTTGCCGTCCGTGACGAGGCCGCGCGGGTGCCGCTCGGTCGCGACGCCCATCGTGACCGAGAAGAGCACGCGGTGCGCGTCCTCGTCGCCGAGCGTCGTGAGCGGCGCGCTGCCGGTGCGCGCGTCGGGCTCCGACGTGCCGGCGCGGATGCGATACGTGGCCCGGGCGGGCTCGACCTCGAGCAGCTCGACGCCGTCGCGCGCGCCGCGCCACACCCCCGGCATGAACGACGGCGCCGGCTGCGCGCCCGGCGACGGCTCCCACGTGACGCCCTCGAGCGACGGCGGCTCCGGCTCGTGCAGCGTCATGTAGAAGAAGTCCTTGGGGGCGTACTCGATGTACCGATCGGTACCGATCTCCATGTGCGTGCTCAAGAGCTCGCTCTTGTACTGCTTGCCCTTGAGCTCGGTGATGTTGGTGAAGAGAAAGCCCGTGTGGTGCGGGTTCATGTCGAGGTGCATGCCGTAGACGCACCCCGCCATCTTCATGGCGCGCCCCAGCACCGTCGCGCTGACGTCATCGCCCCACGCGTAGAACATGTGACCCGCCGCGGTGACGCAGATGCCCGTGCGCTCCGTCTGCATGCTGGTGCCGGGGAGCGTGTAGCCCCACTGCGCGCGCCCGAGCGGGTTGACCTTGTCGTTGTCGACGAGCGGGTCGAGGTTCTGGCGAAAGCTCAGGATGTCGTCGTCGGCGACGTCGACGATGCCGCCGACCTGGCGGTTGCTGCCCCACGAGCCCATGCCCACGCGGTGATCCTTGAGCACCACCACTGTGGCGCCGCCCGGCACGGGGGGCAGGAGCACGCGCCTGCGCACCATCATCCCGTAGCTGCCGTGCTCGGTCTTGAAGCCGCCGTTGAACGCCGCCGCGATGCGCTTGAAGACGGCCGGATCGCGCGGGATGCGCCCCGCCCCCGGGGGACCGGTGAGCGGCTTCGGGTCCTCGACGCCGGCCTCCATCGACAGGTCGAGCTGTCGCATGTCCATCGCGACGAGCAGCACCTTGGAGTACGGGCGCTCTTGGTCGGGACGCAGGAACGTCGTGTAGAAGGGCGACGGCGCGACCGGCGCGCCGGCCGGCGTGGGAAAGCGCTTGATCCAGGGCTGCTTGGGGACCGTCCAGACCCCCTCGCCCTCCGCAGGCGTCTTCCAGATCGAGCGGATCGCGGGCGGCGGCCACTGGCCCAGGTCGGCCGACGCCTGCGACGCGTCGACCACGGCCGGGTCGGCGAGCGCCTCGCCGCTGCCGCCCACGCGAAACGCCGTCTGCTTGACGCGATCCTTGACCGCGAACACGCGCTCCTCGAGCCACGCGACGGGCGCGGGCCCGATCCAGGGCACGGCGCGCACAGTGTCGACGGCCCAGAAGACGAAGCGCTTGGGCAGATGGTGGGCCGGCTGCACGTGCATCCCCGGCGCCGCCACCGACAGCTCTCCGCGCTCTGCGTCGAGGCGCGCGGAGCGTGTCGGCGCGCGCGAACGATCGTCGTCGGCGAGCGCGATGTCGAGCGAGGAGGGCGACAGGGAGAGGCCCACGCGCTGCGTCGGCTGATCGAGGGTCACGTCGACACGAGACACGCCGCGCGCCGCGCCTGACTGCTGCAGGTTCGTGATGGCCGCCATCCATCGATCTTGTGCGCGCGCGGTCATGTTCTGCGCGCCCTCGCCCGCCAGGCCGAGCAGCGTCACGCTCTGCTCCTGACCGAAGGCGCGCGTCGCGAACGCGGCGCGATCGCCCGAGACGACGAGGGAGTGGTCGTCGCCGATGGGCGTCGAGGTGAGGTTGACGACGCGCCCCACCGAGAGCGGTCGGCCCTCGGGCGTGAGGCGCACGCGCGCGCGCAGGACGTCACGCGGCGCGCCAGGCCCGTCGCTCCCGAGAAAGAGAGCAAAGCGACCGAGCACGAGATCGCCCACGACCCCATCCGACGCCTCCCACCGCACGTCCTCGGGTCGAACGCTCAGCCCCGACTCCGCCGAGAGCGCCGCGGCGAGCGCGGTCGCGTCGTTCGAAGGCGCGGGCCCCTCGCGCAGAGAAAGGAGCCCGGCGAGCAACCCGACCGCGACGACGAGTCGCCCACGCGTCACCAGCCGCGTCACCGCGGCGGACGGCGCGCCCGGGGCGGACCGAGAGACCAGCGCCGGCGTGGAAGAAGCGACCATCGCCCCCCTTTCTCCATTCGCGCGCCTTCGCCGTCAAGCTTTCGCCGCGCCATTTTCCCGGGTGGAGCGCGGCCGTTCGGGCGCGGTCGCGCGGGAGCCTCGCCCGGTGTATCCTCTGTCGAGGGGCCGGCCGCCGGGCCGGGACGGGACGATGAAGATCGGGTGCGGGGTCAGCTCCGCGCCGTCGGCAGAGCTGGCGGCGCGCGAGGCAGCGGAGTCGGCTCGACGGGACGTGGCGGACGCCAAGCTCGCGCTGGTGTTCGTCTCGGCCGCATACGACGACGCCGAGATCGGCGCTCGGGCAGCGCGGGCGGCGCTCGACTCCGACGTGCCCATCATCGGCGGGACCGCGGGCGGCGCCGTGCACGCGAACGCGGTCGTCGCCAAGCGCGGCGCATCGGTGCTGCTCGTTGGCGGAGACGACGTCGAGGTCGCCTGCGCGATCGCGCCCGCCAAGACCCCCAGCTTGATCGAGGCCGTCCCCGCGGCAGAAGAGATCGCGCGCGCCGCCGACGCGGCGTCGCGGCGTGGATTCGCGCACTACGCGTGCCTCGTGTTCGGGCCGGGCGTCTTCGTCGACGGCGAGGCGCTCGTGGCCGCCGCGCGCAAGGGGGCGGGGGCTCGCGCGCAGCTCGCCGGCGGGCTCACGGGCGACGATCTCACGCTCGACCGGCCACGCATCTTCGCGGGCGACGAGCTGCGCAACGATCGCGTCGCGTTCGCTGGACTGTTCAGCAAGAAGCCCCTGGGTGTGGCGGCCAAGCACGGCTTCAAGCCCGTGGGCCCCGAGCGCGTCGTGACCCGCGCCGACGGCGTGCTGCTGCTCGAGCTCGACGGCCGACCGGCGCTCGACGTCTGGATCGAGGACGCCCGCGCGGCCGGGGCGACGATCCCGGACGATCCGGCGGCGATCGCCCTGTACCTCGCCTCCCACTACGAGCTCGGCTTTGTTCCGGGTGGCGACGACGTGCCGGGGTCGGAGCGGGCCGCGGGCGCCCGTGAGCTCGTGGCGCGCGCGCCGCTCGCCGTGCGACCCGACGGCGCGATCCAGATGTCGGCGTCGGTGGCGGAGCGGACGGCGTGTCAGGTGGTCAGCGCGACGAACGCCGACATGATGGCCGCGGCCGAGCGCGCCGCGATCATGGCGGCAAAGCGCGCAGGCGGCGAAATCGCAGGCGCGTTCCTCTTTCCGTGCTCCGGCCGCCTCGTGGCGCTCGGCGCCGACCTGCAGCGCGAGCACGGGCGCGTCCAAGCCACGCTCGGCGGCGTCCCCACCGCGGGGGCGTGCGTGTTCGGGGAGATCGTGCGCGCCGCGCGCGAGTCCGACGCCTTCTTCAACACCACGCTGGGGGTCGTCGCGTTCCCGCGCTGAAGCCTCAGCGGCGGATGGGGGACCTACGTGTACGGGGACGTCGTACCCGACGGGGCGCGGGCTTGGGCTCGCCGGGCCGTGCGCTCTCGAAGGTGGCCCCAGCCTTTGCGCTCTCGACCGTGGCCCCGGCCTTTGCGCTCGGGGGCTGGGCGGCCGGTGCCGGAGCGGACGCTGGCGTCGCCTTGGCCGAAGGGTCGGGGCGGAACGCGAGGGAGGGTGCCGGAGCTTCGGCGCTCGCATAGGCCCGCGCGCCGGCCGAAATGGTCACCCCGACCACGATCGCCAGCCCGATGAAGACCACCGGCCCCTCGAGCAGGACGCAGCGCAGACGGAAGGCGAAGCGGTGGAGGGGCGCCGGAACGGGGAGCTGGAAGGACATCGGGCGCACGTGCGGACACGCGCCCTTCGAAAAAGTTCCCGGCGCTCGTCAGGTGAGCAAGCGCTCGAGATCGTCGGGGAGCGGCGCCGACACGTCGAACGTCGTCTCGGGGCGTCCGGACTGGAGCGCGACGCGGGCTGCGTGGAGCGCGTGGCGGGTCAGGCCCTCGACGGCGGGCCCCCCGTAGAGCACGTCTCCGGCCAGCGGGTGGTCGATCGACGCGAAATGCGCGCGGATCTGGTGTCGCAGCGCCTTGGGGGCCTCTGCGCGCACCAGGGCCCACGGCCCGCTCCGCCGCTCGACCGTGAAGTGCGTCGTGGCGGGGCGCGGGTCGTTGCGCATGACGTCGCGCGGGTGGGCGCACACGAGCACGCGGCGTTTGTCCTTGGGGTGATTGGCGATCGGGTGCGCGATCGTCCCGACGTCCGGGAGATCCTCGGACGCGCACACGAGAAGGTAGCTCTTCTCGAGGGTGCCGGCCTGGAGCGCCTCGCGGAGCGCGTCGAGCGTCGCGGCGTCGCGGGCCGCGACAAGGAGCCCCGACGTGTCCGTGTCGAGACGATGGATCAGCCCCGGCTCACGCGGCGAGTAGCCGATGCTCGCCATCTCGGGGTACTTGCCGACGAGCGCGTTCGCGAGCGCGCCGGTCTCTCCGCGCTTGAGCGGCGCCGTGGGCTGCCCGGCGGGCTTGTACACGACCACGACGTGCTCGCTCTCGTACCGGACATCGAGCGGGGCGTCCTCCGGGATGCACGGCGCGTCGCCGCGCTCGATCTCCACCTCGACGTCGATGACGTCGCCCGCCGCGACGAGCGCGCCCTTCGCGCAGCGGCGTCCGTTGACGCGAACGCGGCCGTCTTCGATCGCGGCCTTGACCTTGGCCCTCGAGGCGCCCTCGGCGAGCGCGACGAGGGCCTTGTCGAGGCGCTGCCCCGCGAGCGCCTCCGTGACGGTGTGCTTGGAGCTCACGCGGTTCCTTCGGTTGTGGCGTCGACGCCGGCGCTCTGGAGCGCAGCGACGAACGCGTCTCTCATCTCGACGACCGAGGTCCAGCGCTGGGACTTGTCGTAGGCGAGCGCGCGATCGATGACGTCGCCCACGGCCGCCGGCAACGTCGGCGCGACCGTACCGATCTTGCGAGCGGGCTTGCTGGCCGTCGCGAGAAGCCGAGAGTGCGCGTCGCGCTCTTGGTGGACGAACTCGCCCGTGAGCAAGGTGAAGAGCGTGGCGCCCAGCGACCAGACGTCGGACTGCGCGTCCACCTTGTCGCGTCGGCCGAGCGCCTGCTCGGGAGCCATGAACGACGGCGTCCCGAGCACGAGGCCGCGACGCGTGAGCTTGGGTGTGCCGGCGTCGTCGAGCACGCGCGCCGTGCCGAAGTCGAGCAGCTTGAGCTCGCCCTGCGGGGTCATGAGCACGTTGCCCGGCTTGAGGTCGCGGTGGATGATGCCCGCGCCGTGCACCGCCGCGATCGCGTCGAGCAGAGCGCGCGCGATCGGCGCGACGCGCTCGAGCGGGAGCGGGCCGCCCTTTTCTTTGAGGTCGTCGAGGGTCTCGCCCTCGATGAGCTCGAGGGCGATGTACGCGCAGCCGTCGGCCATGAGCCCGTCGTCGAGCACGCGCACGATGGACGCGTGACGCACCGCTGCGGGCAGGTACGCCTCGCGCCGAAAGCGCTCGCACATCGACGCGTCGGCGCACAACGAGGCGTGGAGGACCTTGACGGCCGCGAGGTCGCCCGCGTCGCTCTTGGCTCGGTACACGGCCGCGGTCGCTCCGGCGCCCAGCAGCGACTCGAGGCGCCATGGCCCCGCGGTCGTCCCGAGGCGGCCCTCGTACTTGCTCGACGCGCCGGACATTGTTCGAGAGAGAAGGTACCTCTTTTGCCGCCGTTTCCCCAGACGCGAATCGCCGCGTGGAGTGTGCTACGAGCGCGAGCAGGCGGCCGCGGTCCAGCGTTCGAGCCGCGCGTGGTCGTCCGAGAAGAGAAACGGCGCGACCTCGTCGAGCAACCCCGCGCGCGAGCGGGGCGCCCCCAGGCGCGACGCCGCTTGGCGCGCCACCCCGGCGACCACCGGGTGAGGGCTCTGCGCGAGCGCGACGAGATCGGGCGCCAGCGACGTCGCCCCGAGCTCGGCGGCGACGACGGCCGCGAAGGGGCGCACGTCCGACGTCGACTGCCTCCGACCGCGCAAGATGCCGCGGAGCAGCTCCACCGCGCTCGGCGGCGCGCTCGTGGGTCGTCCCCCGCGGTAGCTCGCGGGCAAGCGCAGGCGCGTGGCCGCGTCGCCCGAGCGGAGCCAGGCCGCCACGGCCGAGAGCACGGCCTCGCACGACGGCGCCAGCGACTCGCTCGTCGCGCGTCCGTCGAGGTCGAGCGCGCACGGCGTGCACTGCTCACGGGCGTAGGCGTCGAGGTGACGCGGCAGACCGTCGAGGCCGCACGTCCCGGAGATCGTGCCCTCGAAGACCTCGTGTCGCGCAAAGACGCGGACGCGCGACGACGCGCCGTCGCTGGCGCGCGCGCGCGTGGGCTCGACCTCGAGGCGACGCACGGCGGCCCAACGCAGCACGCGCGGAGCCGCGTCGTCGGTCACGAGCACGCCCCACGGGACGATGGCGATCGTCTGTCGGCGCTCGGGCGCGGCGTCACGCAGCGTGAGCGCCGAGACGACGGCGGCCGCGAGCCCCGCCACGAGCGCCGGGCGCGCGTCGACCCCGCTCGTCGCCACGGCGACCGCGGCCCCGAGACCGAAGGCGGTCGCAGGTACGCGCACGCGCCGAGACGGCACGGGCAGCAGCCCGACATAACGAAAGTCGGGGACGGGGGCGCGGAACACCTCGTCCACGCATTACTGTGACGCGACGAAGGGAGCTAAGCTAGCGCGGCCGTGCCGTACTGCGTGCAGTGCAAGGAGCCGCTCCAGTACGGAGTGGCCGTCTGTCCGTCCTGTCGGTGTCTCCAACCGACGAGCGCGCGCGCCGCAGCGCTCGGCCCAGGCGTCCAGATCGATCGCGGCTACGGCAAGATCGTCGTCGACAAGAAGCTCGGCTCGGGCGCGATGGGCACGGTGTACCGCGCGTGGCTCTTCCACGACCCGTCTACCGCCAAGGGACGCGAGCCGCCGACCCCGATCGCCCTCAAGCAGCTCAAGCCGCAGGCGAGCCTCCAGGCAGAGCTTCGCGCGTTTTTCCAGAACGAAGCCGAAGCCTTACGTATGCTCGCGCACCCCAACGTCGTGCGCTTCCAAGACCTCTTCGTCTGGCAGCCCGGGGCGCCCGCGAGCGGGCCGGCCGCGTCGTCGGGACCGCCGCCCGCGCCCATCCTCGCGATGGAGTTCGTCGAGGGCGACACGCTCGAGGAGGTGCTCTCACGGAGCGCCGCCCGCGCGCAGCTCTCGGGCGCGCCGCCGGGACTGCCGCTCCCGCGCGCGTGGTCGTACTTCCAGCAGCTGCTCGGCGCGCTCGCCGCGAGCCACGCGCTCGGCATCATCCACCGCGACGTCAAGCCGTCGAACGTGATGATCCGTCGCGACGGCATCGTGAAGCTCACGGACTACGGCATCGCGCACCTGACCGGACCGCGCGGCGCGCACGCCCCGTCCCCCATGCAGCTCGCCCCCGGAACGGGCGCGTACATGTCGCCGGAGCAGGTGCTCGGTCGCCCGCTCGACGGACGGAGCGATCTCTACTCCGCAGGCCTCGTCTTCTACGAGTCGCTGTGCGGTCGGCCGCCGTTCTTGCCGGCGGAGAAGAGCGAGTTCGCGCTGCGCATGGATCAGGTCGAGACGCCGCCCCCGCTCATCCGCACGTTCGCCCCCCACTTGCCGCCGGTGACCGACCTGCTCTTCACGCGCATGCTCGCCAAGCACCCCGATCACCGGTACTCGACGGCGATGGAGCTCGGAGAGGCGATCCGCAGCTCGCTCGGGCTGCCCGACACCCCCGCGTGGCGCGCGCTCGGCGAGATCGCGCAGGTCGCCGACACGGCCGAGACGTCGGGCAAGCGGCAACGCCTCGCGACGCTCCGGCAGGTCGTGGCGCAGGGCTTCGGACGCACCGCGCCGATGCCCGCGCGCCGGTGACACGCGGCACGTCGACCGGCGCGACGCGGCTCAGCCGCCCAGGGACCGCAACGCCGCCGACGCCTCGCGGTGGTGCGGGTTCGTCGACAGCAGCTCGTTGAAGTCCGCCGAGGCCTCCGCCGCACGACCGAGCTGCGCGTAGAGCTTGCCTCGATAGAGGAGCGCGCGCTCGTTCGAGGGATCGTCCTCGAGCACCGTCGTCATCGTGAGCACCGCCGCGTCGGCGCGCACCTTGCCGAGCTGCACGCGCACCCAGGCGAGCAGCGTGGAGTAGTCCGACTGCGTCGGGTCCGCCTTGTACGCCTTGAGCGCGAGGGTCTCGGCGCCCTGCAGATCGCCTCGCTGGAGCGCGGCCTCGGCCATACGAAAGCTCGTCATCGCCTGGAGCGCCGCCTCGGCGTCGGCCATGTCGTCCGAGAGCTCGCCGCCCGACAGGTCGACGTCGATCGAGATCTCGGAGCTCTCGGCGGCCGGAGGGGGCTGTTGCGCGGGGATGTGCGAGCGTGAGGAGTGTGGCGGCGGCGGCGCGGCACGAGGCGCGGGAGGTGAAGCGGCGGGCGGACGCGCGGCGGGCGCAGGCGCGGGTCGGCGAGCGCCGGGCAGCGGCCGACGTCCCGGGATCACCGGAGCAGCGCGCGCGACGGTCTTCGCGGTGTCGGAGACGTCGTCGTCGGTCTCTTGCGGCGGCACGTGCGGCGTCGCAAGGCGGCGGCTGGGCGCCGGCTGCGAGGGTTGCAGGCCGTGGATCGTCGCCTTCTTGGCCGTCTGCACGACCGGCCTCGCTCCACCCTGAGGAGGCGCAGCGGGGCGGATGCGAGGGGCGGGGCGCCCCGCGACGGCCGCAGGACGAATCTGCGGGGCAGAGCCCTGGCGCACGGGAGCTGGTCCCGCGATCGGAGCCCGCTGAGGCGGCGGCGCGGCGCGGGGCGTCTGTCCGTGCGGCGTGTTCACGCGACCGCCGGCGGACGCAGCGACCGCGGGACGCTGAGGGCTGCTCGGCGCGTTGCTCGTCGGCAGGGCGCCCGACGCGGCCGGCACGCGCCCCGACGACGACGGCGCGAGCGCAGCGGCGCGCCACTGCTGCGAGTGACGCGGCGCCATCGGACCGCGCTTCTGACCTTTGAACGCGAACTGCCGCGTGACCGCGAGCACGTAGATGACCGAGCTCACCGCCTCTTCGTCGGCGAGCTGTCGCTTGAAGAGCTGCGGGAGGCTGACGGACTCGGCCTGGACGACGGACACGACCTCTCGCTCGTGTGGCAGCAGCGCGAGCGCGGTGAGGTCTGCGTCCTCGTGGAGCACCAGCGGGTGCTTGCCGATGCGGTTGAGCGTCGCGCGGACTCGCGCGCGATCCATCCAGCTGCGGACGCTCGCGAGGATGGGGTTGAGCGGGCTCGAGGCCACAGGCTCGGCGCTACCCCAGCCGTCGAGGAGATCGACGTCGCGGAAGTACGAGTACGTGATCTCGGGCGCGAGGTTGGCGAGGCTCGCGACCTTTGCGAGCAGCTGCGCCTCGAGCGCCCACGCCAGGCCTTCGCGCGTGATGATGTCGTGCCCCGCGAGGTACTCACCGAAGAGGAGCTCGAGCGACTGCGCGTCTGCGACGAGCTGCGGGATCTGCGACGACTCGAGGTAGCCAGCGTGCACGAGCGTCTCGCCGAGCAGGGCCACGGGCTCGTGCAGGCGCACCTTCATCGGGACGCCGCGCACGAAGAAGATGGTGTCCTCGCTCCCGTCCTCGAGGTGGAAGACCACGCTGCCGGTCAGCGTGTGGTCGAGCATGTAGACGAGCACGTGCGGGAGCGGCGTGGCCGCGAGCGTCCCCGTCGCGGTCGCCTGCCCCGACGCGGCCGGTCGCTGCGTCTTGCCCGCGTCTTCTGCGCTCCCGCTGCTCCGCGGAGGCGGCGGCCGGAGCGAGTCGTTGATCATGCGGCCCATCGCCTCGGCGACGGCCGACGGGCTCGAGCCGAGTGAAGGCAGCGAGGAGCTCGACACGCCCGAGTTCTGCTCCGAAGACCCGGAGATGCCCGAGCCCGACGGCGGCGCGGGCTCGTTCGCGTCGCCCCAGGCAGCGTACTGCTCGGAGTACTGCTCCGAGACGCTGCGCGGCGGCGCCGTGATCGGGTTGGGCGCGAGCGGCGAGAGCTGCTGGGGCTGCGCGTCGGGGGCCGGCGGCGGATCGCTGTCGTCGGCGTCGTAGCCGCCCTCGACCTCGCTCTCGGCGAGGCCCTTCTTCCAGCCGTCGACGCTCAGCACGCGCATGACGGAGTGCTGCGTGTCGGTCGCCAGGTCGAGGTCGTACGGCTGCGCGAGCGGCGCCCCGCGCGCGTCGCAGATCACGCGCACGCCAGGCCGGCGTCCCACGCCGTGCGCGCCTCGGGTCACCTCGGCCCACTCGCCCGTGTTGAGCTGAACCGTGGTGCCCAGGGGGACGAGACCGAGCGCCGACACGAGGAGGCGGAGCACGGCGCGGTCTTGCGGATCCGTGAGCTCCTGCGCCAGCGTCGCGACGCCGTGGTCGGGCGTGGGCGGCAAGAGACCGGGCTCGGGGGTGAGCAAGTCGTTGTACCGACGGGCGACGTGGATGATGCGCGCGTGGAGCGTGGCCTCACGGCCGCCTTGGTAGAGGGGGCCGAGCCAGGTCTGACGGCGTAGCCACAGCGACTCGAAGGTGAGCACCGTGCGCGTGATCGACGGCTCGTTGACGCGCCCGAGCGCCGTCAGGACGGCCGCGGCGCCGGCCGCGAGGCGATCCTCTTGGTCTTCGGAGAGCGAGACCGCCGCGGCCATGCCGGGCATCGAGGGACCGCTCGCCGCCATCAAGGCGAGCGCGCGTGGACGCGCGACGTCGAACATCATCGCGGCCATGGCGATCTGCGCGAGCGTGCCGCGGTCGTCGGTCGTCTCGCGCGCCATGGCGACCGCGATGACCGCCGAGTTGATCGCGCGCCCCGCTTCGTCGAAGTTCGCGTTGCGCACGTCGGTCACGCCGAGGAACGAGACCGTGGAGCCCTCGGAGAGGTCGACGAGGCTCTGCGCGATGCGCTTGATGCGGCGCGGGAGGATGTACTTGCTGGCGTGCAGGTCCTCGAAGAACCGCCGCATGATGACGACGGCGTTGGCGTACATGCGCACGATGCGCTGCTCGTCGGTGAGCGTCTCGAGCTCGAGGCCGCGCAGGCGCGCCGCTTCGTTGACGGGGCGCAGGCGCACCTTGTTCGTCGAGCGGAACGCGCCGCGACCCGTGCGGAAGCCAGCCGAGATCTGCTCGGCGACGCCGAAGAGCTCGTCGCGCGTGATGTCACGCGAGATCGACAGCTCGGAGCCGCCGAGGCGCTCGAAGATCTCACCGAGCTCCGACGCCATCTCGTAGGTGCCACGCGAGCCCTTGAGCAGCTGGCCGGCGACGAAGACCGCCTTGTGAGCGAACAGGACGTTGACGTTGGCGCCGGCGCGCAAGCAGTAGTCGCCGATGATCTGGTGCGTCTGCTCGAGCTGGCGCAAGAACGCCTGGTTCTGCAGGTCGTGCACCTGCGCGAGCTTGGCGAGGCGGTAGATCGCGACGACGACACCCGCGCCGAGATCGCGCGCGTGCTCGCGGCGGACGAGCTCGCCCGAGTCGTTCGTGACGATGTCGAGCCGCATCGTCATGGGCTGACCCCTGGCGCCTGCGCGGCGCGCTCGGCGATGCGCTTCGCGGCGTGCGCGGCGGCCGTCCGGGTCTCGTCGGACACGCCCCACCTCACCTGCGACAGCTCGGAGAGCCCTTGCGCGATCTGACGCGAGCGAGAGAACTCACCGAGCAGCTCCGCCGCCGCGGCGCGGGTCGTCTCGCGCTCCTCGCTCATGAGGACGCCGCCCTTCTTGGCGATGTCGAGGGCCATGCCCTCGCCGCGATCGGGCGAGAGCACGATGAGCGCGCGGAGCAGCTCGCGGCGCTCGTCGCTGCCGAGATCGTTGAAGGACTTGGCCGATGCCAGCCTCGAGACCGTCGGCCAGGCCGAGATCATGCGGTAGCGGACGGCCACGCGGAGCGCCGCCATGCGCACGATGGCCATGGGCCCCTCGAGCTGCGACGCCACCTCTTGCTGCGCCTGCTCCTTGGACTGCGCGACGAGCACGCGCGCCTCGATGCGAACGTTGGGGTCCTCGATCTGGGTGAGCTGACCCAGTGCCTGGCGCGCCGTGGGCGACTGCGAGCGGGCGAGCAGGTTGAGCAGGCCGGAGATCGCGTCGGGGTCTGCCCCCGCCATGACGGGGACGAGCTCGCTCTCGCGGGTGACGATGTTGCGCTCCACGTACTGGAGGAGCAGCGCGCGCGCCGCGGGGCCGAGCCTCGTGCGGAGCGTGTTGAGCACGGGCCCGAGCTCGTTGGGCGAGAGCGACGCGAACACCGACCGCACCGACTCGACCTGACTGTCGTCGTCCTGCAACCTGCGCAGGACGAGCTCGAGGGTCTCGCCGCCGAAGAGCGAGTTGGTCAGGGCGGCGACGAGCTTGGTGACGTGGTCGGGGTTCTGCACGCGCGTGCGCAGCGCCGTGCACATCGCGTCGTTGATCTGTACGACGACGTCGAGGCGCCCGGCCACGACGAGGTCTGCCGCAGACTTTCGCAGCGACGCAAGGACGAGCGCCGCGTCGCGGTTGGCGGCGGCGTCGAGGTAGCCCTCCACGAGGGCGTCGACGTAGCGCGTCGCCCACAGCTCGCGCGTCAACGAGAGCTGGGCGCCGAGGGCCTGCTTCATCGCGTCGTCGAGCGCAAAGGGCGAGCGCTCCTTCTTCTTTCCGAGCGCCTCGTCGTCGGTCGACAAGGCCATCGCGCGGGCTTCGAGCGCCGCCGACTGGTTCTCGATGGCCGCTTGCGCCGCCAGGTTCTCGATCTCGTCGGCCTCACCGAAGAACTGCTCGCGCTCGGCGGCGTCACCCTCGGCGAACGCGTCGACACATTCCCAGGTCACGTGCGGCAGGTTCTTCTCCCACAGCGCGGCGGCGAGGTCGTCCTCGGGCGGGAGGTCGCGCCCCGGGTCGAGCGAGAGGATGGCCACCAGATCGCGCAGCTCGTCGAGCCCGAGGCCCGCGCCGACGCGCAGCAACCGCACGCCGCAGGCGAAGAGGTTGTACGGGATGGCGTCGTACGGCGCGCCCGGCTCCCAGACCGAGTGCCCGAGGGTCATGAACGAATACGGGCGGATGGTGAAGTCGACGATCGTCGGCTGCTGACGGAGCGCCTCGGCCCACGCGTCGTACGCGGTCTTGAGCGTGCGCTCCGTCGCGGGGTGCTGCCAACCGAACTGGCGCGCGCTCGGCAAGATGCGATCGAAGTGCTTCATCAGGTCGCGCAGCGTCTGCACGCGCGGATCGCTCTCGGGCACCTCGGGCGCGGCGGGCGCGGCCGGTGGTTGTTGGGGCGCGGGCGCGGGCGCGGGCGCGACGCCCGGTTGCGGGGGCGCGAAGCCGAAGAGCGGATCGAACGCGGGCGCTGCGGCCGAGACGGGCGGCGCGGCCGCCGGGGGACGCCCGATCGACGGTGGCGCGGGCATGTGCGGGACGTGCACGCCCTGGGGCAGCTGCTGTTGGTGCGCGGCCGCGTGGGCGGGCTCGGCGGGCTGCGCCACGGGCGCGGGAGGCGGGGCCGGCGCGGTCACGGGGACGGCGGGCGCCGCGGGCGCCGCGGGCGCAGACACGACGTGATGCTCGAGGGGCGCGACGAGCACCTCGTTGGGGCGCGGCGGCGGCCTGTTGGGCAGCGGCGTGACGTTGTTCGCCGGCATCTGGTCGAGCAACGCACGCTGCATGTCGCGCGCGTCCGAGAAGCGGTTGCGGCGATCCCAGGCCAGGGACTTGTCGACGAGCTTGATGAGATCGATGGGCAGCTGCGGCGCGATACGCGCCACCGACGGCACCGGCTTGGTGGCCGCCATGACGAGCGCCTCTTGCTCGGTGCGGCCGTTGTTGATGCGGTGCCCCGTGATGAGCGCGTGCATCATGGCGCCCACCGAGAACAGGTCGGCGCGGCCGTCGAGCTGATCGACGAGGCCCATCGCCTGCTCGGGAGACATGTACGCCGGCGTGCCGAGCGCGGTGCCGGTGGCCGTGCGCTCCGACGTGGCGTCTCGCATCTGCGCGACGCCGAAGTCGAGCACCTTGATCTCGCCGTCGTTCGTGATGAACACGTTCGCCGGCTTGAGGTCGCGGTGGATGACGTTGATCGCGTGACACGAGACGAGGCAGTCGACCACGCGCTCGCAGATCTGCAGCACACGCCCCACGGGCATCGTGCGCCCCGCCTTCTTCCAGGCGTCGCGCACGGTCTCGCCCTCGAGGAGCTCCATGATGAGGAACGGCTCGCCCTGCTCGGTGACGTCGTCGTCGACGACCTGCACGGTGCCGCTGTGATTGACCTTGTTGGAGACGTACGCCTCACGGAGGAAGCGCTCGCAGATCGTCTTCTCTCGCGCGAAGTCCGCGTGCAGGATCTTGAGCGCCGCGCGCGTGCCGTTGCGGTGTTGGCCTGCATACACGGCGGCCATGCCGCCGACGCCGAGCAACGACTCGACCTTCCACTTGCCCTTGATGACGGCTCCGACCCTCGCTTGGGGCCCTTGATCTTTGGAAGCCTTCGACATCCGCCTCGGGAAGCACGGCGTGCGGGCGCGCCGTGAGTCAGGTAAACCCGGGTGCTCCGGGCAATATGGAAAGGATATCGAGTGGAGCGGCGAGAGGACACTCCATTGCGCTCGCACCACATCCGGAGATGTAGGCTCCTCTGCGACACGCTCGATTCAGCCTCAACAGGCTGACTTCATTGCCTAAATCGTCTCGGCAGGCGAGCGCGACACCACGAAGGCGGCGACGGCACCCGCGGCGCTGACGAGCGGAACCAGCACGGCCGGGCCCACGCCGAAGCCGACGACGAGCGCCGGGCCCACGGTGGACGCTGCACCGACCACCAGCGCCAGGCGCGCGCGGTCTCGCGCCGAGCGCGCGAGCGTGAGCGCGATCGACGCGTCGCGGATGTCGTCGGACGCGAGCTGCACGCCCCACTCCCCCACCCCTCCGGCCGCGCGCATCGCCACCGCGACGTTGGCCGAGCCGAGCGCCGCCTCGTCTGCGGGCGGGTGCCCGATCGCGGCGACGAGCCTGCCGCCGTCGGAGAGGGCGCGGACCTCGTTGCCTCGCTCGGCCGCCGGGATCTCCGGACGAATGTGCTCGATGTCGAGCGCCTGCGCGGTGGCCTCACACGTCTGCCGCGAGTCGCCACTCAGGAGCACCGGCTCGATGTGTGCATCATGCATCTTTTGGACGGCCGCACGCGCGCCTCTCCGCACGCCGTCTTGCAGCGCCATGAGGCCCGCGAGCTTTCCGCCAACCGCGAGCAGCAGCACGGTCTTGCCGCGTGCCTCGAGCGAGGCGATCTTGGACTCGGCGGCGGCGATGCTCACGCCCTCGCGCAGCAGGAAGGCCCGGCTGCCGAGGGCCATGCGCTTGCCCGACGGCGTCAGCGCGGTGACGCCCAGGCCCGGGTAGCTCGTCGCGCTCCTCACCGCGTCGGGCTCGACGCGACGCGCGCGCGCCGACCGATGGATCGCGGCCGCGATGGGGTGCGACGACGCCGTCTCGGCGCCCGCGGAGAGCGAGAGCATCTCGAGCTCGCCGATCGTGCCGAACGTCTCCATGCCGACGACCTCGGGCTCGCCGACGAGCACCGTGCCGCGCGAGCAGAGCACCGCGACGTCGACGCGGCCCGCGTCCTCGAGCGACGCCGCGCCACGATAGACGATGCCGCGGCCGAGCGCGGAGACGCGGGCGTGCGCGTGCACCGACGCGGCAGCGCCGACGGCGGCGGCCACACCCGCGGCGAACGCACCGGCGGAGACGGACGCGAGGACGTCGAGCCAGCGCGCGCCCGTCGCCCAGACGGCCACGCCCACCAGGACGGCCGCGATAGGGGCCCCACGCTCGACGACGCGACGCGCGAGCTCGATCATGGGCGCCGCTTCGACGGCCGCGCCGGTCACCGACGCGGCCCACGCACGATCGTCTCCGGCGCTCGTGGTCGCGACGCGCAGCGTCCCAGAGACGACGCGAGCCCCCGCGACGATCGGGTGACCTTCGGCGAGGTGCGCAGAGGCGCGCGCGTCGAGCCACGGCGTCACGTCGGCGGTGCCCGCGGCGACCACGCCGTCGACGGGACACGTCTCGCCCGCAGCGACGACGACCTGCTCGCCTGGCTTGAGCTCGCTCGCGCGCACCTCGATCGTGGCCTGACCGTCGACGCGGGCAGCGCTCACGTCGAGCGCGGCGCGCACGCGGGCGCGACCGGTCTCGACGGCACGCGACGCTCGGCCCAGGAGGAGCAAGCACACGAGCGTCGCCGCGGCGGTCACGCTCGCGTGCACCTCGTAGCGCGCAGCCGGCACGCGCGCGACGTGGGCCGCGACCGCGGCGGCCCCCGCGAGCACGGCAGGCGCGTACACCAACGCGCGGGTCACGCGACCGAGCATCAGCGCGCGCGACGAGGCGCCGTGCGCGACCACACAGGCGACAGCCGCGAGCGACACGGCCAGGCGCGCCGAAGCCGCCGCCGGCCCCGCGAGCCCGACGACCGCGCCGAGGGCACCCGCGGAGATCCCCGCGATGGCGATCCCCGCGCGGACGTCGCGCGGAGCGCGAGCGACCTCTTCGACGTCGGCGGCGTCGTCCAGGCGCGCGCGCTCGTCGGCAGGCGCCGGCTCCGCGTCGCGCTCGGCGGCGACCGCGTCTCGTTCGACGACGACGGCCTCGTCTGCCGTCCTCTGCTCCTCGGCCGCGCGCGCGGCCTCGGCGTCGGCGCGCGCTCGGGAGCGCAGCGTGGCCGGAGGAGGCTCGACCGCGGGGAGCGCGGCCGCCGCGTCGAAGCTCGGGAAGTAGGGAGCGTCTTCGGGGTCGTCGTGGTCGTCGGCGTGCGCATCCTCGTCGCGCACATCCGCGTCGCGCGCATCCGCGTCGGCGCGCGCGGCGTCTGCCGGCGCGTGCTCGGTCGCCTCCGCACGCGCGTCGTCGGTCGAGCGACGACCCGAGGCGAGCGGCGGCTCGTCGGTGATGGAGAGCGCGCGCGTCGTCGACACGATGGGAGGCGCGGACGTCTCCGCGTCGAGCGCGGCGCGCCGCGAGGTCGCGTCGACGAAGGCGGCCTTGCACTCGGCGCCGCAGAAGTACTGGAAGCCGCCGTCGAGGATCGCCACGTGGCCCGCGCGCAGCACGTCCACCTCCCCGCCGCATCCGGGGCAGGGGGTCGAGGACGACGGCGGCATCGAGGCCGTGCGCGAGCGAGCGGGGCCCATGGGTGCATGGCGATGGCCTCCGCCGGGCGGGGAGTCAAGGACTTATGCGGTGGCCCCTCCGCGCCGGCCGCCTCGACCGTCGAAACCACAATGGATTCCATCGGATGGCAAACCGGCTCTCGAGCGGTCGGTCAGGGCGGCGGGACGTCGGCGAGCACCTTGCGCACGGCCGCGACGCCCTCGCTCAGCTCGGCCTCGGAGACGACGAGCGGCGGCGAGAAACGGAGCACGCGCTCGCCCGCGGCGGTGAGGAGCACGCCGTTCTCGGCCAGCTTGGGGAGGAGATCGCGGACGACAAGGCCCTTCTTGAGCACGAGGCCGCGCAGGAGCCCCTCTCCGCGCTCGCCCTCGCACACGTTCGGCAGGGCCTCGGCGACGGCGCGCAGCTCGGCCGACAGGTGCTCGCCCTTCTTCTTGGCGGCGGCGACGAGGCCCTCTTCGTCGATGATGCGAAGCACCGCGCGCGCCGCGGCGCTCGCGAGCGGATTTCCGCCGAACGTCGTGCCGTGCGTGCCCGGAGGCAGCGCGCCGGCGAGCGCCTCGGTGCAGAGCATGGCCCCCACGGGGAAGCCTCCACCGAGCCCCTTGGCCACCGCGATGGCGTCGGGTCGCATGCCCGACTCGTGGAAGCCGAACCACCGGCCGAGCCGCCCCACGCCGGTCTGCACCTCGTCGAGGAGCAGGAGGGCCCCGGCCGCGTCGCACGCCTCACGCAGCGCGAGCAGAAAGCCCTTCGGCGCCGGGAGCACGCCGCCCTCGCCCTGCACGGGCTCGGCGATCACCGCCGCGACGTCGGGGCCGAGCTCGCGCTTGACCGCGTCGATGTCGCCGTAGGCCACGTGGGTGACGCCCGCCACCTCGCCGAAGCCCTCGCGGTACTTGGGCGTGCCGGTGAGCGAAACCGCGCCCATCGTCCGACCGTGGAACGCGTTGTCGAACGCGATGAAGCGAGTGCGCCCCTTGTCGCCGCGCCCGTAGTGGTGGCGCCGCGCGAGCTTGAAGAGCGCCTCGTTCGCCTCTGCGCCCGAGTTGCAGAACATCGCCCGGTCGAGCTCGGCGCGCGCGCAGAGCTCGTCGGCGAGCCGGATGTTCTCTTCGTTGTAGAAGTAGTTGGACACGTGCATGAGCTTCGCGGCCTGCTCCGTGATCGTGCGCACGAGCTCGGGGTGCCCGTGTCCGACCGAGCACACGGCGACGCCCGCGGCGAGGTCGAGCCAGCGCCGCCCGTCGACGTCGAAGAGCTCGCAGCCCTGTCCGCGCGCCAGCACCATCGGGGCGGGGCGGTAGTTCGGGTAGAGGCGGCGCGCTGCGGTGTCGAGCAGGTCCTTTTGGCTCATGTCGGGCGAGACTACCACGCGGCTGGGGCCGCGCGAGCGGGTGGCCGACGCGGTCGAGGTGGCGGTCGTGAGGGGGGCGGCGGTGCTCATGGGCGAGAGCGTCGGCCCGGAATGGTCCAGCGAAAAGATCCAGATCTCAGAAACGCCGGGTACCAGCTGGCGGGGCCGGCGCGCCGCTCCTCAGGCGCCCGAAGGGACCGGACCGCCGCGGGCGCGCACGAGGGCGTCGGCGATCTCCGCGAAGCCCGCGCCGCGCTCGCGCGAGGCCACCCAGCGCGGGGGCACCGACAGGCGGGCGACGGCCCCTCGCACGTTGGCGACGCCGAACGTGGAGCGGAACGCAGAGAAGCACGGCGCGTCGTTGGCGCTGTCCCCCACGTACGCCCACCGATGGCGGGCGGCGGTCGCGTCCTCGTGCTGCGTCTCGCAGAGCATGCGCGTCACGCCCGTCGCCTTGTCGTCGACCTCGAACGTGGCGTGCACGTGGACCGAGCTGCGCGTGGTGCGCGCGCCGTGCCGTTGGATGAGCGCCATGAGCGCGCTCACCTGCGCCTCGGGCACGGTGACGTGCTCGCCGATGTCCCACGTGACGTCGGTGAGCCGCCCGGCCACGTCGTCGGCGAGCCCCACCTCGGGCAGCTCGCGGCTCGCGGCGGCGACGATCTCCTTCAGCCGGGCCGAGCGCTCGCCCCGCTCGGTCGCGGAGGCGCGCTCGGTGACCACGACGCGCCCCGACTCGCGGACGATGGCGACCGCGCCGTTCTCGGCGATCGCCGCGTCGACGGGCCACGTGCGCGCCACGACGTCGGCCCAGGAGTACGGGCGCCCTGTCACCGCGACGAGCCGCAGGCCCGCGTCCCGCAGCTTCCAGAGCGCCCCGTAGGCGGCGAGCGTGAGCTGCCCGTGATCCAGCACGGTGTCGTCGAGATCGAACAGGACGCCCACGAGCGCGCGCGCCTCCGCGGCGTCGAGCGACGCGACCGACCTCAACGCGGCACCACCCAGGCCACGAGCGCCTTGAGGTAGAGGCCCTCGCCGAACGCGGCGCCCACCGGGTGGTCGGGCCCTTGGAACCATCGCTCGAACACACGCGCCTGCACGTTCGCGCGGAGGGCGCCCGTCGCGAGCGCGCGGGTCAGCGCGGTGAGATCGACCGCGGCCGAGCACGAACAGAAGACGACGATGCCGCCCGGGCGCGTGGCGCGGCAGCCCAGCTCGGCGAGCTTGGTGTACTCGACCAGCGCGGCGTCGCGTGAGCTGCGCTTGGGCGCGAGGCGCGGCGGGTCGACGATGGTGAGATCGAACGAGCCCTTGGCCGCGCGCATCACGTCGCGCGCGTCGCCGCGTTGGAACGACACACGATCGGACAAGCCGGCGCGCAGCGCGTGCTCGGCGCCGATCTCGATCGCGGTGGCGCTCTCGTCGACGCTGACGACCTCGGTCGCGCCGCCGCGCGCACACGCCAGGCCGAACGCACCGATGTATGCATATGCATCGAGCACGCGGCGTCCCTTGGCGAGCTGCGCCACGCGCGCGCGGAGCTCGCGCTGGTCGAAGTAGAAGCCCGTCTTCTGGCCCAGCTCGAGCGGCACCTCCCACGCCAGCCCGTGCTCGCGGAACGAGAGGACGTTCGTCTTCTCGTCACCACGCACGACGCCCTCGTCGGGCGTGAACGCCTCGATCTTGGCGACGCGCGCGGGCGTGCGGTCGACGATGGCGCGCGGTGAGAACACCGCCTCGAGCGCGTCGAGGATCATGCGCTCGCGGAGCTTCATGCCCGCGGTCAAGAACTGCACGCAGAGCACGTCGCCGAAGCGGTCGACGACGAGCCCCGGCACGCCGTCGCCCTCGGCGTGCACGAGGCGGTAGCCGGTCGTGGGTGCACCGGACGACGCCGCGAGGGCGAGGTCGGGCCGCGCGCCGTGGCCCATCGTGCGACCTCGAATCGCGCTGGGCTCCTCGGACGTCTCACCGAGCCCGAGCTCTGCGCGCAGGCGCGCGGCGTCCTCGAAGCGTGAACGGAAGAGCTCACCGTCGATCGGCGCCTTCTCGTCGCGGACCAAGATGCGGACGACGATCGCAGAGCCCGGCGTGTAGAACCCCCGACCGAGGAAGTTGCCGCGCGGATCGCGCACCTCGACCTCGTCGCCACGCGTCGCGCCGCCCTCGATGCGATCGACGGCCTGCGCATAGACCCAGGGGTGCCCCGCCCAGACGGGCTGCACATGGCCGGGCTTGAGGCGGACGGTGGGGACCGACACGACGAACTCGCATACCACGCCACACACCGGCGGCCCCGATCGATCGCGCACCCACGCGAGGCAAGGTTGGACACTCGTGGCGCCCCCGACGTGAACTGTCGGCTACACCCGGGACGGGGGCCTATGGAATTCCCGGAAGGGAGGGTTATTCTGGATGGCACCCCCATTGCTTCGAAGACACAGTGATGTGCGCTTTGGAGGCCCGAACCCCATGTCGATGACGTCCCGACGGCCCGCCCTGCGGCTCCTCTTCCCCCTCGCGATCGCCGCCATGGTCGCCGCTCCCGCGGTGGCCCGGGCCGACGACGCCAAGGACTGTCCGCCGGGCAGCTGGTTCTGCGGTGAGACCAAGCCGCCCGAGAAGGGCGGCGATCCGCCCGAGCTGCCGCCGGCCCAGCCCGAGAAGGCCGCCCCGGCCACGCAGCCCGCGCCGCCTCCGCCGCCCGTCGTCGTCTACCAGCCGCCCCCGCCCGCGGTCATCGTGCAGCCGCGCGAGGCGCCGCCCGCGTACTACTACGTGCCGCGCACCCCCCGCCCCAAGAAGGAGTGGGGTCTCAACCTGCACCTCGGCGGCGCGATGATGGGCAAGGGTCGCGACGGCGACGCCGGCATGGCGCTGCTCGGGCTCGGCCTCCGCTACCGCCCGCTGCCCGCCGCGGCCATCGAGGCCAACCTCGATTTCGCCGGCGGCCGTGACTACAACGGCTACCGGCGCAGCGAGACGGCCATCACGTTCAACGGCCTCATCTACCTCAACCCCAAGAGCAAGACGCAGGTGTACCTGCTCGGTGGCTTCGGCTGGTCCGGCGCCAAGGCCGTCGACGATCGCGGCGACGACCAGACGTACCGCTACGGCTACTTCGGCGCGCAGGCCGGCGCGGGCCTCGAGTTCCGCCTGTCGAAGGTCGTCGCGCTGAACATCGACATGCGCGGCTTCGTCCGCGGGCGCGTCGACGACAGCCGCCGCACCAACCCCGAGTTCACCGACGGCACCGGTCGCTCGTCCAACACGTCGGGCGGCGGTCTGCTCCAGGGCGGCATCACGTTCTACTGGTGAGGATGATCCCTCCGCCGTGACGCGAGCGGCGCCGCGGGACCGAGCCGGTACCGCTCGAGCTGCGCTGGGCGCGCTCGTGAGCGGGATCGTGTTCGCGCTCACCGCCCCGCCGACCGACGCGCCGCTCGGGCTGCTCGCGGGCCTCGTGGGCTTCGCGCTGTGCATGCCGCCGGCCGAGGGCGAGCCACGCGCGCGACGCGCCGTGCTGGTGGGGCTCATGTTCGGGCTCGGCGCCAACCTAGTCGCGCTCCGGTTCGTGCCCGAGGTCATCACGCGCTTCACCCCGCTCGGCCAGGCGCCCGCGACGCTCGCGCTGGTGCTCCTGTCGCTCGCGCAGGCGATCCCGTGGCTGCTCGGCGCGCTCTCGGCGCACGTGCTGGCGCGCAGGGGCGTCGCGCGTTGGCTCGCGTTCGCGTGCGGCGTCTACGTGGCCACGTTCGTCCCGGCCATCTTCCCCTGGACACCGGCGGGCGGCCTCGCGACGTGGCCGTGGATGATCCAGCTCGCCGACGTCGTCGGTGAGCGCGGCGTGAGCCTGCTGATCGCAGCCGCGACGGGGCTCTTCGCCGACGCGGTGACCACGCTCCGCCGCGGCGGGACGGCCCCGCGCGCGTCCGTCGTCCCCATGGCGATCGGCGTCGCGCTGCTCGTCGGCATGGCGCTCCACGGCGCCGCCCGCAGCGCCTCGGTCGAGCGCGCGCGCCGAGAGGCTCCCCACGCGCGCGTCGCCGTGGTGCAGCCGCTCTTCGAGGCGTTCGACCGGTGGGAGGCCGAGCGCTCGGCGATGATGATGGAGCGCCTCACCTCGCTCACGCTCGCGGCAGAGAAGCGCGGCGCCGAGCTCGTGGTGTGGCCCGAGTCGGCCTATCCCTACCCCATCCCGCACGCGCTGCGGCGCTCGCCGGTCGGACCGCGCGCCGTCCTCGGCTACGGCGTGCGCGGCCCCGTCCTCACCGGCGCGTACACCACGGGCGCGGGCGGGGCTTCGTACAACGCCGCCATCCTCGCCCGCTCCGACGGCTCGATCGCGCGGCCCTACGCCAAGCGCCACCTCTTGTGGTTCGGCGAGACGGTCCCGCTCTCGGACACGTTCCCGTGGCTGAGGCGCGTCTTCGCGCGGGGCACGGGCATCTTGCCCGGTGATCACCAGGTGCTCTTCGAGGCGGGGGCCGTCCGCGCGGCGGTGCTCAACTGCTACGAGGACACGCTGCCCGTGGCCGGACGCGAGGCGATGGAGGTCGAGCCCAACCTGCTCGTCAACGTCACCAACGACGCGTGGTTCGCCGGCAGCGCCGAGGGCGAGCTCCACCTGCGGCTCGCGGTCCTGCGCGCCGTCGAGGCGCGGCGCGACATGGTGCGCGCGGTCAACGCAGGCCCCACGAGCTGGGTCGACGCGGCGGGGGTGGTCCGGCTGCGGTACGTGGGCCCGGTGCCGGCGGCGCCGCTCACGAGCCCTGCGCTGCTCGAGGGCAAGACGTTCTACAGCCGGCACGGTGACGGCCCCTTCGCCGCGCTCGTGGCGCTCGCGGCGGTGACCGGCGCCCTCCGCGCGCGCCGGCGACGCGAGGCCGCGGCGGGCTGACAAAAAAGAAAACGGGCGCCCCCGCAAAGGAGCGCCCGCGTTCTCGTTGGCGGCGCGTCACGCCGCCGGCGTCACTGGACCAGGTCCTTGAGCGCCTTCAGCGCCGTCGCGCGGACCTTCTTGGAGGCCGGCTTGGCGGGGAAGTGCTGCATCTGGCCCGTGAACGGGTTGCGACGCTCACCGGCGGGGACCGCCTTCTTCTTCACGGTCTTCAGCTTGAGAAGGCCGGGGATCACGAACTCGCCCGGGCCACGCGGGCCGAGCTGCTTCTTGATCAGATCCGTGAGGCCATCAAACACCTTGACGACGCTCTTCTTGTCCAACTCGCTCATGTCGGCGATCTCGCTGATCACCTGAGCTTTAGTCATGCGCTTCGCAGCAGCCATTTGCAATTCCTCCTGTCGAACTCCACGACGATGATCGTCTTTGTCGCGCCAATCACTCGACCCATCCGAGGTTCCCCCGAGAGGGGCGAAGAAGCCCGAGCACCCCTGCCGCTGCCCCGAGCAAAGCGCTCGAAAACCGCGGCACGCCGACATGGCTAGCATCGTGATCTTCGTCCCTGCAAGGGGAATTCACCTATTTTTTCGTTTTCGAACGCACATGGAACGACATCCCCTCAGCGCGAGGGGCGTCGCGGCGAGGCCCCCGCCCGGGCCCGGGACGCGACTTTCTTTCGTCGCTGCGCGGGTCTGGGCGCGCTCGGGTTCTCGGTTAGGGGGGGTGCACCTGCCCGCTTTGACGCCCGGGCACGCGGCCGGGCCGGGGCCGCCGCCGCGCACAGCCGCGCGGTCTCGGCGCGCATCTTCCGGTCCTCCGCGGCCGTCTGGTGGTCCCACCCGAGCAGGTGGAGCAGCCCGTGCGCCAGGAGCATCGTCACCTCGTCGAGCAGCTCCACCCCCCGCCCTCGGGCCTGCCGCTCCGCCGTCTCGAGGCTCACGATGACGTCGCCCAAGAGCGCGCCTGCGAGCGCTCCGTGAGCGCCTTCGCGCATGGAAAACGCGAGCACGTCTGTGGGTCGGTCCTTGCCGCGATAAGTGCGGTTCAATTCATGTATTTGATTGTCGCGCGTTAGTACGATTGAAAGCTCCTCTTCTTTCAATTGAAGAAGCTTCATCATCGCGCGCACGCGGCGCGTCACCTCTCGGCGATCGACGCCGCGGCACGGCCCACCTTCGACGGTCAACGAGACGCTCACGACTCCGCGGTACCCTTTGCGCCCGAGACCGTCAACGTGCAACGATCCGCGCCGTGCCAGCGGACGGAGAGCACGGAGTCGCGACGGACGAGCTCACGCGCGCGGTCGCGTGGACGGCGAGCGCGTGCGTCCTCGTCCCCGCGTTCGACGCAGGGCGCAGCGTCGGCGCCGTGATCGACGCCGTGCGGGCCCAGCTCCCGGAGCTCGGAGAACGCTTGCTGGTGATCGACGACGGCTCGCGCGACGACACCGCGGCCCGCGCGCGAGAGTCGGGGTGCGAGGTGCTCGCGCACGGACAAAACCGCGGAAAAGGCGCTGCGCTCAAGACCGGCCTCGCGACCGCGCACGCGCGCGGGTGGACGGTGGCGCTCACGATCGACGCCGACGGGCAACACCCGGCGGACGAGGCCCGCCGCGTTCTGTACGCCGCATCCGATCCCGCGGCGCTCGTGCTCGGCGTGCGCGACCTGTCACGCGACGGGGCGCCCTCGAAGAACCAGGCGTCGAACGCGATCTCCAACTACTTCCTCTCGCGATTCGCGGGGCGCCCGCTGCGCGACACGCAGTGCGGCCTCCGGCGCTATCCCGTTGCGGCCACGCTCGCGCTCGACGCGCGCGGAGATCGCTACGACTTCGAGGCCGAGGCGCTGCTGCTCGCGAGCCGCGCCGGCGTGCCGATCGTGGAGATCGACGTCCGGGTCTTCTATCCGCCCGAGCACGAGCGGCAGACGCACTTTCACGTCGTGCGCGACCCCGCGCGCATCATCCGGAGCGTCGTCCGCGCGGCCACGCGCGGCGCGCGGACGAGGCGTTGACGCCGCGCCGCAAGAGAAGGCTGGGCGCGGTCTTGGCGATGCTCGCCGTGCCCGTGGTCGCGCACCTCGTCATCGACCGCGCGACCCGGATCCGGGCCGTCGCCGTCGACACACCGGCGCTCGAGGTCCGCGAGCAAGGCGAGCTGCGGCGTGCCGGCCCGAGCTGGACGCGCACCGTCGGCGGGCTGCGCGTCACCTACCTGGCCGGCACGCCCGAGGAGATCGGCACGGCGCACTCCCGCCTGCTCTACGATCGCATGGTCGCCGACGAGGCCATCATGTGGGACGGCCTCGACCACGTGGTGCCCTTCCCGCCGGCGCGCTGGCTCTTGATGGACGTCGCGCGGGTGAAGTACCGAGGCGTCGCCGCGGGCTTCCCCGAGCCACGCGCGCGGGAGCTGGCCGCCGAGGCCGCCGCATTCACGCCCGACCCGTACACCGCTCACCTGCCGACGTACCAGCGGATGAGCTACCTGCACGCGCTCTACGACATCGCGCTCGGCTTCGAGGGCTCCCCGCTCGTGGGGTGCACGAGCTTCGCGCTCGGCCCCACGCGTACGCGCGACGGTCACGTGCTGGTGGCGCGGGCCTTCGACTTCGAGGCGGCCGACGTCTTCGACATCGACAAGACGGTGTTCGTCGTACGCGAAGCGGGTCGCATCCCGTTCTTGAGCGTCTCGTGGCCCGGCCTCGTGGGGGTCGTCACCGGGATGAATGCCGAGGGCGTCTCGCTCGTCGTACACGGTGCGCGGGCGGGCGAGCCGTCGAGCGACGGCATGGCCATCGTGTTCTCCATCCGCGAGGCGCTGTCGCAAGCGCGCGACGCCGACGAGGCCGCGCGCATCCTCTCGGAGCAGAAGACGATGGTCTCGCACATGGTGCTGGCGACAGACGCGGCGGGGCGCTTCGTGGTGGTGGAGCGCGCGCCCGGGAGCGCCGCCTTCGTGCGCAGCGCCGGCACCGACACGGCCGCGCTCACCAACCACCTCGAGGGCCCCCTCTCGGGCGATCCCAAGAACCTCCGCGTGCGCGACAAGACGACGACGCTCGCCCGGCGCGCACGCATCGACGAGCTGCTCTCGGGCGTCGCGCCCAAGAGCGCCGACGTCGAGCGCGCCGTGGCGATGCTGCGAGACCACGTGTGCGCGGGGGGCGAGGCTTGTCCGCCGGGCGATCGACGCACCATCGACGCGTTCATCGCGACGCACGGCTTCGTCGCCGACCTCACCGACCGCGTGGCGTGGGTGTCGTCGGGGCCTCACCTCTCGGGAAAGTTCACGCGCATCGACCTGCGCGCGACGCTCGAGCACGCCGCGGACGGCGGAGACCCGGCTGCGCCGTCGGAGATCGCCGCCGACCCGGCACTCGTCGACGGGCGTTACGAGCAGGGACGCGAGCGCGCCGGCGCACCGCTCTTCGGCGGTGATCGACAGAAGCTCGGAGGCCCGCGATGAGCGTCACGCGCCGAGCGGCCATCGCCGGTGCCGTGAGCGTGCTCGCCGCGCCGCGCCTGGCTCGTGCAGACGCAGACGCCGGCGCCGCACGCGAGCCCCACGTCGAGGTCGACGCGGCCGCGCTCGCCGCGCTGCTCACCGAGGTGGCCAAGGCGCGACGCGCGGTCAAGACGCTCACGGCCTCGTTCACGCAGGAGCGCGTCATCGCGCTGCTCGCCACGCGCGTCCGATCGACGGGCAAGCTCGTGATGGTCGGCCCCGATCGCCTGCGGTGGGAGCTCGCCCCGCCCGACCGCATCATCTACTGGATCACGCCCGACGGCATCGCGTACCGCACGCCCCGCTCGAGCGCGGCGCTGCCCCCCTCGGGTCAGAGCGCCAAGGTGCAGGCGCTCGCCGACGTGCGCGCGATGATCGGCGGGGACCTGCACACGCTCGAGAAGCGCTACACGCTCTCTGCCTCTCGCGGCGCGACGGAGGTGACGTTCAAGGGCGCGGCGCGCGAGCCCGCGACGCGGGTGCGCTCGTTCGAGGTCACGACGGCGAAGGACCTGGTTCGCCCCGTGCGCGCGCGGATCGTCGAGGGCAAGCGCGACGCGACCGAGATCGTCTTCGAGGGCGTCAAGATCAACGAGACCGTCGACCCCGCGCTGGTTCGACCGAGCTGATCGGCGTGGTTCGACCGAGCTGATCGGCGCGGCGCACGGCGCCGCGGGCCGGGTGCCAAAACTTGGCCACTCGCGGGCGTCACCACCACACTGCTCGAACCCGCCAGAAGTAGGTGCGGGGAGGACGGTGTGTGATGGCTGAAGCAGCGAAGAAGCTCGACGGACCCGATCGACGACGCCACCGCGTCTATGTGACGCGGAACACCGAGTACCACTTCCGCGACGGCTTCTGCATCGCCGTGCGCGATCGGCGCACCGGTGACTTCCTCGCGGGGCACCTCGCGATCCGCAGGCGCCTGCACGGCGGCCTCAAGTTCTACGTCAACGGCGCGATCGTCCCCAACCCGGGCGATCCCAGCCCCGGCGAGGCGCTCTATTTCGCCGCCGGCGGGCGCGATCTGGTCACGAGCCCCCTCGAGCGCGTCGAGCGCCCCGCCAAGGCCCTCGTCGCCGCGTACCCCGCGGGCACCCCCGACGTGGCCGAGCCCGACACGTTCTGCGACGACTGAGCCGGTCCGTCTTTACCGCTCCCCAAGGCCGAAGGATACTCGGCCCGTGCTCGCCGTCCCCCCGCGCTCCGAGGTCCGAGCTCGTCCCCTGACGACGCAGCGGCTGCTGCTCGCCCCACTCGACGCCTCCGACGCCCGCGACCTATGGACCGCGGTCGAGGCGTCGCGCCCCGAGCTCGAGCCGTGGCTGCCGTGGGTCCCGTTCAACATCGACGTCGACTCGAGCGCTCGCTACGCCGACGCCAGCGCCGCCGACTGGGACGGCGCGCGCGCGTGTCGCTTCTCGATCCGCGATCGCGGCACGCACCGACTGCTCGGCGTCATCGGCCTCGAGCAGTTCGCGCACCTGCACGAGAACGTCGAGCTGGGCTACTGGCTGCGCACCGACAGCACACGTCGCGGGCTCATGACCGAGGCGGCGCGCGCGTGCCTCGACTTCGCGTTCGGTCCCGTCAACGCCCACCGCGTGCGCGTGGCGGCCGCGACCAACAACCACGCGTCGCTCGCCGTCATCCGTCGGCTGGGCTTTCGTTTCGAGGGGATCGCGCGTGAGGCCGAGCGGTGCCACGGCCGATGGCTCGATCACGCCATCTTCGCGCTGCTCGCAAAGGACGCGCGGTAGCGCCCCACGAGCGCCCGCAGGCGCGGCAAGCCGTCGACCGCCCACGCGCCGTACCAGCAGATGTCCTTGCCGGGCATTCGAACGACGGCGTCATGAGCTGCCGCGGGGATCGCGAGCGCGCGGAAGACCTCGGCGTCGGCGTCGGTGAACGGGTGCGGCTCGTCGGGGAGGAGCACGAGCTCGGGCGCGCGGGCCACGACCTCGTCGACGGACACGCGCGGGTATCGTACGTCGCGATCGGCCACGCGCTCCGGCGGCAAGGGCTTGGCGTCGCCCACGTCGGCCGCGAGCGGGTAGCGGCGCTCGCGGTCGGCGAAGACGTTCTGCGCGCCGGCGAGGTCGAGCATGTCGCTGATGAACGTCGCGCCGTGGATCGTCATGAGCGGATCCATCCAGATGGGGCAGAAGGTGCGGAGCGGCGCCTCGACGGCGCGTGCTGCCTCGGCCTCGCGCATGCCCGCATAGCCGCGCGCGAGCAGATCCCGTGCGGACGCGTCGCGCTCGACGCGAAAGATGCGCGCGAGTCGCGCCATGTGCGCGAGGCCGTCGGCGGCGCGCTTGGGGAACGCGACGAAGACGCGGATGCCCTGCTGCGCGAGCGCCTCGAGGTCCGAGCGCGTGTTCTCTTCTTGGTTGGCGAGCACGAGGTCGGGCGAGAGCGCGACGATGTCGTCGACGCGCGGGTTCTTGGTGCCGCCCACGCTCGGGACGCGTGCGTTCACGTCGGCAGGCAGCTCGCAGTAGTCCGTGCGCCCCACGATCGCGTCGCCGCAGCCGAGCGCCGCCACAGTGAACGTGTCGCTCGGCACGAGGGACACGACGCGCTTGGGCGCCGCGCCGAACGTCAGCTCGCGCTTGCGGTCGTCGTGGACGCGGACGATCACTCTTCGTCCTCCATCGGCAGCGGCTCGGGTGCCGGCGGTCCGCCGTCGGCGTGGGGGCCCACGCGCGCCGCGCAGATGGCCCATATCGCGTCGCCGCAACGCCGCGCGACGCTCGCCACGCACTGGATGACGGTGTCGGCCTCGCGCTCGACGATTCGGTCGAGGATGAGCTCGCAGCCGCGCGCGCACTCGTCGGAGCTGCACTGGCGCTCTGCGCGGATCTCGCACGCCCTCGTGCACGTCTCGATGGGCTTGCCGGGCGAACGAGAGTGACAGCCCGTAGGCCCCGCGAGCGCCGCCGTCGCGGCGACGAACGACGCGGCGATGACCCACGCCGCCGCGCCGCGCTCGGGGCGCCTGGACTCGCCGGGTCGCATCATCGCTCCAACGTGACGAAGCTCACGCCCGCCGTCTCGCCCGCGCGTCGCGCCGTCTCGCGCCACGCCGCACGATCGAGCTCCGGAAAGAACGTATCGCCGTCGACCTCGTGCGAGATCTCGGTGAGCTCGACCCGCGTGGCCAGGGGCAGCGCGGCACGGTAGATCTCGGCGCCGCCGATGACGCACGGCTCGGGGTCCGTCTCGCGCGCCGCGCGGAGCGCCTCGTCGAGGCCGCGCGCCACCGTCACGCCGTCGAAGGCGAAGTCGGGGTTGCGCGTCACGACGACGAAGCGGCGCCCCGGCAGCACCCGCCCGATCGACTCGAACGTCTTGCGCCCCATGATGACGGCGTGGCCCATCGTCGTGGCCTTGAAGTGCTTGAGGTCCTCGGGCACGTGCCACGGCAGCCCGCCGCCCACGCCGATCACGTTGCGAGGCCCGACCGCGACGACGAGCGTGAGCGGGAGGCGAGCGGCCGGCGCGGGCTGGGGCGCGGGCGTGAGCGCGGGAGAGGCTTCTGCCAAGGGGTCCTCAGACCGCGACGGGCGCGGCGATGTGCGGGTGGGGATCGTAGCCCTCGAGCGTGAAGTGCTCGTAGGCGAACGAGAAGATGTCCTTCACCGAGGGGTCGAGCTTCATCTGGGGGAGCGGCTTGGGCGAGCGCGCGAGCTGGGTGCGCGCCTGCTCGAAGTGGTTCTTGTAGAGGTGCGCGTCGCCGAGCGTGTGGATGAACTCACCGGGGCGCAGACCGGAGACGTGCGCGAGCATCATGGTGAGCAGCGCGTAGCTCGCGATGTTGAAGGGCACGCCGAGGAAGATGTCCCCGCTGCGTTGATAGAGCTGACACGACAGCTCACCGCCCTGCACGTAGAGCTGGAAGAGCGTGTGGCACGGGGGCAGCGCGACCTGGTCGGCCTCCTTGGGGTTCCACCCCGTGACGATGAGCCGTCGGCTCGACGGGTTGGAGCGCAGCTCGCGCGCGACGTGGGCGATCTGGTCGACGCCGTCGTCGGCGTAGGTGCCGTCTGGCTTGCGCGTCGCGCCGAAGTTTCGCCACTGGTGTCCGTACACCGGACCGAGCTCGCCCTCCGGTCGCCCGAACTTCGCCGTCTGTTCCTCGGTGGCCCACTCGTTCCAGATGCGCACGCCGTCGCGCTGCAAGGACTGCACGTGCGTCTCGCCGCGCAGGAACCACAGCAGCTCGTGGATGACCGACTTGACGTGGATCTTCTTGGTGGTGACCAGCGGAAAGCCTTCGCGCAGGTCGAAGCGCATCTGCCAGCCGAACACGCTGCGGGTGCCCGTGCCGGTGCGGTCCTCGCGGTCTCTGCCGCGCTCGAGGACATGCTGGAGCAGCTCGAGGTACGCCTTCATGGGAGAGCGGACTTAGCAGGCCCATGCGCAGACGAGAAGCCGCGACGCCCTCGAGGCCCGTGCGGTGCCGCGTCACGCCGGCAGAAGCTGGGCCTGCGCGCGCGGCGGTCGGCCGAGCGCCTCTGTAGCGGCGATCCCCCACGGCCCGACGTGGAGCGGGGGGCGGAGGCCCGTGTGGGCAGGTGTCCGCACGCGCCGATCGCGCACGCCGAGAGCGTGAGAGGAGGGCAAGCACCTGGCGCGCGGCATGCAAGGAGGCGGGAGCCCGGAGGTCCTGTATGTCATCGATGCCGCCTCGTCGCCCCTCGTGCTCGATGCCCGCGCTCGCCCTCCGACCTCCCGCCTCGCTCGCCACGCGCGACGACGAGCCACCCCCGTCGATCCGCGCGGCGCTCGCGTCGAGCCCTCCCGCGTCTGGCCCGCGCGCGCGCCGATCGACCGACGAGCTCGCGGCCGTCCCGGCCCCTGCGGTCGCCGCCTCTGGCGAGTGAGCCTCGGCGCGGCGGCGGCTCGCACCGCCCCGCACGAGATCGCGTAGCATCGGGGCCATGAGCTGCGCGCACGGATACGCGCCCGCAGAGGGCGGCGAGGGGATCTTCGCCGTCGACGCGTCGAGCCTCACCTTCGGGCGGGGCGCGCTCCGCGAGGCGGGTGCCGTCGTCCGTGGCCTCGGGTGCAAGCGCGTGGCGCTCTTCACCGACGCGCGCGTGCGACAGATAGATGCATATGCATATTTAACGCGATCGCTCGCGGAGGCCGGGGTCGACGTCGTGACCTACGCGGACGTACGCGTCGAGCCCACCGACGCGTCGTTCGAGGCGGCGGCGACCTTCGCACGCGACGGGCGCTTCGACGGGTACGTGTCGCTCGGCGGCGGCTCCGTGATCGACACGTGCAAGGCGGCCGCCCTCTACGCCGCCTACCCCGCGGACTTCTTCGCCTACGTGAACGCGCCAGTCGGTCGCGCCGAGGCCGTGCCGGGCCCGCTCCCTCCGCACGTGGCGTGCCCGACGACCGCGGGCACGGGCAGCGAGCTCACCGGGATCGCCGTCTGTGACGTGGTGAGCCTCGGGGCCAAGACCGGTATCGCGTCTCGGCGCCTCCGGCCTACGCACGCGATCATCGACCCCGACGCGACGCGCACCCTTCCGCCCGCGGTCGTCGCGGCCGGCGGGTTCGACGTGCTGTGTCACGCCATCGAGTCCTACACCGCGCGCCCCTTCACCGCGCGCGCGCGCCCCGACTCGCCGGCGGCGCGGCCGATGAGTCAGGGTCGAAACCCCTGGAGCGATCACGGCAGCTTCGCGGCGCTCGAGCTGGGCGCGACGCACCTGGTGCGCGCGGTGCGCGACGCCTCCGACGACGAGGCGCGTGAGCAGCTCATGTGGGCCGCGACGCTCGCGGGGCTCGCGTTCGGAAACGCCGGCGTGCACATCCCACACGCGATGGCCTACGCGGTGGCCGGGCTCGTGCGCGACTTTCGCATGCCGGACTACCCCGACGACGAGGCGATGGTGCCGCACGGAGTGTCCGTCGTGGTCAACGCGCCTGCCGCGGTCCGATTCACCGCGTCGGCATCTCCCGAGAGGCACCTCGCGTGCGCGCGTGCGCTCGGGGCAGACACGCGAGGCGCCGCCCCGGACGACGCGGGCGCGCTGCTCGCGGCGGCGCTCGAACGTATGATGCGCGACGCGAGCGTGCCGGTGGGTCTGGCGGCGCTGGGCTACGTCGACGCGGACGTCGAGGCCCTCACGCGGGGAACCGTCGCGCAGGCGCGCCTGCTCGGCAACGCACCGCGGCCCGTCGGCGACGTCGACGTCGCCGCGCTGTTTCGCGCGAGCCTCGCGCCCACGACGACCGCCCGAGGAGAGTGACGAGATGAGCGAGCGCACGCCCCCGCCCGGCCGCGATCACTACGCGCACTTCTCGCCCGTCCAGACGCGGTGGATGGACAACGACGTCTACGGTCACGTGAACAACGTCGTCTACTACGCGTACTTCGACACGATCATCAACGCGTGGCTCGTCGCCGAGGGCGGCCTCGACGTTCACGGCGGTGAGGTCATCGGGCTGTGCGTCGAGTCGGGCTGCAAGTACGTGCGGCCCGCGGCGTACCCCGACGCGCTCGAGGCGGGGCTCACCGTGACCAAGCTCGGTCGGTCGAGCGTGCGCTACGAGATCGGCATCTTCGGCGCCGACGGCGAGCCCTCGGCGTTCGGACACTTCGTGCACGTCTTCGTCGACCGCGCGAGCCGCCGCCCTGCGGACATCCCGGCGCGCCTTCGTGGGGCTCTCGAGCGCCTCCAACACCGAGCCTGAGCGCCGCGAGCACGGAGCCGAGCCGACTCCGCGCGGCGCGGAGCGAGCGGCATCGGCGCCCGACGCGCACCGGATCACCCATTCGGGTGACGTGCGAGAGGCGCTCCGGAGGCCCAGTCGAGCCGCTCCGCTGTCACCCGCGCGAGTGACACCGCACCCGTAAGTGCTCGGATTCACGGCCCTGTTCGCCCCGAAGCGGGCCGTGTCCCCCCGTTGGACGACTGGTTTGTCTCCGAGCTTCGGCTTACATCTTTGACCTCACAAGGAGGTTCGTTTTGAAGCTTGGTCGCATCGTGGGTTCGTCGTTCGTTCTTGGCACCGTCGTGGCGCTCGCCGCTGCGTGCTCCAGTGACCCGGGGGCCGACGCGGCCATCGAGGTCGCGCCGCCCGAAGCGCGGCCTGGGGCGCTCAAGGAGGTCCCGCGTTGCGACGACAGCATTCCGAACGGCGAAGAGACCGACACGGACTGCGGCGGCCCGACGTGCGGCAAGTGCGGCATGAAGATGGGCTGCAAGGACGGCGCCGACTGCCAGTCGGGCGTCTGCATCCACGGCCTCTGCGAGGGCTCGCTGAGCGCCAACGGGCAGAAGGACGGCCAGGAGACCGACGTCGACTGCGGCGGCCCCGAGGCCGTGGCGTGCGCGACGGGCAAGGCGTGCCGCGAGGACGGCGACTGCGAGGGCAGCCTCTGTGAGGCCGGCGTGTGCGGAGACCGCGCGCCCGAGCCGCCCGCGCCCGCGTCCGACGACGTGATCGACACCGACTCGACGCCCAAGGCCCTCCCCGGCCTCGGTCAGGCGGTCAACAAGGCGCTCCCCGTCCCCGGCCAGCAGTTCGTCGCGTTCACCACCAAGAGCTGCGCGACCAACGGCGCCGGCCGGAACACCTGCGGCGCCAACGGCAACGAGAGCTGCTGCCGCACCATCCAGGTGCCCGGCGGCACGTTCAAGCGCTTCAACAACAACTCGCTCCCCGCGACCATCAGCTCGTTCAAGCTCGACAAGTACGAGGTGACGCAGGGCCGTCTCCGCAAGTTCTTCCAGTCCAAGGGCGGCAACCTCAAGGGCAGCCCCCCCGCCGCGGGCGCCGGCGCGCACCCGAAGATCGCCAACAGCGGCTGGCGCAGCGCGTGGAACAAGCGCTTGCCGGGCAGCAACGCCGAGATCGACGGCCGGCTCACCTGGGGCTGCGCGTTCGGCAGCGACAACAACAACTACGGCTCGACGACCTGGAGCTCGTCGGCGAACGACAACAAGCCCGTCACGTGCGTCGACTGGTACACGGCCTTCGCGTTCTGCGCGTGGGACGGCGGGCGCCTGCCCACCGCGGCCGAGTGGAGCTACGCCGCCGAGGGCGGCAGCTACCAGCGCGCGTACGCGTGGGGCGGCTCGGCGCCCAAGTACGCCGACGCGAACAACCAGGGCTACCAGCGCACCGTCTGGTACCTCAAGGAGAACGGCGGCGGCTTCGACGGCTGGCAGATGACCTGGCCCTCCAACAAGTTCTGGTGGGACGGCAACGACGGCCCGCTCCACATCGCTCCCCCGGGCTCCAAGCCCGCCGGCGCCGCGCGCTGGGGTCACATGGATATGAGCGGCAACCTGCTCGAGTGGGTCCTCGACCGCAACGACACCCCCGCGGGCACGTGCAGCGACTGCGCGAACGTCAGCTTCCCCAACCTCAGCGCGAGCGAGAACTCGGCGTACCCGCTCAAGGCCGACGGCACGGCCGCGTGGGCGAGCGACGGCAACCGCGTGCTCGTCGACGGGTCGTGGGAGGGTCACGCGATCCAGAACTCGCACCGCTACGCCAACTACCCGGTGTGGCGCACGTACGCCCGCGCCGGCTTCCGCTGCGCGCGCAACTAGGGCGCAATCGCCGAACCGGGCGGGGCGAGTCGGAGGTTCGACTCGACCGGTCTCGGTGTCAGCCGGATCGCGATCGCTCGGACGGGCTCGGCCCCGTCCGGGCGTTTTCGCGTCATCGGACCGCGGTGTCGTACCGAATCGTGTAGAGCGCCACGGTCCGATAACGTGACTGCGCGAACCTCACCTCGCTGAGCGCGTCGGCGATGCACTCGTCGGAGCTGTCGGTCACGGTTGACGCGCTCACGTCGTGGATGACCGCCGCACCGTCGCGGACCGTCAGGGAGATCGTCACGTCGCCGCGCGTCGGACGATACGGGCGCTCCGTCGGTGAGCCTCGGCGCGCGCGACGAAACTTTGGCGCGGCGTGAGGGGTCAGACACTGACGGTCGATGCGCTCGAAGGCGGCTTCGATGGGCGCCACGAGCTGCGCGCGATCGAGGCCTTCGTCCTTGATCTGCACCTCGAGCGTGCAGATGCGGCACGACGGACCGCTCGTCGACGCGGCGCCCCCGTCATCGACGACAGCGTCTTCGTCGGCGTCGCCGGATACCGCGGCAGCGGCCCGGAGCTTTCGGTTCAGCGCGACGCCGCCGCTGATCACCCCGAGGAGCACGATCACCCCGGCGACGAACACCCAGATGGGCGGCGGGGCCGAGCGCGCGGCGATGACCGTGGCAAACGCGGAGCGCTCGGGTTGCGCGGAGGGCGGTGCCTGGAGCACGACGGGCCGCGGCGACGACGCGGGCGGTGCGACGCGCGGGGGAGCCGCGAGCTCGAGCGCCGGCCCGGGCGCGACGGCATCGAGCTCGAGGTCTCTCTTCTTTGCGGAAGAGCCGACGGGGCCTGCGTGGCCGACCGTGGCATCGAGCGCCCTCGCGTCCGCCTCGGCGACGACGCGCACCGAGCCCGCAGGCGCAGAGATGGCCGGGCTCGAATCCCGCCCGCCCCCGAGCGCGCGCGACATGGCCTGCTCGACGGCGTCGCCGAACCGGTTGGCGTCGGGCAGGCGCGACGCCACGTCACGCTCCACGCTCACCGCGAAGACGTCGTCGAACGCCGCAAGGCCCAGACCACGCGCGCCGTCCTCTGCGGCGCGGAGCGACAGCGCGGGGATGTCTCCCACGAGCATCTCGCGGAGGACGTGGGCAAACGTGACGCCGTCCGCGTGCGCCGTCCGCCAGAAACAGCGCCCCGTCAGCACGTAGTAGAGGATGAGCCCCAGCGCCCACACGTCCGCGCGCGCCGTCACGGGCCCGGGCTCGGTCTGCTCGGGCGCCATCCACATCGGCGTGCCGATCATGCCCGTCGTCCGTCCCGAGGGCGCCGCCTCGGCGACGAGCTTCGCGATGCCGAAGTCGAGCACCTTCACGGAGAACTTGCCGCTCTCGCCGGCGCGCTTGGAGCGCGCGAGGAACACGTTCTCCGGCTTGAGGTCGCGATGCACGATGCCCGCCGCGTGCGCCGCCCCTACGGCGTGACACAGCTGCGTGAACAAGACGCGGGCGTCTTCCAGAGACAGCGCCCCGTCGCGCGCGATGCGCTCGGCGAGGTTCTCGCCTTCGAGCAGCTCCATCACCAAGAAGAGCGAGCGCGTCGCCGCGTCGACGCCCGCGCTGTGCACCTCGACGACGTGATCGCTGTCCACCCGGCCGCTGATGCGCGCCTCCTGGACGAAGCGGCGACGGCAGTCCTCGTCGCGCGCGATGTCGGGGTGCATCACCTTGAGCGCGCGGGCCTTGCCCGTGCTGATCTGCTCGACGACATACACCGCGCCCATGCCGCCCTCGGCGAGCGGGCGCACCACGCGGAAGTCTCCGGCGAACACGAGCCCCGGCGCGAGCGCAGCTACCCCCGTCATCCCGGCGCTAGTATCTCACTCCGCACGCCTACGCTCCACGGGCGCGAGCGGCCCGGCGCTACTTCTTGGCGAGCGCCGCGTCGATCTGCGTGAGGACGGCGCTCTTGGCGAGGCCGTGCTCCTTGAACGTGATCACGCGGTTCGCGTCGAGGAACGCGCTCGGCGCCGTGAAGTTCGACGTCTTGAGCTTGGCCCACGCGTCGCCCGTCGGGTCTTCGTACACGCGCACGTTGGCGACGCCCGCGAGCTTGTACGCGGCCTTCCACTTGGCGCAGCTGGTGCCGTTGTCGTTGTAGACGATGTGCGCGATGGCGACGTTCTTGGACGCGACGGCCGCGGCGACGTCGTCGGTGAAGCCCGCCGTCGCCTGGCACGTGGGGCAGTGCGTGTGCGCCGCGAAGATCCACGTGGCCGACGCGCCGCACAGCTCGTCGAGCTTGGCCGGCGCGCCGGTGTCACAGTCTTTGAGCTCCAGATCCCCGAGCGACTCGCCGACGGCGAACCCCTTGGCGCCCGACGCGGCGGGGCACGCTTGCGCGCCCCAGGTCGCCGGGAGCGGCGCGTCGGGAGGAGGGGCAGTGCCACCGCTCGACGTGGCGCCGCTGCTCGAGCCCGTGGCGGGCGGCGCGGGCACCGGATCGCCGGGCGTCGGGTCGGGATCGCTCGGCCCGGCGGGCGGGACGACGGTGGTGTTGCTGCTGCACGCAGCGAGACCGAAGGCTAGGAGCGGGAGGACGAGCCAGGGGGAGGTGGGGCGCCGGGTCATGATCTTCGCTATACGCCCCGCGCGCGCGAGCGGTATCGAGGGACACCGATTTTCTCGCTCGCGGGGTGTAAGTATCCAATAACGCTGAAATGTTCGGGCGAAACCGGCCGCGCTGATCCAGCGTAAGAAGAGGTCGATGCGCAAGCTCCTTCCCCTGCTCGCTCTCTGCGCCGCGTGCTCGACGGCCGCGCCGGCCTCCGGCCCCGTCGACGCCGGCGCGACCGGGGACGCGGGCGACGGAGGGGCCGTCGAGTGCTCACCCCCGCCCGGCGGACAGTGGCAAGAGGGCCGTGACGCGCCGGCGCACTGCGTGAGAGAAGTCACCGGCCGTGTGGCGGCGGCGGGCGGCGCGGCCTTGTCGGGTCTCAACATCACGCTCTGCGGCGTCGTGTGCTTCGGCGCCGTGACCGACGCCGCCGGCGCCTTCAAGGTCGACGTGAACGCGCGCTTGCCCAACGGGGGGTACGCCGTCTTCTTCCACGGCCGCCCGAACCACGCGAGCCTCTTCGTGAGACTGCCCGACGCGCCCCCCGAGCGCTTCGACCTCGGGGCTGCGATCGAGCTCGCGCCGCTGGCCGCAGGCGGCGCGCTGCCCCCCGACGAAGCGCCGGCCACCACCGTCACAGCGGGCCCCGTGTCGCTGCGCGTCGAGGCGGGCACCACGTGGGAGCTGTCCTTCGAAGATCTCGCCGACGACGCCGAGGGCCGCAAGCTGCGCTACGCCAAGGTGCCGGTCGACAAGGCGCCCGCCTTCGCCGCGGGCGCGTCGCTCGTCTACGCGCTCGGGCCGTTCGACGCCAAGCCGTCGAAGAAGGTCGGCCTCACCCTGACCGACACAGGCGGGCTCGCGGCGGGCGCGCCGGTAGAAATCATCACCATGGGCGGAACGAGCCTCGAGCTCGTGAACACGAGCGGCCTCCCTGTGGTGGCGGCCAAGGGCCGCGTCTCGGCAGACGGAACGAAGATCGAGACAGACGCGGGCGAAGGCATCGGCGTCGTCACGTGGATCGCGGTGCGCCCCGCGCGCTGAGGCGATGAGCCGCGCAGGAGACGCCCGCGATGCTCGCGCTGCCTGACGCGGCGGGCGCCTCGTGCTACGGAGGCGCCCATGTTTCGGGCCGGAGCACACGAGCGCAGCGCGGCAGTCGTCGCTGTGCCCGTGCGCGAAGGGGCAAGAGGGGTCTTGTCGAGTCCACCGTCGCGGCAGCGCGACGTGTCTCAACGCGCGCCTCGCGGCGTGTGACAGATCGGAGAAATCTCATGAGCGCAAACTTCATCAAGCTTTCCCTCGTCGGCTCCTTCATCGCGGCCGCCATGGCCGCCGCCGCGTGCAGCAGCACGACCACCGAGACCGTCACGGTCCCGTCCGACGCGGGCAAGGACGGCGCGTCGTCGTCGTCTTCCGGCGACGGCGGCTCGAGCGGCTCGTCGGGCTCGAGCGGCTCGTCGGGTGACGCGGGCTCGAGCGGCTCGTCGGGCTCGAGCGGCGGCACCGACTGCTCGCAGACGAGCTCGCTCGCCGCGTGCGCGCAGTGCTGCCTCCAGGGCAAGGGCACGGCGTACCAAGACTTCGTCGCCGACGGCATCGACTGCGCGTGCAACGGCCCGGGCGGCGGTGACGCGGGCGCCGGTCCGTGCGCCACCGAGTGCGCGGCCACCGCCTGCGCGCAGCAGAACCCGAACGCGGCGTGCCAGACCTGCCTCAACACGTCGATCAACCAGGGCGGCGCGTGCGCGGCCGTCGGCGCGGCGTGCGCGGCCAACGCCAACTGCGCGGCGGCCAACCAGTGCCTGACCACCAGCTGCCAGGGCAAGAACTGAGGCGCGTCGCCCCGCGCCCGCGCTGACGGCGCGGTGCCCACCCGAGAGAGCGCCCGGTCCGCACGTCGCGGCCGGGCGTTCGTCTCTTTGTCGATCGGCCGCGCGCGCCGCGATCAGTTGCAGACCGCGCGCATGCCTCGCCACGCCTGCTGGAACGCCGCGCGAAAGATGAAGACCGCGGCGAGATCCGGCGCCGACGCGAAGCGCACCGCCGAGTTCGCCATGCTGCCGGCCTTCCACATCTCGTTGGCGTTGGGCGAGTTGCGCATGCGCTCGTAGTTGCCGCGATGCCTGCCCGCCGCGCCGGCCCCGTCGAAGGCGACGCGGCCGTACTCGTCGTCGAACACGTTGACCCACCCCTGCGTGATGCCGCGCAGACGACGCGTGCCCACGTCGATGGGGACGATCTGTCCGACGGTGGCGTTGGCCTCGAACGGCGTGCCACCGATGCCGAACGTCGCCGACACCTCGAGCGTCCACGGGTGCGCCGCCGGGATGGCCGCCGCGATCTGCATGCCCACGCCGACCTTGGCGAAGGGTGTCGAGACGCTCCCGTTGACGCCCCCGTACTCGCCGCCGAAGAAGTTGTGGATGCTGCTGTAGCGCGCGTTCGCGCCCCCGAGCGCGATGCCGCGCGCGGCCGTGAGCGCGATGCTCGCGTTGAAGCCGATGTTGACGCCCGCGTCGAAGTACGCCGACGACTCGTAGTTGCGGAGGTCGTACGCGTACGCGGCGTCGAAGCGCAGCGCGCCGCCGGCGCCCCCTGCCGCGCCGTACGACGCGTACACGCCCCATCGGTTGTCGATGCGCGCGATGAGCCGATCGAACGCGTTGAAGGCGCGGCACGGCCCCTCGGTGATGTGCGCGACGATGCGCCGGCCCCACCAGTTGCGCGGCGCGTGGGCGTTGGGGTCCCAATCGAGCGTCCGCACCGCGCCGGGCGCGCGGATCGTCTGCTCGATGCTGCGCTCGACCCAGTCGGCCCCCTGGGCGAACGAGCTCGAGCCGTCGGCCGTGGCCGTCACCGCCGAGAGGGCGGCGTCACTGGAGATATCCGTGTATGCACATGCACCTGCGGCCACGCACTCCCGCTCGAAGTACGACTGCACGTCCTCGTCGGCGGCCGGCGGCGCGTTCTGACCGTTCTTCAGCATGTACCCGTCGGCGAGGCACGCGTAGCGGTACGCGCCGACCACGACCGACGACATGTCCCCGTCTGCGTCTGGCGTGCCCACGCCGCTGTCGGAGCTGAACGTCGGGATGGGCCCGGGCCGCGGAGGGGCGCTCGTGATCTTGTCGCGCAGCTTGGCGGGGACGGCGTCGGGCACGCACCCCGCGCCGGCCTTCATCGTGCCCGGTGCGCCCACGAAGCCGCCCGCGGCCATCATCGACGCGAACGCCCGCGGCGCGCCCGATCCCTGCCCGAGCCCGTAGGTGTCCCACGCGGAGCAGTCGAAGACACACGCCTCGCCCGCGGCGCCTCCGTTGGGATCGCCGGACGTGATGCCGCTCTGCGTCCCGGCCGACTCGTCGGGGGCGTGAGAGGCGCAGGCGGCGCCCAGAGCGCCGACGGAGACGACGCCGAGGGCGCCCAAGAGAGAGGAGAGTGAGGATCGTGACGGGCGGTGCTGCATGAGCTGCAGACTGCACGGCGAGTGCCACCTCCCCGTCGTGGGACGGGCGAGCGACGACGGCGCGGATTCGGCCCCTTTCTCCGGCGCGCGCGCACGGCGCGGGCCGCGATGGTCCACGGGGGCATCGGACGCGGGAGATCCCCCCGCACCAGTGAGCCGCGCGCCCTACGACGCGAGGCGCGTTTGTATACGACGGCCGGCCCGAGGCCCGGATCTGCAGCCCGTGGCCCTCGGTGAACCGCCCGTCCGGCGCCGACTGCGGCCTGCGCACCGACGGCGTGGGCGGAAAGATCAGCGCAGCGCCATGAGCGACACCACGGCCCACCCGCCCGGCTTGATGTCGAGCTCTTGGCTGCGGTTCCACCCGCGGGCGTCGAGCGCGACGCGGTGGCGCCCGGCCGGCACGCGCACGCGAGCGATGGCGATGCGGGCGGGCAAGGTCTCCCAGCTGCGCGTGTCTGGCGTGTCGAGCGCCGTGAGCGTGGCTTGCGCGCCGAGCGACGCGATGACGCCGACGAGGCTGTCTCGCCCCGCCGCCGCGCGCACGCCCTGCCCCACGAGGATGCGCGAGATGGTGCGTGTGATCGCGCTGACGATGATCTTGCCCTCGATCTTCTTCCACTGAGCGCGGACCTCGCGGTCGACGTCGACGGCCTCCTCGAGCTGCACGTACCCGCCGTCGAGCTGGCACGAGGGGATGGCCCACTTGCCCTGGCCCTTCTCGAGCGAGGGGAAGTTGACCCACGTGACGAGCCCCTGCGCGGCGAGCTCGTTGGCCTGCACGCGGTCTTGCGGGGAGATGGCGTCGGCGTAGAGCGTGAGCGCGAGGCCGATGGGGATGCGGTTGGCGACCTTGTGCGCCACCCGCCCGTAGCCCACGACGAACATGATCTCGCCGGTGCTCGGGTCAGGCGGCGGATCGGCGGCGTGCTCCTCGACGAGCTTGGTGATGCGGGGGCTCTTGTACGCGCCCGAGCGCGCTAGCGCCGCCACCGAGGGGCCCAGCGTGTGGAAGCCCGTGAACGCGAGCGCCTCGTCGTAGTAGCGGAGCGCCTCGTCGGCCTCACCGCTCTTCTCGTACGTGAAGCCGGCGAGCGAGCTGCCGAGCCCGAGGACGGCGTTGTCTTCTTCTTTGAGCTGATCGCGGAAGTACTTGTGCATCACGCTCAAGCGCCGCGCCTCGACGCGCGCGCCGTTGAGGTCGCGCGTCTCGAGGTAGTTCAGCATGTTGAGCGTGTTGATCAGGAGCTTCTCGTACGGAGGCGCCTGGTACTTTCCCGCCGAGTCGCTGAAGACGTACTGGCCGATCGTGTCGCCCGCGTTGTGCGCGAGGTCGAGCATGTCGATCGCCTTGTCGGCCGCCTCGAAGTCGCGCTTGCTGTTCTTGAACGACGCGAGGCCTTGCTGGATCGACGCGCGATCGAGCACGAGGAGCGCGTTGTCGCCCTGGATCGTCTTGGGGAGATCCTCGTCGTGCGACACGTCGAGCTCGTCGTTGATCGCCGCGATGGCGCCGCGCGCGTTGCCCTCGTCGAGCGCCGTCCGCATCTTGAGCGTGCGCGCCTCGTGGCCGCCGCAACCGACGAGCAGCGGAGAGACCGCGAGCGTGACCGAGAGCGCGAGCGCCGCCGGGCTTCGCGCGACGAACGACGCGAGCCTCGCCGTCGCGCGTGAGGGACGCGCCATGACGCGGGCTACTTGATGGCCTTGGTGACGTACGTCTTGCGCTGCCACTTGATCGCGCTCGTCTCGACCTCGATCACCTGGAGGAAGATGAAGTACTGCACGCGGCGCATGTCGTCGTTGCGCTCGTCGGCGCCCTGCACCTTGCCCGTGATGTAGTACTTGGCGCCCAGCTGCTGGCCGTACTTGGCCACGTTCGCCTGGTTGAACACCGGGTTGGCCTGCCCCTCGACCTCACGGATCATCTGGTGCTGGCGCTCGCGGCTGATCACCGTGACGACCTGCGCGTCGACGAGCCAGCTCTCGGTCTCGCTGAGCATCGCGTCGAGCATCGAGTCGATGTGCTCGCTCGTGGAGTTCTGGAACGGGAACACGGCGACCGTGGGCGGCGGGTTGGTGGTGCGCCACTGGTTCATGATCGGGGCCGCGCGGAGGTTGTCGAGCGTCTCTTTGAGCGCGCGCTGGATGTCCTCCTTGTCGAGGCCGGTCGACACGGCGTACGCGTCGATCGACGGATCGTTCGCGCCGCGCACGACCTCCTTGCCGCAGCCCGTGGACGCGACGGCCGACGTGAGCGCGACCGTGAAGACGAGAGAAGAAGCGAGCCTCATCGAAGCACCTCGGAGCCCTTTCAGGTGGGTGGATGGAGCATGGACTGGTCGAGGGCGCGGTTCAATCGAATCTGCGGCGAAGCTCCGCAGATGCGCCTGACAAATCCGCGAGATCTCACGAGGTCGCGGCGCCGCCTGCAAGCGCGAGCGTAGAGCGACGCGCGGTGGTAGCCTCGCGTGCTCCGTGGGTTCGCTGCTCGCCGACGCGCTGAAGGGTGGACACTACGCGGAGCTCCTCGTGCTCGTGGGGGCCGCCGCGTTGCTCCTGCTCGCGCGCACGCTCCTGCCCATCGAGAGCCGCTCGCGCATCAAGATCGCGGCCGTCTACCTCACGCTCGCCGTGGCGTTCGAGCTGCTCGGGCTGCTGCTGCCCGCCGGCGCGGCGACGCGCATGGTCGCGTTCCTCTTCTACTTCTTCGCGCTCGCGTCGTCGGGGCGCAGCCTGGTGCTGCTCGGGGTCGACGTCGTCTTCGGGCGCAAGACGCAGCGCGCGCCGCCGCGCATCTTCCGCGACCTGACGCAGGCCGTCGTCTACGTCGTCGTCCTGATGCTCACGCTCCGCGCGATCGGCGTCGAGCCCGGCTCGCTGCTCACGACGTCCGCGCTGCTCACGGCCGTCGTCGGTCTGTCGCTCCAGGACACGCTGGGCAACATGGTGAGCGGCCTCGCCCTCCAGATGCAGGCGCCCTTCGTGGTGGGCGACTTCGTGCAGTTCGACGACGACCCGCTCCACGTCGGCCGCGTCACCGAGGTCAACTGGCGCGCGACCACCATCGTCAATGACGACCTCGTCGAGGTCATCGTCCCCAACGGGCACCTCGCCAAGGTGCTCATCCGCAACTACTCGCGCCCGTCGAAGATCTCCCGCAGGAGCGTCTCGGTGCAGACCCCGTACGAGGTGTCACCCGATCGCGTGCGCCAGGCGCTCCTGGGCGCGCTGCGCGACGTGCCCAGCGTGTTGACCGAGCCGGCCCCGTGGGTGCGCAACACCAAGTTCGCCGACAGCGGCATCGAGTTCACCGTCTACTTCTTCACCGACGACTTCGAGCGCAGGGTCAAGACCGACAGCGACGTCGCCGACCGCGTCTGGTACGCGCTCTCGCGCGCCGGCATCAGCATCCCCTTCCCCATCCGCACCGTGCACATGCACCAGGTCTCGGAGGAGAGCGAGAGGCGAGCGCGAGACCTCGAGCTCTCGCGCCGTCATCGCGCGCTCCGCAGCGTCGACCTCTTCGACGTGCTGTCACCCGACAAGCACCGCGCGCTGGCCGACAAGATCGTCGTCCGTTGTTTCGCGCCCGGCGAGGTCATCGTCTCGCAGGGAGAGACCTCGAACGAGCTGTCGATCATCGACCGCGGCGAGGTGAGCGTCGAGATCGAGCGCAGGGGCAAGAACGCGCACGTCGCCAGCCTCGGGGCGGGACAGTTCTTCGGCGAGATGGCGCTGATGACCGGCGAGGCCCGCAAGGCCTCCGTCCGGGCGAAGACCGAGGTCGAGCTGTTCGTCGTCGACCACGCCGCCTTCCAGGAGGCGATCGCCGACGCCCCCGACGTGATGGCGCGCCTCGCCGAGCTGCTCGCCGATCGACAAGCCGAGCTCGAGGTCGTGGCGTCGGAGCGAGGCAACGACTCCGAGCCGCGCCTCGACCGGTCCAAGCGCCTCTTCGAGCAGATCAAGGCGCTCTTCCACGCCTGAGCGGCGCGCGGCTCACCCGCCGAGCCCGTGCACGACGACGGGCCCCTTCCGTCAACGCGCGCGGACGAACGCCCGCGCCGACGCGATGTCTGCGAGCCGCTCGCGCGCGCGCCCCGACGCTCCTTCGTACTCGGCGTGACCGCGCGCCTTCTCGAGGAAGGTGCCCAGCTGCGCTTCTGCGCGCCCGTACGCCGCGAGCAGCTCGGGCTCGGGTGCCCCCACCGGCGCGCCCAGCTCGTGCTCGAGAACGCCCATGTTGAAGTACGCCTCCGGCCTCTCGCGGTCGATCTTCTGGGCGCTCGAGAGCACGGCCTTGACCGCCGCGATGCGCGACGCGAGATCGGCCTCGGAGCCCGTGACCGGACCGCGGAGCGCGACGGCGAGGCCGATGTGCGCGTCGTAGTCGTCGGGGCGCAGCGCGAGGGCGCGTCGGTACGCCCGCTCGGCGTGGTCGAAGCCGCGGAACGAGAGGTTGAGCGCAGCCAGGTTCATGTGCGCCTCGAAGAGCCGCGGGTCGAGGCGCGTCGCCGTGGCAAAGCTCTCCACGGCGGCGTTCGTCTGCCCCAGCTCGACCATCACGAGGCCGGCGGTGTTGTGGATGGGCGCGTAGGTCGGGTCCTTGCGCGCGGCCTGCGAGCACACCAGCGCCGCGAGCTCGAGCTGCTGCACGTGCCCCGACGTACGCGTCACGCCGCTGCTCACCCGGCGCACGTGTGGCGTGCCCTGCGCGTCGTGGCGCGCGATCTTCAGGTAGAGCAGCGCGAGCTGGTTGAGGGCGGGCATGTACGTGTCGTCGATCGCGAGCGCGCGCTGGAGGTTGAGCCGCGCGCAGTCGCGATCGTCCTTGCACGGCCCCGACGGCGCGCCCCCGTCGCGCGTCATCTGCAGCGTCGCGAGCTCGACGAGCGACGCCGGGTCCCAGAACGCGTGACGCGTGATCACGCGCTCGACCGACGCGATCGCGCGATCGATGTCCCCTCCCGTTTTGTACGCGAGCACCGCGGCCTTGACGTGTGCGGCCGGCATCGCAGGCTCGACGCGCGCGGCCCTCTCGTATCGATCCCGCGCCTGCGCGTGGTCACCGCAGCGCTCGAACGTCCGGCCCGCGTTGAACGCCGCCGACGCGAGCCTACGTCCGTGCGCTTCGAACGCGACGTCGAACGCCGCGGCGACGTCGCGGCAGACCGCGGGCGTCCAGTCTCCGGCGCGATCGTGCGCCAGGAACGCGGCGAGCGCTTCACCGAACGCGGCGCGCGCGCCCGGCGGGATCTCGCCGTGCGGAGGCGGAGGCGGTGGCGGTGGCCTGACCGCGCCGCATCCGGTGACCAGCGCGAAGACGAGGACGGACATGAGCCGCATGCCGCTCCGACCCGAAGGCACCGCCGAGCTTGGGTCGAACATGAGCCTCTCCGCACCCGTCGGGTCCCGCCATCGTGCCGCAGGGCGCGCCAGTGTGCGCCGCCGCGTTGACCACGTCTCGGCGTCCGTCCCAGAATCGATCCATGGACGCAGGGGGGGCGGCGCCGCAAGAGCGCTACGAGATCATCCGCGAGCTGGGCAAGGGCGCGGGCGGCACGACCTACGAGGCCATCGACCGGCGTGACGGCTCGCGCGTCGCGCTCAAGTGCCTCGAGATCGGGCGCGCGCAGGACTGGAAGTCGGTGGAGCTGTTCGAGCGCGAGGCGAAGGTGCTCGCGGGGTTGTCTCACCCAGGCATCCCCAGGCACCGAGACGCGTTCGCGGTCGAGGGGCCGTCGGGCACGACGCTGTACCTGGCGCGCGAGCTCGCGCCCGGGTCGACGCTCCGCGAATGGCTCGCGCAGCGCGGCCCCGTCTCCGAAGAGGACATCGTGCACGTCGTCGACGCCGTCCTCGACGTCTTGATGTACCTACATGCATTCTCTCCGCCCATCGTCCACCGAGACGTCAAGCCAGAGAACGTGATCCGGGCGGACGACGGCCGCGTCTGGCTCGTCGACTTCGGCGCGGTGCGAGACGCAGCGACGACGACGACGGGAGGCAGCACGGTCGTCGGGACCTACGGCTACATGGCGCCCGAGCAGTTCCGCGGGCACGCCGCGCCGTCGAGCGACATCTACGGGCTCGCCGCGACCGCGCTCTTCTTGCTGACGGGGCTCGGACCGACGGACCTCCCGCAGCGTGAGCTCGCCGTCGACTTCGCGCGTGTGCCGGGCGGCTCGCCGCGCCTACGCGCGTGGCTCGCGCGCGCCATGGAGCCCATCCCCGAGAAGCGCTTCCGCACGGCGCTCGAGGCGCGGCGCGCGCTGCACGGTCCCATGCCCGCGCCGCCGTCGGCGCCAGAGAAGAAGAGCGGACGCGGGCGACTCGTCGCGCTCGCGGTCGTGCTCGTCGGCCTGTGCGGGGTCGTCGGCGGCGTCGCCGTCTACGAGACGCTCGCCGCGCGCGCCGTCCACGCCAAGAAGTCGAAGGGCCCCAAGAAGACGCGCGTGTCGTCCGACGAGCTCCCGCCCCAGCCACCCGGCCCGCTGAGCACCCTCGTGCTCGACAAGCACCGCGTCGTGCACACGAACGTCGTCACGGCCATGGAGGCCACACCCGACGGCGCGACGCTCGTCACGGCGTGTGACAACGTCGCGCGGCTCGTCGACGCCAAGACGCTCGAGGTGGTGCGGACGTTCGGACCGGAGCCGCTGCGCGTGGCGGCGGTGGCCGTGTCGCCCGACGGGCGAGAGCTCTACACCGTGGGCGCTCGCATCGCGGCGTGGGACCTCGCGACCGGAAAGCAGCTCCGGACGAGCGGCGCGGCGCACGGCGGCGGCGGCTACGCGCTGCGCGTGTCGAAGGACGGACGCACGCTCTACACAGCCGGCGGAGACGGCGCCGTCAAGGCGTGGGACGCCGCGACCCTCGCGCACAAGAAGACGATGCAGCACGGGTCGCAGCGTCTGTCGGAGCTCGCGCTCTCGCCCGACGGCAAGGTCTTGGCCAGCGCGGGTAAGGCCGGCGAGCTCGAGCTGTGGGACACAGACACCGGCGCGCTCTTGTCGACCACGCACGCGCACGACGCCGACGTCGACGACATCGCGTTCAGCCCCGACGGCACGCTCATCGCGACCTCGGGCGACGACCGCCTCGTGCGGACGTGGGTCCTGCGAGATCGCGGCGTCGTCCTCGAGGGACACACGCTGCGCTTCCACACCGACGAGGCGTGGGGCGTCACGTTCAGCCCCGACGGACGGTCGCTCGTGAGCGTCGGCAAGGACAAGATGCTCGCCTTGTGGGACCCGCGCAGCGGTCAGCTGCTCGAAGAGCAGTCCACGGGCACGATGACGGCGAAGGCCGCATACGTCGAGGGCGGCACCCGGCTCGTCGTCGCGGCCGGTGTCGAGCTCGCGCTGCTCCGCGCATCGCGACGGGGCCTCGGCCGGGAGGTGCCAGAGATTCCGGCGGCGGCGAACGTCGCGCGCGTGATCCCGAGCGGCCGCGTCGCGGCGCTGATCGAAGAAGCCGTCCTCGAGCTCGAGAAGCTCCCGCTGGCCTCACTGGACCTGGCGAGCGCCAAGCTCGCAGAGGCGCTGCGCATCGAGCCCGAGAGCGCGGACGCGCGCGCGTTGACGGGGCTCGTCCACTTTCATCGCGGCTACGTGTCCGGCCGCACCTACAAAGACAGCGCCATCACCGCCGCGCGAGCCGAGCTCGACCGTGTGCCAGAACGCGCACGCACGCCCCTCTGGTGGATGATCGACGCGCGCATCGCGGCCGGCGCGAAGGACTTTGCGCGAGCGCGCACCTCAGCCGAGCGCGCCGAGAAGCTGGCGCCGGGCGACGGCCGCGTGCTGATCGTGCGCGCGATGATCGACGTGGACGACGAACAGTACGCGCTCGCGGAGCAGAGGCTCACGCGCGCCATCGCCTCGGCGAAAGACCCTGCCACAGTGCGCAGGGCGTTCTGGACCCTACCCTCCGTCTACAGAGGCCTCGGCGACCTCGACGCCGAGGAGACCGCGCACAAGCGGGTCGTCGCGCTCTTCCCCGACAATCCGTGGGCCCACGGCAACTACGCGCACTTCTTGGTCCACCGCGCCAACGATCCCGATCGCGCCATCGATGTCGCGCGCCACGCGCTGTCGCTCATGGAGTACGGCCACGCGCGGTCGGTGCTGGCGGCGGCCTACGCGACCCGCGGTGAGCGCGAGCTCTGGCGCCACAAGCCAGACGCTACCGCCGCCCGCGCCTCGTTCGACGAGTCCCTCGCGGCCAAGCCCGACAACAAGCGCGCGCTCTACGGCAGGGCCGCCGCGCTGAGGTACCTCGGCGTCACGACGAAGAACCGCGCGCTCCTCGACGCAGCCACGAAAGACCTCGACCGCCTCGCGAAGGTCGACCCCAAAGACAGCCGCTTGCGCCAGGCACAGACAGAGCTCGAGGCCCTCCGCGCGCGCTGACGCGGCCGCGCGTCAGTTGAGCATCGAGCTGATCTTCGCGTTCACTGCCTCGACGGCGGCGTCCTTGTCGGGCGTGGCGCCGCGCGACTCGTCGGCCGCCGTGCGGGCGCACTCGGCCTTGTCGCTGTACTCGGTCTTGCGCTTGTCGTCCGTCTCGCGGTCGGCGGCGCGATCCCACTGCCGCGCGGCCTCGCGCCACGCCTGCTCGCACGCGGCCGCGTCCTTGCTGCACTGCGCCTTCTGCTCGGCGGCCTCGGCCTTCGCGACGTGGGGGTTTCGTCCAAAGCTCATCGGGGGTTCACCTCGCGAGCTTCATAGCACGACGCGCCCGCGCTCACAGCGCAGGCGAGCGGACCGTCACTTCAAGAACTCGACGCACTCGAACGGGTCGAAGCGGCACGCGCCCACGTTGCCGTTCTCGATGCAGTCGGTGAAGTGACCTCGCCCCGCGGGCGTGAGCGCGCGCGCCAGCTTCTCGCAGTCGGCCTGCGTGAGCGGGCGTCCGCCCGGGTTGGCGTTGGTGCAGCGCGTGACGAGCCCTTGGCAGAAGGTCGTCGCGGTCGGGTCGGCGCACGCCTGGCCCACCGCCTTGTCGGCGCACGCGAGGGTCATCCCGTTGTCGCACTGCGTGGTGTCCTTGAGGAGGCAGTCGACCGTCGCCTTGGCCGGGCCCGACTTGTAGTCGCCGAGGTAGCTCCGGCAGATGTCGCCGC
>JAGQJA010000791.1 GCA_020430845.1 Myxococcales bacterium
GCGCGCCGTGTGACGATTTCGCGCGCGTCCTAGAGCAGCTGGAGCGCGCCGGTGACGGGGTCGATCTTGTCGGCCTCGTCGGGGCCGATCGCGAGGCCTGTGCCCGCGCGCTACGGATTCCTACATGCTGCTCCACGAGCTGCATCACCTCGCGCGGGCGGCGCTCGCGAACGCGACGACGGACGAGGTGCTGCGGGCCGCGGGCGCGCGCTGACGCTCAGGTCACCGCGCGAAGATGCGGGAGAGCTCCTCGGCCTGCGCGCGGTAGAGCATCGCCTCGGCGCGCGCCTTCTCGGCGGCGCTGCCTCCGCCGAAGGCCGCCGCCGCGCGACCGAAGCGCTCAGCCACGCCACCGAAGTACTTGGCGGTCGTCGCGCCGCAGCAGGGCGGCGTCGAGATCCAGAGGAGGAGCGCGGCGTTGAAGTCTGCGTCGGCGCGCGTGCGTGCGTCTGTCGCGGTCTTGGCGAGGGCGTCGAGCGCGTCCACGTGCATCAGCTCGAGCTCGGGTGCGGGACCACACTTGGCTCCGTCTGCGCCCCAGTCGCCGCCCGCGCATCGCGAGCGCGAGGCCATCATCGCCGCGGCGCCGTCGGGCCCGCGGCCGAGCGCGAGGGCGAGCGCGACGATGGCCTTTGCCTTCTCGGACTCGGCGGCCTTGTCGCCCACCTTCGAAGCCCACAGCGCGGCCTGATCGAAGTCGACGCCGCGCCACGTGACGAGGCCGAGCGCGAGGCGCGCGCGCGCGTAGGCGAACCGTGTGCGCGGGTCGGCGGGCGCCTTGGCCTCGTTCGAGAACGCGCGCACGTACGCGGGCGGCGCGCCCTGGAGCAATGGCAAGTAGGCGAGCGGGTGCCCGACCACAGCGTCTCCGAGCAGTTGCTCCGCGTAGAACGTCGGCACCGAGCTCAGGGTCGTGTAGCCGCCGTCCTCGGAGGCGCACATGGGGCTGCCCGGCTCGCAGTCGCCTCTCGGCGCGTCGGGCAGGTGCAGGGCGCGCAGCGCGTCGATGCGTCGCCCGGCGAACATCTTCCCCAAGAGCGCGTGCGCGCGCGTCACACGGCCGCTCTCGGCCACACCCTCGAGCGCCAGCTCCTGGAGGCCCGCCAGCGCGGCCGAGCGTCCACGCACCTTACGAGGCTCGAGCGCGGCGTCGAGTGCTGCATAATACACGGACCTGATCTCTTCGTCGGCCTTCCACGCGTCGGGGATCTCGGCCGCGCGCGCGACCTCGACGAGGCGCATGTCGGCGACGCCCGCCTCGACGGCGGCGATCCCGCGGCCGTAGCCCGAGAGCTTGGACGCGATGAGCGACAGCGCCTCGATCGCGCGCGCCTGCTCGGTGATCCACGCGCCGAACGGGCCGGCCAAGAACTTCTTGATCGCCGCGCGGTCCTTTGCGCCCGTGAAGCGCGGCGGCCGCTCGGCCGTGCGCGCGAGCTTGCCCGAGACGGCGAGGCCGACCAGCGCGTGCCCCGCGGCGCCCGCAGGCGTGTGCTTGGCGAGCCACGGCTCGACGATCGCGTCGGCGCACTCGGGCGGTGCGAGCTCGGCGCGGAGCGCGGTGATGAGCCCGTCGCTGCGGCACGCCTCGGCCGCGACGAGCGCCCCGTCACGCGCCGCGTCGTCCTTCTTCTCGAGCGCGCTGTCGAGCGCGCGATAGATGGGGGGCTTGCCGTCACGGCATGCGGCGCCGTCTGCCTTGCGCTTGGCGTACGCCGCGCACTTGGCGGGGGCCGGCGGGATCGACTCGAGCGCGCGAAGATCGACGAGCGCGTCCGCCGCCGTGTCGGGCACAGGCGGGCGCGCCGCGTCGGCGCGGAGGTTCGACGGCAACGCGAACGGATCGGCGGGGGCGGTCGTGCCCTTCGGCGTCTCGGCGCCCGGGCCGGGCGGCGTGTCGGGCGTCTGCGGGACGACGGGCTGCGGGGGCGGCGAGCCGCACGCAAAGAGGAGGAGGGCCGTCGGGGCGATCCATCGTTTCATCGAGTGGCAGCTTACGGCGGAGCGCCCACGATGTGCGCCCTCGTTTTGCGTGTCGGTGTGGGTCGCAGCGCGCCGCGATGTCACGCGTGGTCGCAGCCCTCGCGTCGGTTCTCGGCGCGGTGATATGCCATGGGACGGAGGGAGAGGCCCATGAAGCGCTCAGGTGTCATCGCAGGGATCGGCTTCGCGTGGGGCGTGATCGGCCTCGCAGCGGGCGGGCAGGGGTGCGGAGGCAGCACGACCAACGCCACGGGCGGCGTCGACGCCTCCACGGTGGACAGCGGCGCCGACGGCGGTCGCGAAGGCGGCAGCGCGACGCCCGAGGGAGGACCGGGGCTACCGCCGCCGAAGCCGCCCGGGCCCGTGACGCCAGAGAACGGCACGAAGAACTTTGCAATCTACACGCTGTCGCTGGGCGAGTCCGACCGCAGCGGGGCCGCGCGGGCCGACGCGTGGAAGACGTACGGCTACAACCTCGACGGGCTCGTCACGACAAAAGGCTCGGTCGACGTCTGTACGCGCGCGCAGGGCGCCTCTGCCGCCGTGCAGGACGACGGCGTCGACGGCATCGACAACTCGTTCGGCAAGAACATCGTGCCGCTGCTCCAGAGCTTCTCGTCGACGCCCTCGACGGCGGCCACGTCGGCCATCCAAGACGGCACGTCGACCGACATGTTCGACATCCGGGGGCTGACCGACGACGCACAGCAGACGAACACCGGCCTCGCGGGTCGGGTGCTCGTCGGCGCGACGTTCAGGTCTCAAGGTGGACAGCCCGCGCGGCCCACGTTCACGATCGCCGACGACTGGCCGTACCGCGTCGCCCCAATCACGCAGATCTCCGACGCGTACATCCGCGGAGGCACGTTCGTGGGCGGCGGCGCCGACGCGACCGTGAGCGTCTCGATCGGGCTCGCAGGGTCGGACTTCGTGCTGAAGATCCACCGCGCGATCATCACGTTTGATCACACCGCGCCCGACGCGCTCGGCAACGGCACCATCGCGGGGATCTTGTCGACGACCGAGCTCGAGGACGAGTTCCGGAGGGTGGCGGGGCGCATCTCGGTCTCGCTCTGCTCGGGCGGCACGCTCGACTCGATCGTCCAGACCGTCCGCCAGGCGCGCGACATCATGCTCGACGGCAACAACCGCGCGGGCGTGCCCTGCGACGGCATCTCCGTCGGCATCGGCTTCACGGCCAAGCGCATCGGCGATCCCAAGACCACCGGCTCGGATCCGGCGGCGCCCGATCCCTGCCTGCCCGCCGACGCCGGCGCCGACTAGTCGTTGGCGCGAGCTAGAGCAGCTGGAGCGCGCCGGTGACGGGGTCGATCTTGTCGGCCTCGTCGGGGCCGATCGCGAGGCACGTGCGCGTGGGCACGCCGTGGAACTCCGTCTTGCCGCTGTCGGTGATGAGGTGCACTACGAGCCCCGCCGCGACGGCCTTGT
>JAGQJA010000103.1 GCA_020430845.1 Myxococcales bacterium
AATGCAAATATTCAGGAAAATAGCGGAACTTCCAATGAAAGTACTCCGCTTATAGCAATGGCGTCACCACCGCCACCGCCGCCGCCACCACCGCCACCGCCGCCACCGCCGCCGCCACCACCGCCACCACCGCCACCACCGCCACCACCGACGCCCGGGATCTGCCCCAAGACGTCACCGCAGACGTCACCGCAGGTGCCCGTCAGGCATTGGAAGACGGCGAGCACTTGCAGCGCCCCCTGGAAGTCGGCGGCGCCGCACTTGAGCAGGCAGGCAGGATCGAGCCCGCCGCCCGCGAGACACGTCGTGATGACACACTGGAAGGCGGTGCGGCACGCCGCGCTCTGGATGCACGTGGCGATCGGTTGCTGGCAGTCCTGCGCGACGCAGAGGCCGCACCCGATGAGCGAGGCGTCGCGGCGCACGTCCGCCGGCGCGTCCACGACGACCGCGTCGACCGCGGCGTCGGCGAGGCTGTCTGGCGTCGCCAGAGCGTCGGCGGCCGCGTCGTCGTCGGTCGGCGGGTCGGCGTCGAGAGGCCCTCGGCTCCCGCACGCGGTGAACGAGGCGAGCACGAGGCTCGCGGCCAAGGCGCCCATCGTGGCGCGGACGCGTCGGGCGGACATCACGGTGCGGAACGTACTAGCATCGCCCGCGATGACAAGCTCCACGCGTCAGGTCTCAACACCGGCTCAGTCTGTCGATGTCGTCCGCTCTCCCGCAGAGCTGTCGCGCCGCACAGACGAGGCGCGCCGTGCCGGTCAGCGCGTCGCGTTCGTCCCGACCATGGGCGCGCTCCACGAGGGGCACCTCGATCTCGTCCGCGCCGCCGAGCGTCGAGGCAACCTCGTCGTGGTGTCCATCTTCGTCAATCCGACGCAGTTCGGCCCCCACGAGGACTTCGAGCGATATCCGCGCGACCTCGAGGCCGACGTCGCGCGCGTGGCGGACGTGGGGGCGGGCATCGTCTTCGCGCCGGACGCGGCGGCCATCTACCCCGACGGCGAGCAGACGCGCGTGCGGGTCGGCGCGCTGGCGAGCCACTTGTGCGGCGCGCACAGGCCGGGCCACTTCGAGGGCGTGGCCACGGTCGTGACCAAGCTCTGGTCGATCGTGGGGCCGTGCGTCGCCGTGTTCGGTCGGAAGGACTACCAGCAGCTCGCGGTGCTCCGCCGCGTCGCGCGCGACCTGTTCATCCCCGTGGAGGTCGTGGGGCACCCGATCGTGCGTGAGACGGACGGCCTCGCGATGAGCTCGCGCAACGCCTACCTCAGCGCCGAGGAGCGCGATCGAGCGCGATCGCTCAGTCGCGCGCTGTTCGACGCGTCTCGTGCGTTCGACGCGGGCGAACGGCGCGTGGCGCCGCTGCTGGAGCGCGCGAGAGAGACGGTCGGAGCCGCCGCGACGTCGATCGACTACGTGACGCTCGCAGATCCGGAGAGCCTCGAGCCGCTCGGCGTCGACGACGTCGTGGGAGAGCGCGCCCTGCTCGCCGTCGCGGCGCGGGTGGGGGCCACGCGGCTGATCGACAACTTCGTGCTCGGAGAAGACGCGCGGCCGTGACCTGCGAGCCGCTGTGCCTTGAGATGCCCCGGCCGGTGCGGTAGACGTCGACCCCGAGGCAAGCCATGGCGAACGCGAACGACGAGCGTGGAATGTTCATCGTCCTCGAAGGCATCGACGGCGCAGGGACGACGACGCAGACCGCGCGGCTCGTCGAGCGTCTCCGCGCCGACGGCGTGCACGCGCGGGGGACGCGTGAGCCCAGCGACGGTCCGGTCGGATCGCTCGTGCGGCAGGTGCTCACCGGTCGCGTCGTGACGCCCGGGGGCAGGGCCCCCGCGTGGGCCGCGATGGCGCTCCTCTTCGCGGCCGACCGCCTCGATCACGTCGAGTCGGAGATCGAGCCCTTCCTCGCGGGCGGCGGCGTCATCGTCTCGGATCGTTACGACGCGTCGAGCCTCGCCTACCAGAGCGTGTCGAGTGGTCGCGGAGGCGAGCGCGCGGTCGAGTGGATCCGCGAGATCAACAAACACGCCATTCGGCCGACGCTCACGATCGTGCTCGACCTCCCGCCGGACATCGCGGCCGCGCGCCGCCACGCACGGGGCGAAGCGGCGCAGCTCTACGAGCAGAACGAGGTCCAGCGGCAGCTCGCGGCGTTCTACCGCGCGCTGCCCGAGCACATGCCCGACGATCGCGTCCACGTGCTCGACGCACGCGGCTCGGTCGACGAGGTGCACGCGCGCATCTACGAGGCGTATCGCGCCGTCGCCGACGGGCGTTGAGCGTCGCCCCGTCGCGCGTCAGTCGTCGACGATCGGGAGCTTGAGCTCACGCGCCTTGCCCGCGCGCTCGTAGCTCACGCGCAGCTCGGGCGCGGTCTCGAGGCTCTTGAGCGCGTCGAACGCCTCTTCGGGGTGCTCGATCGCCATGCCGTTGACCTTCGTGACGACGTCGCCCGGCGCGAGATCGAGCCCCGGCCAGGTCGACGGCAGCGCGACGATCCGAAAGCCGTGGAACTTGCCGCCCACCATGACCGGCTGATCGTCGAGGCTGACGTTCTGTAGGAACGAGCCGGGGCGCGCGATGACCGTCCGTAGCTCGGAGCGGCGAACGTGCGTGATGGGCGCGGCCGGCGCTGCGGGCGGACCAGAGGCGGCGGGGGTGGCCGGCGTCTTCGTCTCGGGAGGCGGCGCGCTCGCGCCTCCGCAGGCGCCTACGGCGAACGACAGCACAAGGGCGGTGCAGGCAAGGCTCGGGGCGACTCGTCGCATGAAAGAAGGGTGCCCCCGAGGTCGCCGGGGCGCAAGTTTCAGGCGGCGCCGCGTGCCAGGGCCGCCAGCGCGAGGCGGTCGATGTCGGCCGTGACCGAAGGGTCGACGTGCGCCGCGCCGAACGACAGCCGCGGCAGACCTGCGGCGTCGATGACGAGGTGCTCGCGGTCGACGTGACCGTGGACGGCGCCCGCGTCGTGGAGGCGCGCGAGGGCGTCGCGGAGCGCGCGCACCTGATCGTCGGACAGCGGCCCCGACGGCGAGGTCCCCACGAGCGGCTCGAGCCAGAGCGCGCTCGACTCCCGATCGACGCGCAGCACCAGCTGCAGCGCGGGGTGGTCGGCGCGGGCGAACGCGCTCGCCCGTGCGAGCGACGCGTCGTCGAGCCGCACGCACTGGACGGCGCGCCCGAGCCATTGATCGACGAAGAGGCCGGGGTCGGTCGCGGACGCGACGAGGCGCCCCTCGGGGGGCCGCACGCTCCGCGGCGCGTGCGCAGGTCGCGCGGCCGCGCGTTCGACCGTGTTCGGCCACGGCAGTGAAGCGATCGCCTTGCGCGCAGCGAACGCGTCGTCGGGGCGATCCGCCGGATCCTCGGCGAGCATCGACAGGACGAGATCGTCGTGCGCGACGTCGAGGTCCCGGTGAAAGGCGCTCGGTCGCGCGCGGAGGGTCGTCGACCTCGCGCCGAGCGAGGCCTCCGGTCTCTCACCCGTGAGCATCTCCCAGAGGATGGCGCCGACGCCGAAGATGTCGCTCTCGACCGTCGCGGCGCGTCCCTCGCGTTGCTCTGGGCTCATGTACCCGAGGGTGCCGATCACGCCTGCGGTGGCCGTGGCCGAGAGGTCTCCGAGGTGCGCGACGCCGAAGTCGCCGAGTCGCGTGACGCCCGCGTCGTCGAAGAGCACGTTGGCCGGCTTGATGTCGCGATGGATCACGCCGAGGCGGTGCGCTTCGCCGAGCGCGAGGAGCACCGCCTGCGCGATCTCCGCGGCGCGCGCTGGCGTGACCGGCTCGGTCGCCAGGCGGCTCTCGAGCGTGCCCCCGCCCATCCACGCCATCACCAACGCGGGCCCCTCGGGGAGGTAGTCCCGCAGGGGGACCACGTTCGGGTGATCGAGCGTGCCGAGCACGCGCACCTCGCGCTCGAAGCGCGCGAGCGCATCGCGTCCGGCGCCGCGCGCGTCGTAGCCGGCAAAGATCTTCACGGCGACGCGCTCGGCGCGGACCCCGTCGAAACACTCGAGCACGCGCGCGCTCGGCGACGACGCGACCTCTCTCGTCACGTCGTAGCGGCCGAACAGTCGCGCGCGCACCTCGGCGCGGGCCTCGTTGGCAGGAGCCCTGGCCTCTGCGGGGCCGCCGAGCACCGCGAGCTCCGCCTCGGCCTCCGACCGCGCCTGCGAGAGCCCCATCCGGTCGAGCGCCGAGACGAGCAATGTGAGCGCGGCGCGGCGCTCGGGGGAGCTCGCGTCGACCCGCTGCAGCGTGCGCGCGGCCGCGTCGGTCTTGCCGTAGCGCAGGAGCAGGTCGCCGAGCGCGACGTTGAGCTCGTGGGCGGTCGGGCTCTTGCGCAGGGCGGCCTCGAGCACGCGCGCCGCGCCCACCACGTCGGACGCTCGCTCGAGGAGCGCCGCGGCCCGCACGGCGTCGCCGGCGCGCTCGAAGGCCTTCGCCGCGCGCGGTGCGTCGCCCAGCGCTTCGAACAGTCGCGCCGCCCACGCGTCGTCTCCGCGTCGCTCGAGCTTGAACGCGACGCGCTCGGCCGCCGCGGCGTCGGCCGTGACGAGGGGCAACGCCCGCTCGGCGACGTCGACGGCTCTGCCCTCGAGCGCGAGCGGGAGCGCGCGCGCGGCGTCGCCCGCGGCGAGGGCCTGCTCGGCGGCGAGCGCGAACTCGCACGCTCGCTCGAAGAGATCGGCGGCGGTCTTCGGGTCACCGCGCCGCGCGGCGAGCTCCCCTGCGTCGCGCAGTCGTTGATCGGCGACGAGGCGCGCGACGTCGGCGTCCACGTCACTCCCCGCTCGGCAGCGCGTCGTGCTCTGCCTCGGAGTCCTCGCTCTGCGCCGCGGGCGTCGTCGGGGGCGGCGGGCGCGCCGCGTCGACGTCTCTCCCGAGTGAAAACGGCTCTACCGGGTTCTCTCCGCGCTGGCGCGCCCGTGCGTCGCTCTCTTGCGCCAGGTTGCCGAGCACGCTGCGAAGCCGGCTGCGTCGACCGGGGCCCGAGGTGTCGACCCAGAAGAACGAGCGGTCGCGGACGTCGACGTGGACGAACCCGCTCACGGGATACACGCCCACGCCGGTGAAGCCGAGCTCTCGCGAGAACTTGGCCACGTCTTCGTCGGACGCGCCGGGCACGACGATGTCGAGCGCGCGGCCCTTGCCGTGGTTCGAGCGCGTGCCGCGCGGCGTGCGGTAGCCCGAGATGACGCGGATCTCCTGCGCGCCGAAGCGCACCTGCAGGCGGTACGCGACGTCGACGAGGTGCGGGTGCATCGGGTGCTCGTTGCCGCTGCGTGGGTCGCGCAGCAGGTGGGCGGCGCGCTCGAGGTCCTCGGCCGAGAAGCCGCCGGTCTCGTCACGGGCCGTGAGCTCGACGCGCTCCTGCGTGTTGAGCGCGAACAGCACGAGCCGCGGTCTGCCGCGCGCGTCGAGCGGCGCGGAGCGTCCCGGCGCCGCGGTGTGCCACGCGCGCGACGCCGCGACCGGCCGAGGCTGCCACGCCGCGCGTTTGCTCGCGGCCGGCTTGCGCGCCTTGGACGTGCGCGCCGGCTTCTCGGCGGACGCCGAGCCACCCACGACGAGAGGCGTCACCGAGATGGCGATCGCGAGCGCGAGACGGGGCGCGAGCCGCATCATGGGCGAAGCCTAGCGCGGCGCGCTCAGAGACCGAACGGGATCGTGCGCGCGAAGTCGAAGCGGAGCTCGGCCGCGTCGAGGCCGCGCGCCTGGAACGGCGCCCGTCGCACGCGATGGAGGGTGAGGGTGCCGACATCGTTGGCCGTCACCCACGCAGCGGGCACGACGCCTCGGCCGCCATCGGCGAACGCGCAGCGCACACCGACGCGGCCGCGGGCGCTCACGTCGACGAAGACCACGTCGCGCGCGTCGTCGCCGGCGTCCCAGCCGAGCTCGAGCCCACGCGCGGTGGTGTCGGCCGTCACGCCCGTCATCTCGCGCGGCGCGGTCGCCGTGGCCGTCACGCCGTCGAGCTCCCCGCCCGACACGCGCACGTCGGTCCGGGTGAGCGCCTGATCTGCGGAGATCGGCGCGGAGTAGATGACGCCCGAGATCATGCCGACGGGATCGGGGACTTGGCGCGGCACGAGGGCGACCCGTGCGCCGGCGCTCTCGACCGTGACGGAGCCGACGTCGGCCAGCTCGACGGGCCGCGGCGCCGCGTCCATCTCGTCGAGCGACGCGCACACGCCCACGGCCGGCACGGCCCGCGCTCCCGCGATGCGGAGCGCCTGCTCGTCGACACCGCCGCGCGACGTGCGCACGAAGCGCGCGATCACCTCGCTACGCGCGAGGTCTCCCGGGCCCGCGGTGCGCTCGACCACGACGATCGCGGCGGTCGACTGCGCGGTCGGCTCTGTGTCGACGTCGGCCGAGCCGACGGAGCAGCCGGCGAGCGCGAGGAGCGCGGCGGGGGCGAGTAGGGCAGAACGCATGAACATAGGTAGGGTAGTTGGTGGCGGACGTACCGGCAACCCACCTCCTCCTTAATACGCGGCGCGGCGCCGCAACATTCGTCTCCTCGCCGTCGCCCTTCGCGCTACCGTCGAGCCGTGCAGGCCCTCGTCGTGGCGGCGTTCGCGCCGGAGCTCGAAGAGTTTCAACGGCTTGCGCCCGATGTCGCGACGGCCGCCGTGGGCGTGGGCTTGGTCGACGCAGCGCTCGGAACCGCCGAGGCTCTGGCCCGCGCGCGCCCCGACGTGCTCCTGCTCCTCGGCACATGTGGGTGGTTTGACTACCTGGGGGCCGAGGACCCGCGCGTGATCGTGGCGACCGAGATCGTGCTCGCCGACGGCGGCGCCGCAGAAGGTCGCGCCGCGCTCGTGGGCGGCGTGGGGGAGGCGCTTCGGGCCTCGCCAGCGCTCGTCGACGCGTGCGCGTCGCGCGGGGCCGCGCCCGCGACGGTCGCGACGACGCTCTCCGTCTCGATCGACGACGCGCTCGCGACGGCCCTCGCGGCCGACCTCGCCTCCCGTTGCGCGGCGTCGGCGCGTGGCGTCGAGCACCTCGAGGCGTACGCGGTCTTCCGCGCGGCGGAGCGAGCGGGCGTCCCTTGCGCGGCTGTGCTCGGCGTGGCGAACCGCGTGGGCGCCGGCGGTCGCGCGGCGTGGGCCGCTCACCACGTGGAGGCGAGCGCGCTCGCGGCGGGTGTGGTCGCGCGGGCCCTCGCAGACGGGGCCATCGCCGACGCTCTCAGAACGACCACCAGAGGGCGGTCGCCGGAGCCAGGGTGACGCCCTTCACGGTCGCCTCGGTGGCGTTGTAGCGACCGACGACGGACTGATACGCGACGTCGAGCTCGACGGCGACGTGAACGTGCCGGAATCCCGTGGCGAGCCCGACGACCCCGCCGGCCCACGTACGCGTCGCCTCGAGGCGGATCGGTCCCGGGACGCCCGGCCGCGGCTCGGTGGAGATCGTGTCGACGATGTCGCGCTCGACACCGAGCCTGGCGCCGCCCCACGCCTGATAGATGCCCGCCGCGCTCCGCCAGCCGACGAGCACGGGGATGTCTCCGCCCCACCCGCGCAGCGACTGGAGCTCGACGTTCGGGAGCGTCGTGCTCTGATCGCGACCGTAGAGGGCGGCCGAGAGGCCGGCGCCGATCGACAGCGCCCATGCGCCGTCCTCGAAGCTGCGCCGCGCGTCGAAGCGCACGCTGCGTCCCGTGTACGCGAGGCCTCCCTCGAAGTGACTCCCGACGCCGACCCGACCGCCGACGAACGGCGCGATGCCTGGCGCGACCGCCGCGGCGACGAGCGCGCCCCGCGCGTACTCGGGCGACTGACCGGGCGGTCCGGGGGCGTTCGGGTCTTGGGCCGCGATGTTGCGCGCGGTGGACAGATCGTCGGCGATCGACCCGACCGCGACGTTGGCGCTCGTGCCCGCGGCGACGCGCACGTCGCCCGACGGCAGCACGTGCGCGGGGTGGAGAAGCGGGGAGCCTCCGCCGCACGCCGCGAGCGGCAGCGAGACGACGAACAGGGCGAGGCCGCGTCGCCGCGCGACGGTCAGCACGGCGCCCGGCGGCTCACTTGCGGAAGCGCGACGGGTAGTCGTTCGCGTCGGCGCGCGTCTTGAGCTCGCCGTCGTCGGGGTGGAGGCGCAGCGCGCGCTCGATGAGGACCTTCTCGTCCTCGACGTGGCTGGGGTCGGGGAGGCAGCACTCCACCGGGCAGACCGCCTGACACGCCTCGTGATCGTGGAAGCCCACACACTCGGTGCAGAGCTCCGGATCGATCACGTAGATCTCCTCGCCCTCGCTGATCGCCTCGTTTGGGCACTCGGGCTCGCAGGCGCCGCAGTTGATGCAGTCTGCGGTGATGTAAGTGGCCATGGATGCGTTACTTAGGTGGCAAGTCGCTTGATGTCAAACGCGTTCCGGGGGTAGTTTTCGCCGCCGCTTCGACCTTGTCTCAGAGACCCGCACCCGTGCCCGACCTCTCGCGCCTACGCCTCTTCAGCCGCTACGAGCTCCTCGCGGGGGCGTTCGCCGTCGCGTCGATGGCGCTCATGGGGTGTCAGTCCGTGATCGGCGACGGCTGCGTGCTGTCGACGGACTGCTCGTTCCGCGGCGACCGCCTGTGCGACACGTCGCAGCCGGGCGGGTATTGCACGCAGTTTCCGTGTCGCGGAAACCTGTGCCCCGACGAGGCGTCGTGCGTCCTCTTCAACAGCCGCATCCCCGGGTGCGGCTTCGACGATCGCGCCGGGTCCACGGGGTCACGCTCGGCCCGTCAGTTCTGCGTCGCCTCGTGCAACACGAACGACGACTGCCGCCCGGGCTACGTCTGCGCCGACCCGCGCACGCCGCCGTGGAACGCGCTCATCCTCGACGACAACCAGACGAAGCGCACCTGCCTCGTCATCCCGGCCGAGGCCGCGACCACTGCGCCCAGCTCGAGCGCGAAGGTGTGCGGGCCGTCCGCGCCGAGCGCGCCTCCGATCGAGGCCGGCGCCCCGAAGATCGTCGTCGACGCGGGGGCCGACGCGCCGCCGTTCGTCGTCCTCGACGCGGGCGCCTCGGACGCGGCTCCGGACGCCGCAGACGCGGCCACGGACGCCCCCGACGCCGGTTGACCCATGGGGCAGCCGTCGCGGGAGGGCACGGCGCGTCCCTTGGCGCAGATCGCGAGGACGTTCGCGGGGCGCCTGTTCGAGGGGCTGGTCGTCGTGTGGTTGCTCGCGACCCTCGTCTTCTTCGCGATGCGCCTGCTCCCGGGCGATCCCGCGGCGCTCGTGCTCGGCGATCAGGCGACCGAGGCCGATCTCGCCGCGCTCCGGTCTCGCCTCGGCCTCGACGCCCCGATTCATGTGCAATATGCACATTTCTTGCGCGGGCTCGTGACGCTCGACCTGGGGGAGTCGTTACGCCGACCGGGCACCACGGCCGCCGCGCGCGTGGGGCTCGCGCTCGGTCCCACGGCGGCGCTCGCCGGTGTCGCCGTCGTGCTCGGGGCGATGCTCGGCGTGGGCGGCGCGATCCTGGGCGCGGGGCCTTGGCTCGGTCGGCGGCGCGCCTGGGTCGATCGCGTCGCGACCGCGCTCGCGGCGACGCCGCTCCTCGCCCTCGCGCCGGTGGTGACCTTCGTGTTGGTCATCCGCTTGCGCGTCATCCCTCTGCCTGGTGATCCCGAGGCGGGCGCCGCGGGCCTGCTCTTCGCGAGCGCCCTCTTGTCGCTGCCGCTCGCGGCGCAGGTCGCGCGTATCGGACGCGCCGCCCTCGCCGAGGTCGCCAAGGCGCAATACCTCACCGTGGCCAAGGCCAAGGGAGGCAGCGACGGTCGCGTCTACTGGCTGCATGCGCTGCCCGCGGCCTCCGGGCCCATCCTCACGGTCGTGGGCACGCAGCTCGGCGCGCTCCTCGGTGGCGCCGTCGTGCTCGAGCGTCTCTTCGACCGCCCCGGCCTGGGCACGCTCATCCTCGACGCGTACGCCTCGCGCGATCTGCCGGTGCTCCAGGCCGCGGTCATCGCGTCGGGCGCGCTGTTCGTCCTCGCGCAGCAGGTCGCGTCCGCGTCGCACGCGGCGATCGATCCGCGCGCGCGCGGCGCCAAGGGGGCCGCGTGAGCCGCTGGCGTCTCGTGCCAGCCGCCGCAGTCGTCGGGCTCTCGGCGATCGTGGCGCTCCGGTCGAGCGCTCCGTCGCACCTCGAGCTCGAGAGCGCGTGGGCGAGCCCGTCTGCCGCCCACCCGCTCGGCTGCGGCGAGGCCGGCGTCGATCTCCTCGCGCTGGTCTCACACGCGACACTGCGCGGCGTGGCGCTCGCCGCGGCGGTGGGCGTGGTGGGCATGCTCGTCGGCGCGCCGCTCGGCGCGGGCGCGGCGCTCGCGCGCGGTCGCCTCGAGCGGGCCGTGGCGCGCGCGTGCGATCTCGTGCAGTCGATCCCCACCTTCTTGTTGGCGCTCTCGGTGCTCTCGGCCGTGCGCGCACCCACGCGCGTGCACCTCGCGGTCGTCTTCATGTTGACGGCGTGGGCGCCGTTCGCCCGGCTGGCGCTCGCCGAGGGGCGGGTCTTGCGCGCCGCGAGCTTCGTCGAGGCCGCGCGCGCGCTCGGGGCCACGCGCGCCGCCGTGCTCGCCAAGCACGTGTTGCCGAACACGGTCGGCGTGGTGGCCGTGCAGCTCGGCGCCACCGCCGCCGCCGTCGTCGTGAGCGAGGCTGCGCTCGCGTTCGTCGGCTTCGGCGTGCAGGGCGGGGTCTCGCTCGGCGGCGTGCTCGACCAGGGCGTCGCTTCGATGCTGCGCGCCCCGCACGTGCTGCTGGTGGGCGCCGGCGCCGTCTTCGCGACGAGCACTTCGCTCATGGTCGCGGGCCGAGCCCTGGACGGCCACCACGCGCGACGCTAAGGACCCTCGCGTGTTCGGCCTCCCGCTGCTGCCGCGAAACCTCGAGGCGAGCTTCCGCGATCTCGAGAGCAAGAAGGCCGAGGTCCGCGCGTCGGCCATCGCCGACGTCGTGCGACACGCCCGCTCGGGCGACGACGTGAGGGCGCGCGCGTTGCCGCTGCTCGAGCGCGCCCTCGCCGACGAGGCGCCGATGGTGCGCCGCGCGGCGTGCGTGGCCCTCGGCGATCTCGACGCGGTGAGCGTGCTGCCCAAGCTGCTCGTCGCCATGGAGGATCCCGACGACGTCACGCGCCAGATGGCCATCAACGCCGTGGGCGAGCTCAAGGACGCCCAAGCGTTGCCGCGCCTGCGTCGCGCCCTCGAGGACGCGCGGCCCGACGTGCGCTACCAGACGGTGATCGCGTTCACGCGCGTGTGCAGCGACGGCGAGGAGTGCGACGACGTGCTGACGCGCGCGCTGGGCGACGCGGACGACGCCGTCGCGCACATCGCCCTCCGCGTGGCCGAAGAGCGCGCAGACGAGGGGCACGCGCCGAGCGCCGCGCTGGTCGCCAAGGCCGCGACGCTGCTCGACGCGACGCACGTGAGCGTGCGCCTCGCCGCGGCCATCCTCCTCTGCAAGGTCGGTGACGCTCGCGGCCGCGATCTCGTGGCGCGCGCCGTCCGGGGCACGCTGCTCGGCGCCGAAAAAGAAGACGAGGCGGCCGCCGTGGAGCTCGCGGGCGAGCTCGGGCTCGCGGAGCTGCGGCCCCACCTCGAGCGCCGCGCCTGGGGCCTTCGGCGCCTCTTCGCCGACACTTGCGCCTTCAGCGCGCGCATCGCGCTCGCGCGCCTCGGTGACGGCCGGGCTCGAAGCGCCATCGTCGCCGACCTCGACGCGGTCAAGCCCGAGCTGCGCGCGGCCGCCGTCGTCGCCGTGGGCCGCGCGCACATCGAAGAGGCGCGAGACCTCATCTCCAAGATGACGGCGGCGTCGGTCGACCCGGCGCTCGTGCAAGAGGCGCTCGCGCGCATGGACAAGTCGCACGCGGCGGAGAAGAAGGGGCAGGCGACGTGAGGGCCGCCCGCCCGGTCCTCGTCGCCTACACCCTCGCGGTCGCCCTTTGGTGCGGCGGCAAGGCGACCCTCGGCGCCGTGGTCGCGCCCGTCGTCTTCCGCACGGTGGCGGCTCCGGCGAGCGCCGACGCGATGACCCGCGTGTTCCGGCGTTTCGACACGGTGGCCCTCGCGTGCGCCCTCGTGGCGATCTGCTGCGAGGCCTGGCTGGTGCTCCGGGCTCGCGCGCCGGCGCCGGGCCGCCTCGTGCGGGCTCGCCCGATCGCGCTGGGGATTGCGACGGTCGCCGCGGCCGTCGGGGCGTCGTGGCTCTCGCCCGCCATCGAGCGCCTCCACCTGGGCGGCGCGGTCCGCGGTTTCGGTCCCGACGGGCTGGAGCTCGAACGCCTCCACGCGTGGGCCGAGCGCCTCGCCAAAGGAGAGCTCCTCCTCCTTGTGGGGCTGCTGTCACTCATCGTCCTACATGGCACGACCATTGCACATGCGTCACACGGAACGAACAAGGAGGCGAACGTCCGCGGTCCAGAAGCCCACGACGCATAGCGTATCAGCTCGAAATGACTCGTTTTTTAGTGTGGCTGCCGAAAGCCCACCGTCGCGTCCGCGCGGCGGCGTCGCCGCCGAAAGCCGTTAGAAAACTAGCAATCTTCGAGAACCCCTGAACCCTGCGCCATGCCGAGTTGCTAACGGTCCCGCTGAGTACCCCAACGCCGCCTCCTCCCACGACTCATGCAATCGCTTGACGAAGTGGGGATGGGTAGGTAGCCTGCGCGCGCCTTTTGGCCCCCGAGACGCCGCACATCACGCCGCGACAGTCGACTCAGCGAGAAAAGGACAACGGGGCACTCACGCTAGCCGGCCTCATTCAGGGGTCGGTCGAATCTCACAAGTATCTGTTTGGCTTTGCGACGACTCCGTCGCGACGCAGTTGTTTAGGAGGCGGGTTATGCTCAAGAAGTGCTTTGCCGTGGCGTCGATCGCGGCCGTCAATCTCGTTTTTGCGTTCACGGGCTGCTCCAGCACCACCACGGTGACGGAAGACGCCGGCGGCGATGCGAAGAAGGAAGCCAGCAGCAGCAGCAGCGGCAACCCCGTCCCCGAGGCCGCTCCGCCGCCCGAGGCCGGCCCGGCCTGCCCGCCCGACAGCATCACGGGCACCCTCGCCCAGTACGACGCGACGTTCGGCTTCAAGCTCCCGATCAAGGCCGAGCCGCCCGTCTGCGACGAGGCGAACATCAAGACGATGGAAGCCAACTTCCAGGGGGCCCAGAAGTGGACCGACCTCGTCAAGAACATCCCGCAGGCCTGCGCGGACTGCATCCTCACGCCCAAGGACAAGGCCAACTACGGCGTGGTCGTCACGATCAGCGCCGACGGCGCGCAGGGCTTCTCGAACTTCGGCGCCTGCTTCGCGCACTTCACGCAGCTGGCGATCGACGGCGGCAACGCGGACACCGACGCGGCTGCGTGCGGCAAGGGCATGAACTACACGGAGCTCTGCATCCGTGAGGCGTGCGACTGCGCGGTGAGCGACGCGGAGCAGACCGCCTGCATCCAGAAGGCGCTCGGCACCGGCGGCGTCTGCCGTCCGTTCGGCGCGGGCCTCTCGGCTTGCAAGCTCTCGTCGGCCGAGGAGAGCTACTGCAACAGCCTGATCAACGGCGCGCGCGTTCTCTGCGCCGGCGGCACGGTCTCCGACGCGGGCACCGACTGATGCAGCCGACGGGGCTCTCCATGGGCCCTGTTTCAAGGGGTCGCGGTCTGAGAGGGCTGCGGGTCTTGTTGTGGAGCGCCGTGCTTGGCGCGCTGCCCGCCTGTGCAAACCAGTGCGGCGCCGATGACAAGTCCTCGCAGTCCGACCCTTCCGCGTCGCACACGTCGACGCCCTCCTCCCTGTTCGGGGAGGGGGGCGTTCCCCTTCGTGAGTCTACGGCCCCGTCCCTTCCCGCGGACGCGGGTGTTCCTTTCGCGACCCCGACGGGCATCTCGCCGAACCGGCGCGGTCCTTCGGTCGCTCCGCCCTGACCCGGCCTCGCGTCGCGCGTCGCCGACGGGGCGCGCCGCGTGAGGGGCTGGGGGCCGCCAGGAGGCCATGATGCGAGCGCGTGCTTTCTTGATGCTCTTGATGGGTGGGCTCGGCGCCGCGGGCGCTGGGGCGGCCGCGTGCAGCAGCAGCGACACGCCCGAAGATCCGACCGAGGCCGGCGCTGAGACCAGCACGCCGCCCAAAGAGGCCGGACAAGACCAGACGAGCCCTCCGCCCACCGACGCCGGCACCGCCAAAGAGGGCGGCAACTGCACCAAGGTCAAGGGGCCCTGCGATCTGGTGCTCCAAGACTGCCAGCCCGGCCAGGAGTGCGTCGTCACGCGCCCGGCGGGAGGCAGCTTCACCACGACCTGCCGCGCCGTCGGCGCGAGCCAGCAGCTGCCCATCGGGCGCGCGTGCTGCCCCGGCGCGACCAACCCGTGCCTGCCCGGGCTCACGTGCGTCGGCGACGACTGCGTCGACGGCAGCGCGCCCACCGCCCGCTGCGCCCCCGCGTGCTGCCCCGGCGACGACACCTCGTGCGGCAAGAGCGATCCCGAGGGCATCGCGGGCGCCTGCGACATCACGCTCTTCTCGAACAGCGAAGAGCTCCACAATACATGTACCTACAAGGAACGCTGCAAGCCGCTCCGCCTCGAGCCGTGCAAGCCGGGGCAGGCGTGCATCGTCGAGGACAAGGTCGGCACGTCGAGCTGCGTCTCGTCCAACGGCCTGCCCGAGGGCGCGCCCTGCGGCTTCCTCAACGACTGCGCCGACGGCATGATGTGCTTCGGGCCCGCCGACGGCGGCGCCAAGTGCCGCCTGCTCTGCCTCACGCCCAACGCGGCCACGCCCTTCGACGCGGGCGCGCTCGAGGGCGGCCCGGGGCGGGGGGGCTGCCCGGCCGGAGAGACGTGCAACATCGGCCTCTCGCCGCAGCAGTTCCCGGCGTGGCTGTCGATCTGTCGCTTCACCGATGGCGGGTGACGCCATGACGTGGCTGCACGATCCGGTGGCGGAGCTCCCCGCGGGCGCGCCCGAGCTCGGCCTGCTCACCGTCCTGCGCGCCGACGGCAGCGCCGACCCGTCGACCGATCCCGCGATGCCTCGCGAGTCGCTCTCACGCGCGTACCGCGAGATGCGCCGCCTGCGCCTGCTCGACGTGCGCATGATCCTGCTCCAGCGCCAGGGGCGCGTCGGCTTCTACGGCGCCTGCACGGGGCAGGAGGCGGTGCCCATCGCCACGGGCCTCGTGCTCGGGCAGGGCGACTGGGTCTTCCCCGCGCTCCGCGAGCAGAGCGTCATGCTCGTCCGTGGGTTCCCGCTGCGCGCGTTCGTCGCGCAGGTCTTCGGCAACTCGGGCGACGTGCAGAAGGGCCGGCAGATGCCGAGCCACCAGTCGGGCCGCGCGGTGAACCAGGTGAGCTGGTCGTCGTGCATCGGGCCCCAGATCCCGCAGGCCGTCGGCGCCGCGTGGGCCATGAAGCTCGCGAGAGAAAAGGCCGTGGCCGTCGGCTTCTCGGGCGACGGCGCCACGAGCCAGCCCGACTTCCACGCGGCGATGACCTTCGCCGCGCGCTACCGGGTGCCCGCGATCATCCTCTGCCAGAACAACCACTGGTCGATCAGCGTGCCCACGTCGCGGCAGACCGCCGCGCCCACGATCGCCGTCAAGGGGCGCGCGTACGGCGTGCCCGCGGTCCGCGTCGACGGCAACGACGTGCTCGCCATGTACCGCGCCGTGCGCGACGCGCGCGCGCGTGCGCTCGCCGGCGAGGGACCTACGTTCATCGAGGCGGTGACGTACCGCATCGGCGCGCACTCCACGAGCGACGACCCGACGCGCTATCGGTCCGACGCCGAGGTCGAGGCGTGGAAGCGCAAGGACCCGCTCGACCGGCTCGCGAAGCACATGCGGCACGTGGGGCTGCTCGACGACGCGCTCGACAAGGCGCTCGAAGAGGAGCTCACCGCAGAGATCGCCGCCGCCGTCAAAGAGGTCGAGGCCCTGCCCGCGCCCGATCGGGCGAGCATCTTCGACGACGTGTACGCCGAGCTCCCGTGGCACCTCGCCGCCCAGCGCGAAGAGCTCATGCGCGCGCCCGCGGCGCCGTCGCACTGAAAGCGGCCCAAAAGCCTGTCACCGCACGTCGCCTCGTAGTAGATCCGGCCCTATCTCCGGAGGCGATCATGGCGAACAAGACGTGTGATGTAGTGGTCATCGGCGCCGGCCCCGGCGGGTACGTGTGCGCGATCCGCCTCGGTCAGCTCAAGCAGAAGGTCATCTGCGTCGAGAAGGAAGAGGTCGGCGGCGTGTGCCTCAACTGGGGATGTGTCCCCTCGAAGGCGCTCATCGCGGCCAGCCACACCTACGAGAAGGCCAAGAACGGCGCCACGATGGGCCTCATGGCCGACAACGTGCGCGTCGACGTGCCCAAGATGCAGGAGTGGAAGGGCGGCATCGTCAAGAAGCTCACCGGCGGCATCCGCGGCCTGTTCCGCGGCAACAACGTCGAGCTCATGATGGGCGACGCCCGCGTCACCTCGAAGAACACGGTCGAGGTCAAGACGCGCGAGGGCGCGACCGAGACGATCGAGGCCAAGTCGATCGTCATCGCCACCGGGTCGACGACCATCGAGCTGCCGACCTTCAAGTTCGAGGGCACCAAGATCATCGGCGCCAAAGAGGCCGTGAGCCTGCAAGAGGTGCCCAAGCGCCTGCTCGTCATCGGCGGCGGCGTCATCGGCCTCGAGCTCGGCTGCGTCTACCAGAAGCTCGGCTCCGAGCTCACCGTCGTCGAGGCCACGGCGTCTCTTCTCCCGGGCACGGATCCGGAGTGCACCGCCGTCGTCGAGAAGAAGCTCGTCAAGCACGGCGCGAAGATCATCAAGAACGCGAAGGCCGCCGGCTACGAGAAGAACGCCGACGGGTCGCTCGCCGTGCGCATCGACATGGGCGACGGCAAGTTCGACACCGTCGTGACCGACTGCGTCCTCGTCGCGGTGGGCATGCGCCCCAACGGCGCGGGGCTCGGGCTCGAGGAGCTGGGCGTGAAGGTCGAGCGCGGCTTCGTCCCCACCGACAACGTCGGCCGCACCAACGTGCCGAACATCTACGCCATCGGCGACGTGAGCAGCGTGCCGATGCTCGCGCACAAGGCCAGCAAGGAGGGCGAGGTCGTCGCCGAGGTCATCGCCGGTCACAAGGCCGCCAAGGACTGGGTCGCGATCCCCGGCGCCATCTTCACCGATCCCGAGATCGCCGCCGCGGGCCTCACCGAGGCCGAGGCAAAGGCGCGCGGCATCGAGGTGCGCGTCGGCAAGTTCCCGTTCTCGGCGCTCGGCCGGGCGATGGCGGTCAACGAGACCGAGGGCTTCTTCAAGGTCGTCGCCGACAAGAAGACCAACGAGCTGCTCGGCGTCCACATCGTCGGCCCCGAGGCCAGCGATCTCATCAGCGAGGGCGCGCTCGCGCTCGAGATGCACGCGTTCCTCGAGGACATCGGGCTGACGATCCACCCGCACCCCACGCTGGGGGAGGGCTTCATGGAGGCCGCGCAGCACGGCCTCGGGCACGCGATCCACGTGCTCAACCGCGGCTGACCGCGGGGCGCGTCTGCGCGTGCGCCTGCGCCTGCGTTTGCGTCTGCGCGTGCGCCCGCGTCTGCGTCTGCGTCTGCGCGTGCGCCCGCCTCTGCGTTTGCGCCCGCGTCTGCGTCTGCGTCTGCGCGTGCGCCCGCCTCTGCGTTTGCGCCCGCGTTTGCGCCCGCGCTTGCGTTTGCGTCTGCGCCCGCGTTTGCGTCTGCGCCCGCGTCGGCGCCTACCTGC
>JAGQJA010000792.1 GCA_020430845.1 Myxococcales bacterium
TCCACGGCTCGCGCGACATCAACCCGCTCAGGCCGATCTTCTTCACGTCGCAGCCGATCGACGAAGAGGTGCGGCTCGACATGTGGGCGTACGACGCCGACTCCGACTCGGCGTGGAAGGGGATCTTCGACACCGCGAGCAAGATCGCCGCGGCCGCGAGCTCGGCGCTCCTGCCGATCCAACCGCAGTACGGGGCGATCGCCGGCGGCGTCGCCGCGGGCTTCGCGGGGCTCGCCGCCATCATCCCGTCCAACGAGGACGACCTGATGGGCTCGGTCACGCACTACCTCACGCGGGACACGCAGCGCTGGGGCACCGAGGCCGGCCGCTTCTACGTCGACCTGAGCAAGAACAGCCCCGATCGTGGCCCCGTCCGCGTCTTCCTCTACAGCGAAGAGGTGCCGCGCTCGTGGGCGCCCGCCCCGATCATCCTCTGATCGCGCATCCCATGTCGCCCGCGCCGCGTGACCACACCAGGTCGCGCGGCGCGGCGCGTTTGTTTCAGGGCAAGTCGGCGAGCCCGAGCCAGCGTCCCTCGGCGCTCGGCAAGAACGTGCCCGCGCGCGCGCTCGCGACGACGACCTGATCCTCGTGCCAGAGCGGGATCACGTACGCGCGCTCGCGCATGAGGCGCTCGAGGGCCGCGTACGTCTCGCGCCGCTCTCCCGCCTGCGTCTGGCGCGCGCCCTCGTCGAGCAGCCGATCCACGTCGGCGTCGCGTACGCGTCCGCGGTTCGCCCCCGCGGGGGGGATCGAGCTCTCGTGCAAGAAGACGCGTAGCACGTTGGGCTCGGTCAGCTCGGGCATCTGCAACATCGCGAGCTCGAAGTCTCCCGCGGCGAGGCGCGCCATCATCGTCCCGAGCTCGAGCGGCACGACCTCGAGCTCCACGCCGCCCTCGCGGAGCTGCTGCGCGAGCGCGCGCGCGATGGTGCCCCGCAGCCGATCCGTCGACGTGAGGAGCGAGATCTTGATCGGGCCGTCGCGCGTGAGGGCGCGCAGCGGCTCGACGTCTCGCGCATCGCGTGGCCCGATGTCGGCGTGGGCCCAGTGCCCCGGCGGCATGAGCGTCGCGGCCGACTGCGCCCTCGCCGCGAGCAACGTCCGCGCGACGAGATCGCGGTCGACGGCGCGCGAGAGGGCGCGCCGCAGCTCCGGCCTCGCGAGCGGTCCGCGATCGACGCGCGGCACGAGGTAGGTGAGGTTGGCGCCCACGCGGCTCTTCACAGTGACGCCGCGCGCGCCCTCGAGCGCGGGCAGGAGCGTGGGAGAGAAGCCGTTGACGACGACGTCGAGGCGACCAGCGTGCACGCGGAGGGCTCGCGCGTTCTCGTCGCGCACCGTGCGGATCACGAGCGACCGGTGCGGCTCGTGGGGCACGCCGCCCTTGGCGGGCGAGAGGCGGATCTCGCCGTGCGCGACGCCCTCGATCGCGTAGGGCCCGAGGCCGTCGAGATTCCCCTCGGGTCGCGGCGCGCTCGCGGCCTCGTCTGCGCGCAGGATGGGCAGCTCGAGGTCCGTGAGCAGCGTCCCGTGCGCGCGCGACAGGTGGATGATCACGGCGCGCGGTCCGTCGGCCTCGGCCGAGCCGATGGCGTCGACGACGCGTGCGTGTCGCGATCCGACGGCCGGGTCGGCGAACGCGCGCAACGTGGCGACGACGTCCTCGGGGCGAACCGGCGCGCCGGAGTGGAAACGCACGCCCTCGCGGAGCTCGACGCG
>JAGQJA010000104.1:0-29160 GCA_020430845.1 Myxococcales bacterium
GGCGTGCTCTCTTCGGCGCGCGTGCTCGACACGGTGGTTCCGCATGCGGCCGCTTGACGTCGACACGCGCGACCTCGCGCACTGCTACGCGCTCCTGCGCGCCGGCTCCAAGACCTTCTCGACGGCGTCGCGGCTGCTCCCCGCGCCCGTGCGCGATCGCGCGACGGTCTTGTACGCGTTCTGTCGCGTGTCCGACGATCGCGTCGACGACGACCCGCTCGCGTCGCTGCGCACCATCGAGTCGATGCGGGCGCGGCTCGAGCGCGCCTACGTGGGCCGCCCGCACGACGACCCGGTCGACCGCGCGCTCGCCGGCCTGCTCGCCGACACGCACATCCCGCGTGCGCTGCCCGAGGCGCTCTTCGAGGGCATGGAGTGGGACCTCGTCGGCCGCCGCTACGCGAACCTCGACGAGCTGCACGCGTACGCCGCGCGCGTCGCCGGGACGGTGGGGGCCATGATGACGCTCATCATGGGAGGCCGCGGCACGGAGGTGCTCGCCCGCGCGTGCGATCTGGGCGTGGCCATGCAGCTCACCAACATCGCGCGCGACGTGGGAGAGGACGCGCGCAACGGGCGCCTCTACCTGCCCACGTCGTGGCTCTGGCGCGAGCGCATCGACCCCGAGGCCTTCTTGGCGCGGCCGGAGCCGAGCGAGGGACTCGCCGTCGTCATCGCCGGACTGCTCAACCACGCCGACGCGCTGTACGAGCGGGCCGATCACGGCGTCTCGATGCTGCCGCGCGGGTGCCGCGTGGCGATCCGCGCGGCGCGCCTGGTGTACGCCGACATCGGCACCGAGATCGCCGACGCCGGCTACGACTCGATCACGCGGCGCGCGTACGTGCCCACGTGGCGCAAGCTCTGGCTCGTGGTGCGCTCGATCGCGGCGCGTTGGCAGACCGTCTCGCCGCTCGGCGCGCCCGCCCTCGAGGCCACGCAGCCTCTCGTGTTGGCCTGCGGGTCGGGGTCGTGAGCCGCGACGCGGCGCGCGGGCTCGTCGGGGTCGTGAGCCGCGACGCGGCGCGCGGGCTCGTACGCGAGACGGGCGGCGACGAGCTGCTCGAGCGCCTCGACCACCTCGACCGCGTCCGCGCAGCGGCTCGCCCGAGCGAAGAGGGCACGCCCGACACGCCCGACGCGGGCACGGAGACCGACTTCGACGTCGTCATCGCGGGCGGTGGGCTCTTCTCGGTGCTCGCGCCCACGCTCGCCGCGAGAGGGCTGCGCGTCGCCGTGCTCGAACGCGGGCGCGCGGGCGTGGCGCACCGCGAGTGGAACGCGAGCGGCCCCGAGCTCCGGCCCCTGGTCGAGAGCGGTCTCGTGGCGGAAGACGAGCTCGAGCGCCTCGTGATCGCGCGTTACCGCACGGGCACATGCAGCTTTCACGGCGGAGGCTCGTACCCCGTCGACGGCGTGCTCGACCACGCGGTCGACGCCGGCGCGCTCCTCTCGCTCGCCCGCGCGCGCTCCGAGCAGCGCGGGGTGACCTTCTTGGACGGACACGCGCTGGTCTCACAACGCTCGGGGCCGGACGCGATCGCGCTGCGCGTGAGGACGCGCGACGGCGACCGCGAGATCGTGGCGAGGCTGCTCGTGGACGCGCGCGGAGCGTCGAGCCCGTACGCCACCGCCGACCTCGTGTGCCCCACGGTGGGCGGCGTGATGACGGGCCTCGCGTCGGGCAGCGGACCGGGCGAGATGGACCCCGAGGTGGGCGAGATCCTCGCGACGGTCGACCCGATCCACGAGGGTCGCCAGCACGTGTGGGAGGCATTCCCGGGCAGGCCGGGAGAGACGACCGTGTACGTCTTCTACTACGCGCGGGCCGAGGAGCCGACGTCGCTCGTCAAGCTGTACGCGCGCTTCTTCGAGACGCTTCCGACCTACAAGCGCGGCGACGCGCGACTCGTGCGCCCCACGTTCGGGCTCATCCCGGGTTGGTCGCGCCTCACGCCCGCGCCCGCGCCGCCACCGGGCCGCGTGGTGCTCGTGGGCGACGCCGCCGCGCGCCACTCGCCGCTCACCTACTGCGGCTTCGGCGCCACGCTCCGCTCGATCGTGCCCGCGACGGACCTCATCGCGCGGGCCGCGTTCGAGCCCGGTCTCGTGCCGCCGCACGCGATGCAAGACGCGCCGGTGCACGCGCTCACGGGCGCGCTCGCCCACATGCTCGCGTCGCGCGCCTTCCACGGTGACGAGATGAACGGGCTGCTCGACGCGTCGTTCGCCACGCTGCACGCGATGGGTCAAGGCCCGTACGCCGAGCTGCTCCGCGACGAGCTCGCGCCCGAGGCGCTCGTGACGTTCTTGGAGCGCACCGCGCGGCGGCACCCCGCGGTGTGGGGTCAGGTCGTCCGCGGGCTCGGGCTCACGCGCGCCGGGCGATGGGGCTGGTCGGTCGCGCGCTCGATGGTCGGCGGGCGTGCTGCTGCTTGACCCGCGAGGCACGCGCGAGCTCCCATGCGCCGAAGAACAAGCCGTAGGGCCTGCCGCCGGACGCGACCGTGTGGTGCACGCGGTGGGCCCGGGCGATCCGACGCATCACCTTGAATCGATTGAGGAATTGGACGGGGAGGCGACCGTGGACGAGCCCGTCGTGGACCACGATGTACCCGAGCGCGAACGCCGTCATGCCGACGCCGACGCCGAACGCGATCTCGCGCAGCACGCCTGGCTCGCTCGCGCAGCCGTACAAGATGAGCGCGATGGCGATCGGCGCGTGGAAGAGCGCGAGCGCGTCGTTCCACTCCCACCGGCCGGTGCGAGGCTCGTGGTGAGAGCGGTGCACGCGCCAGAGCCACGAGTGCCAGACGCGCCCGTGCAAGAGCGCGGCCCAGAGCTCCATGCCGACCGCGACGACGGCGGCGACGGGGAACCAGACAAGGGCGTGAGAGAGGGCGGGGCTCATCGTTCATCCTCGAAGAGGCAGGCGTGATCCCGGCCGACAAGAGCCGGTGGATCGCGTGTTGGCTCGCGCGCGACGCCGAGTCGCGCATCAAGAAGACGTTCGGCACCGTGCGCGCGAGAGGGCTCGACGCGCTCCGTGGCGAGGTGGCCCGTGGGCCGGTGCTCGTCGTGTCGAACCACACGGCGTGGTGGGATCCGGTCGTGCTGCAGTACCTCTGCGTGCGCGTGCTCCGCGCCGACGCGTACGCGCTCATGGACGCGAAGAACCTGGCGCGCTTGCCGTTCTTCCGCAAGGTCGGGGCGTTCGGCGTCGACCTCGAGAGCCCCGAGGACGGCGTGCGCGCGATGCGCTACGCGGCCAAGCTGCTCGACGCGCCGGGGCGCATCGTGTGGATCTTCCCGCAGGGCAAGGAGGTGCCCATCACGGTGCGACCGCTCGGGTTCCGCGCGGGGAGCGCCGAGATCGCGCGCATCGCCAAGAAGGCCCGCGTCGTCCCGGTCGCGATCCGCTACGAGCACGGGGCCGAGCCGCAGCCCGACATGTGGCTGTCGTTCGGCGAGCCGCTCGCCCCCGAGACCGACCGGCAGCGAGGCCGCGTCGCGCAAGAGCAGGCCGTGGCGGACGAGCTCGATCGGATCGAGCGCGCGCTCGCCGGCGACGGAAGCGACGCCTTCGAGCACCTGTGCCGCCGGCCGCCCGATCGGTTCTTTGCGCTGGCGCAGGCGCTCTTGTCGTGGCTCACGCGGCCGCGCGAGATCGGGTGACGGCGTCATCGGGCCCCCCTGCGGAGCACGCCGCCGCGCGTGATTTCGAGCGAGACGCCGCGCCACGTCACGCGCGTCGTCCCGAGGGCACGCACGAACGAGGACCATAGGAGCGCGTCGGACGTGACGGCGTCGAACGCGAGCGACGTGGTGCGACGTGAGCCCGAGCGACGACGCGCGAGCGCCGCGACGAAGAGGCGCACCGCGAGCGCGCCGAGACCCACGCCGAGCGCGCGAGGGCCCTCGATCCCTGCAGCCGCGAGCGACAGCGCGACGAGCGGGAACGTAGGGGCGATGACGAGGGGGTACGACGCGAGCAGGGCGGGGCGCTGCGCCCGGATGACGGCGATCCAGCGCGCGTAGCGGGCCACCGAGGCCGACCACGTGCGCCCTCGCGCGAGAGACCTCGCAGGCAGATCGACCCTACGCACGGCCTTGCCGAGCTCGCGAAAGCGGCGCGCGAGCTCCATGTCCTCTCCCAGGCACTCGACGAGATCGCCGAAGCCTCCGACCGCGGCCAAATCGCGCGATCGGAGCGCGATCAGCTTGCCGACCATGCCGCCGGCGTCGAGCGCGCCGAGCACGGCGAACGCGTGCATCGAGGCGTCGAGCACGGCGGCCGACGCGCGATCGGCCGGCGTCTCGGGCTCGACCTCGACCGGCGGTGCCCACACGGCGGCGACCCGCTCGTCGGACAGCGGCGCGAGGAGCGCGTCGAGATCTGCGCCCGCGAGATCCACGTCGCTGTCGGCGACGAGCACGACGTCGCACGCCACGCCGCGGAGCGCGCGGGCGAGCTGCTCGGCTTTGGCGTTGGGACCGCGCGCCCCCGTGAGGACGACGCGGGCGTCGACCCCCTGTGCACGCAGCGTCCTCGCGACGTCGGTCGCGACGGCGAAGGCGGGATCGTCCTCGCGCGCCACGGCGAACCGGACCTCGATCTGCGCGGTCGTGCTGGTGGCCGCCGTCGACAGGAGCGCGCGCCCGAGGCCGTGCTCGTCGCCCGCGCAGGGGCGCACGATGCACACGCGCGTCGACGAAGGCAGCGAGCCCTTCGCGCCCACCCGCGGCTTGATCGCCGCCCACGCCGCGATCGACGCCGCGCACGCGAGCCATCCGCCGGCGAGGAGCGTCAGCGGGAGCACGTCACTGCCTCCCCATCCTGAAGCCGAGCAGAAAGCGCACCCACGCGCTGCGCAGGCGCTCGCACGAGAGCTCCTCGTGCATCGTCACGCGAGGGGCCCCCTCGATGTGGCTCTCGAGCAGCGCGCGCGCGTAGAACGGCGTGTCCTCGAGCTCGCGCAGCACCCGCACGTCGCCAGACGATCGGGTCGAGCGCGGGAGCCTCCAGAGCGTCCGCGGCAAGGGGCGCTCGTCGGGCATGTCGATCGGGCGCGCCAGGCCGTCGCGGTCGACCGCGATGGCGAGGTGGTGGTCGATGCCGTCGACGTCGACCGTGTCGTACATCATCGCCGACGTGCCCGCGTCGAGGCGCGCGCGCGCCCAGCGCCACCGGGAGAACGATCGCTCGAGCGGCACGTCGCCGGCGTTGGCGTCGTGATAGCCGTGACCGCGAAAGCGCACGTTGGGCTCGGCGAGCTCGACCTCGATCGACGACGACGGGGCGACGGGCCACCACAGGTGCTCGCCCGCACCGTCGAGCACGCGCGCAGACGACGGCGCGCCCTCGGGGTGGAGGCGTACGGTGCCTCGCAGCGGCCTGCCCCACGGCGAGGTGCGGTCGGACAGCTCGATCACGAGCGCGCCTCGATCCCAGCGCATGCGGCTCGTGCCGATCGTGACGGCGTCGCCCTGGGCCGCGCCGGGACGCACCGCGCGCTCGGTGAGCGAGAAGAACGAGCCGCGCGGTCCGTACACGGCCACGTTCATCGCGGCGTAGTCGAGGGCCGCCGGCGCCGTGCCTGCGGCGCGTGCGCGCGCGTAGAACGGCGAGAACGGGCTGCCGAGGAGCGCGATGACCACGACGCCGAACGCGCCGTCGTCGCTCACGCCGTCGACATAGTGCCAGCGATAGCCGCCGGACGGGATCGGGCGGTCGAAGCGAGGTCCTCCCGGATGCACGCGGCCGCGAGCCGACCGCTCAGCGCGACCATCGGCACGCCAGGTCCAGGGTGCACGCTGCCCCCCGCGAGATAGAGGCGTGGCACCTTGGTCCGCGCCCCCGCCCGCGCGAAGGACGACAGCGCCCCGCGCGGACGTGGTCCGTAGAGCGCCCCGCCCGTCGCCGGAAACGCGCGCTCGAGCTCCACCGGCGTCGTCTGCACGCTCGCCCTGGGCGACAGGGAGAGGCCGCACCGCTCCAACGTCGAATACGCCGCTCTCTCGCATCGCAATCTCTCCTCTGGGCTCCAGCGATCGGGCTCGTCACCCGTGGCCGGAGCGTTGACGATCAGCAGTAGGCGCTGAGCGCCGGCTTCGTGAGCCGGCCCTTGCGCGCACGCGTAGACGGTGGGGTCCTGGGGCACGACGCGGCGCCCGAGCATCGCCTCGAACTCCGCGGCGTAGTCGTCGGAGAAGGCGACGTTGTGGTGCTCGAGGGGCCAACCGGTCACGTCGGCGACGAGCGCGAGCGTCATGGCAGAGAGCGAGCGCGCATCGGGGGCGGTGGCAGGGGCCGAGCCCGCTCCGGCGCGACCGAGCAGTCCCGAGGCGAGCGCGTTGACGTCGGCGTTCACCACCACGGCGTCGGCTTCGACGATCTCGCCGCTCGCCAGCTGGACGCCGGCGGCTCCCCCCGCGCCCGTGAGCACCTCCGACACCTCCGCGTCGTGGCGCACCCACGCCCCGAGCTCTCGCGCGCGACGCTCGAGCGCGGCCGCGAGCGCCGAGATGCCCCCGCGAATGCGGTGAACGCCGCGCGACTCGACGTGCGCGACGAGGTGGAACGTCGCGGGCGCCTCGTACGGAGAGGCGCCGCAGTACGTGGCGTACCGGCCGAACAGCTGGCGCAGGCGCGCGTCCCCGAAAGCACCGTCGAGGGCCTTGGCCATCGTGCGGTGACCGTCGATGCGCAACATCGCGCCGACGCCCACGGTGCCGAGGCGCTTGAGGATGTCGAGCCACGAGGGTCTCTGCGCGAGGACGAACGGCCCCTCGGCGGCCTCCCAGATCTTCTCGGCGTACTCGGAGAACGCGATGAAGCGACGCGCTTCGTCGGCGCCCGCGAGCTCGCCGATGGCGTCCGCCGAACGTTGTCTGTCGGAGAAGAGGTCGAGGCGCGAGCCGTCGCCCCAGGCGTGGCGCGCGAGCACATCGAGCGGCTCGAGACCGACGTAGTCGTCGAGCGAGCGGCCCGTCGACGCGAAGAGCTCGTCGAACACCCAGCGCATCGTGAGCACGGTCGGCCCGACCTCGACGAGGCTCTGACCGACGGGGATCGCGCGAGCCTTGCCGCCCGACGCCGACGCGCGCTCGAGCACCGTGACGTCGCACCCCTTGTGCGCGAGCTCGACCGCGGCCGCGAGGCCGCCGATCCCCGCTCCGACGACGACGATTCTAGGGGTGCGACAAATCATGAACAAACTATATGCCTTCCCCTTGCTTCTGTCGAGGGTCTGTATAATGTTTACCCCATGGCCACGACGCCCCTGTTCCTCCCCGACGTCTTTCTCCCCGTGCCGAGCCACCGCGCCCTCGCCGGCCGGGTCGAGGCTGCGATGCATGGCTCCGTCGAGCGCGCCGCCGCCGTGGGAGCCCCGCCGCGGCTGCGTGAGGCGCTCTCGTACGCCGTGTTCCCGGGCGGCGGGCGCCTGCGACCTCAGCTCTGCCTCGTCGCGGCGCTCGCGTGCGGCGACGCCGACCCGGACTCCGCAGACGGCGCGGCCGCGGCCGTCGAGCTCTTGCACTGTGCGTCTCTGGTGCACGACGACATGCCGTGCTTCGACGACGCAGACGCGCGACGCGGCAAGCCCGCCGTGCACAAGGCGTTCGGCGAGGCGACGGCGCTGCTCGTGGGTGATGCGCTGATCGTGCAGGCGTTCGCCGAGGTCGGGCGGACGCCGCGCGCGGGGGCGTTGGTCTCGACCCTCGCCGAGGCGGCCGGCGCGACGCGCGGCATCATCGCCGGGCAGGCGTGGGAGAGCGAGCCGGCGGTGGCGCTCGACGCGTACCACCGCGCAAAGACGGCGTCTCTGTTCGAGGCCGCCGCGGCGATGGGCGCGATCGCAGCGGGCGCCGACCCCGAGCCGTGGCGCGCGTTCGGTGACGCCGTCGGGCGCGTGTACCAGTCCGCCGACGACATCGCCGACGCCACCGCCGACCCGCGGGCGCTCGGCAAGCCCGTCGGCAAGGACGCCGAGCTCGGTCGGCCGAGCATCGTTCGCACGCGCGGCCTCGACGGAGCGCGCGCCAAGGTCGAGGCGCAGCTGCGCGCGGCGCACGACGCGATCCCCTCCGGCCCGGGCGAGCTGCTCGTCCGAAGCTGGATCGAGCGCTTCGCGGCGCGCGCAGGGCTGTGATGACGACGTTCGCGAGCGCCCGCGGGAAGGTGATCCTCGTCGGGGAGCACGCGGTCGTGCACGGCGCGCCCGCGGTCGCCGTCGCGATCAGTCGTGGCGCGCGGGCCCGCGCAGAGCCCGCAGAGCGCGACGAGCTCCACATCGCCGCGTGGGGGCTCAGCGTGTCGCCCGACGAGGAGAGCGAGCTCGCGCGGGCGTTCCGCGCCGTGCTCGACGAGACGCCGGGCCCTCGACCAGTGCGTGTCGATCTCTCTACAAACCTTCCACCCGGCGCGGGGCTCGGGTGCTCGGCGGCGCTGGGCGTCGCGACCGTGCGCGCCCTCGATCCCGACGCGACGCACGAGGTGCAGGTCGCACGCGCGATGCAGTGGGAGCGCGTCTTCCATGGCACGCCGTCGGGCGTCGACGCCGAGGTGGCCGCGAGCGGCGGCTGCATCTTCTTTCGCGTGGGCGCGCCGGTCGAGCGCATCGCGCTGCGCGCACCGCTCGTGCTCTGCGTGGGGGACAGCGGACGCGCATCGAGCACCGGCGCGATGGTCGCCGCGGTCCGAGCCCGTCCCGACGGCGAGCGCGAAGAGATCTTCGGCGAGCTCGAATCGCTCGCTCACGAGGCACGCGCCGTCCTCGCGCAGGGCGCGAGCGGCCTGGGCGGTGTCCTCTCGCGGGCGCACGCCGCGCTCGCTCGCCTCGGCGTGTCTACCCCGACGCTCGACGCCATGTGCCGCACGGCCGAACGGGCGGGCGCGCTCGGGGCCAAGCTGACCGGCGCGGGCGGCGGCGGCTGCGTCGTGGCGCTGGTGGACGGCGCCGAGACGGCACGGAGCGTCGTGCGCGCGTGGCGCCGAGACGGCTTCGACGGCTTCACCACGCGCGTGGAGCCGCGGCGCGACGACGCCCAGACCCCGAGCACCGACTCGCACATCGAGCACATCGAGGAGAGAGCATCATGACCCGCACGTCCCGCATTCCCGGCTTCTACAAGGTGAGCGTGCCCGAGCGGCACGCGATGGTCGGCGACGCGACGGCCGCGACGGAGCACGACCTCGCGCTCGCCCTCGAGGACGGCGGCCTCGACGCCGAGACGGCCGACAAGTTCGTCGAGAACGTGCTCGGCACCTACGCGCTGCCCTACGGCGTGGCGCTCAACGTGCGCATCGACGAGCGCGACTACGTCGTCCCGATGGTCGTCGAGGAGCCCAGCGTGGTCGCGGCCGCGTCCAACGCCGCGCGCATGGTGCGCGTCGGCGGCGGATTCCACGCGGAGGTCGACGCGCCGATCATGATCGGTCAGGTCCAGCTCGTCGACGTGCCCGACGACGTCGCGGCCACCGGCGCCATCCTCTCGGCGCGTGACGAGCTGCTCTCGATCGCCGACGCCGCGATCCCGGGCCTCGTGGCCCGCGGGGGCGGCGCGCGTGAGATCGAGGTGCGCTCGCTCGAGCCGGGCATGCTCGTCGTGCACGTGTCGGTCGCGTGCGGCGACGCGATGGGGGCGAACCTCGTCAACAGCGTGGCCGAGGGCGTCGCGCCGCGGCTCGCCGAGCTCTCGGGCGGAACCGTCGGCCTGAGGATCCTCTCCAACCTGTCCGACCGGCGCTGCGTTCGTGTGACGTGCCGCGTGCCGGCCGCTGCGCTCGCGACGGACACGATGTCGGGCGACGAGGTCATCTCGGGCATCGAGAACGCTTCGCGCTTTGCCGAGCTCGACCCGTACCGCGCGGCGACGCACAACAAGGGCATCATGAACGGCGTCGACGCCGTCGTGATCGCGACGGGCAACGACTGGCGCGCGGTCGAGGCCGGCGCCCACGCCTTCGCCGCGCGGAGCGGAACGTACGCGCCACTCGCCACGTGGCGACGCGACGGCGACCACCTCGTGGGCCGGCTCGAGATGCCGCTCGCCTTGGGCACCGTGGGCGGGACGCTGCGCGTGCACCGCGCCGCGCGTGTGTCGCTCCAGATGCTCGACGTGAGCTCGGCCGGAGAGCTCGCCGCCGTCGCCGCGTCGGTCGGGCTCGCGTCCAACCTCGCGGCGCTGCGCGCGCTCGCCACCGACGGCATCCAGAAGGGTCACATGGCGCTGCACGCGCGCTCGGTCGCGCTCGCGGCCGGGACGCCCACGGCGTGGGTCGAGCGCGTCGCGACGATGATCGTCGAGGCGCGAGAGATCACGGTGGAGGGCGCCCGACGCGCGCTCCGCGTGCTGGGTGAGAGCGCGGCCCGCGACGTCGAGCCCCGCCGCACCGAGGTGACTGCCGACGCCGAGGAGTGACGCTCAGCGCGGCGCGCAGACCACGGCGCGCTGCACCCGGACGGCCCTTCCGTCGTTCGTCGCGTTCGCCGGCGCGACGAGGACCGCGGCCTCGACCCGCGAACCGCTCGCGTGCACGGCGAGCGACGTGACACGCACGTCGGCGCCGAGCGCGAGATCGCTCTTGGCGTCGGCGATGCGCGCGCCGCTCGCGTCGAGCCAGAAGAAGCGCAGCGCGCGCTTGGCGTCGGGCTCGGCGCCGGTGGTCTCGAGCGCGGCGACCACGAACCCGGTCGCGGTCGGCGACACGGCCACGTCGGTGAGCCCCACCTCGCTCCAGTCGGCGTAGGCGGACTTCGCCGAGGCCGACATGCCGAGCGTCACGCTGCCCACGTGCGCGACGTCGCCCTTGTCCTTGCGCGTGACGACGGCGAGCACTGTCCCGTCGGCGCCGCGGGCGGCGGCGAGCCCCGAGGCGCTGTAGCTCTCGAACGTGGCGAGCGCGGGCGGCGCCGCGGCCGGCGTGAAGGTGGTCTCGGCGCGCGCGTGCAGGGTCGTCTTGAACTTGCCGTCGTCGACCGTCCAGATGGGCATCGACGTCACGCCGTCGGTCACGCCGACGAGCCCACTCGGGCGCGTGGGCTGCGCGATCTGCACGTCACGCGGCGCGCCGCGCCCTTGGGCGTCGTACGCGCGCGCGTAGATGCCGCCCCAGAGCGCGAGGTTCACGCCGGTGACGCGGGGCTCCTTGGTGCGGGTGTCTTGCCACGCGAGCATGAAGCCGTCGCCCGAGGGCATCGCGCGCGGACCGCTCGCCTGCACCATGTCGTCGGAGCCCGAGCGGCCGGTGTCGTCGTTGCCGGGCGTGGCGAGCGTCTTCGCTCCGGCCGTGGTCGCGGTCGCGAACATCGTCGACCACACGCCGTCCGTCGACGCGAACGGACGCTCCGTGTACCAGCCGAAGCCGAAGCGTTCGCCGTTGTGGGCGAGCGACGTGGTGACGTAGCTCGATCCGTAGTGGGAGACGCGCACGCTGTCAGGCCACGTGACCTTTGCGGGCGCCGCGGCGTCGCGCGCGAGGATCTGGATCGTGGGCGTGCCCTGCGCGTCGACGTACGCGAAGCCGAGCGTGTCGCCCGCGTAGTCGAGCGCCCCGCGCCCGAAGATCGTCGCGTCGAGCACGGGCGCCGCGGCGACGGGCGCACACGGCTCCGAGCCGTCGCCGCCGTCGGCGCCTGCACCGGGATCGACGTCGTCGGGCCCGGCGGGCGCGGCTTTGACGACGATCGTCTCGTTGGAGCAGGCGGCGAGCGCCGCGAAGGCGAAGAGAGAGGCTAGGCAAGTCCGGGTCAGGCGCATGGGTCCTTGGACGGGGCACCCCGCGGGCTATTCGCGCCCTGAGTCTCTTTTTCTCACAAGAATATTCCGGACTTGCGACGTGTAAGGTCGGCCCGACCCGCGCCGTTGAGGACGCGCCCGAGAGCGCGTTCAGCTCGCGCCGGGGTCGAACGGTCCATCGGCGTGTCTCCGGCGCGATACACCACCTCGGCCGCGCAAGTGACGAGAAGGACGGCAAAAAAGTGGGGCCGCAGGCCGGCACGCGCGTTGCTGTACGGAGCGTCATGCGAACGCTCTTCACCGCCGCCATCGTCGCCGTCTCTCTCGCCGCGTGCGCGGCGGCGCCCGAGCTCGAGGACGACAGCGGCGACGTCGGACAAGTCGGAGAGGCGCTCAGCAACCCGTGCACGCTGTCGCGCGCCGCCATCCGCGCATCGACGACGTCGGCGCGAGCACGCGCGATCGACCGCGGCTTCGCGTGGCTCGACGCGGACGTGCCCTACAGCCAGTCGCGATCGCGCGGCGGCTACCGCACCGACTGCTCGGGCTTCGTCTCGATGGTGTGGCAGCTCGACCGCTCGTACACCACGGCGAGCTTCGTGTCGGGCGGAGGCGAGTCTCACCTGCTCGGCAGCTACTCCGACCTCTTGCCCGCCGACGGGCTCGTGTACCGATCGGGCGGCAGCGGCCACGCCGTGATCTTCCTCGGGTGGAACGACGCCAAGCACACCTCGGCGTGCGTGCTCGAGCAGGCGAGCACCGCGAGCGACATGCAGTTCAGGACGCGCACCGCGTCGTCACTCCGCTCCGCCGGCTTCAAGGCGTTCCGCGCCGACAGCTTGCGCAACGACAAGGGCGGCTCGCCGGCGCCCGCCGACGAGGACACCGCGGGCACCGACGAGGTGATCGAGGACCCGGTGCCCCCGAAGACGGGATCGCCCATGGAGGGCAAGGCGTGCAGCAGCGACGGCGCGTGCAACCCCGGCAACGACGGCTCGGGGCTCATCTGCAGCGGCGGGCAGTGCATCCCGGGCTGCCGCGCGAGCTGGCAGTGCCCGGGCGTCACGCGGTGCGTCTCGGGCATGTGCAGGTAGCGCGATATCTCGATCCCGACCGGCGGACCCTCTACGCTCGTGCGATGACGTCTCACTCCAGGTCTGCGCCGGTCTCGACGTGAGCGGCCCCGTCGACGACCGCACGCGCACTGCCACGCGGGCCGGCAAGCCCCTGCTCGTGGTGCGCGCCGCCACGGTGGCCGTCGTCAAGGGTCCCGACAGCGGGCGTGAGGTGCGCCTCGACGCCCCCACCACGTTCGTCATCGGGAGCGGCGCGAGCGCCGACATGCGCTTGACCGACCCGTCGATCTCGCGCGAGCACCTCGACGTGACCCTCACCCCGTCGGGCGTGCGATTGCGGGATCGCAGCAAGAACGGGACGTTCATCGGCGGCGTACGCGTCCGCGACGTGCTGATGCAGACCGACACGATCGTCACGCTCGGCACGACCGCGGTGATGATGCGCATCGAGGCCGACGACCTGGCCCTGCCGCTCTCCGAAGAGGTCACGTTCGGCGACGCGTTCGGCACGGCGCCCGTGATGCGCCACCTCTTTGCGACGCTCGCAGAGGCGGCCGCGTCGGAGATCTCCGTGCTGCTCGAGGGCGAGAGCGGCGTCGGAAAGGACGTGCTCGCGCGCGCCATCCACGGGACCTCCCCCCGGCGCGAAGGCCCGTTCGTCGTCGTCGACTGCGGGACCATCCCCGCCAACCTGATCGAGAGCGAGCTCTTCGGTCACGTGCGCGGCGCGTTCACCGGCGCGTCCGAAGACCGCCGCGGCGTCTTCGAAGAGGCGCACGGCGGGACGCTCTTCTTCGACGAGCTCGGCGAGCTGCCCGTCGAGATGCAGCCCAAGCTCTTGCGCGCGCTCGAGTCGAGAGAGATACGCCCGGTGGGCGGCAACCGCACGCGACGCGTCGACGTACGCGTCGTGTCTGCCACCAACCGCCGACTCGCCGAGGCGGCGAGGCGCGGCGATTTTCGCGAGGACCTCTACTACCGCCTCGCCGTCGCGCGCGTGACCGTGCCGCCGCTGCGCGATCGGCGCGAGGACGTGCTGCCGCTCGCGACGCGCTTCTTGCGCTCCGCCAAAGGCGACCCGCGCGTGGAGATCTCGCCCGACCTCGGGGCGATGTTGGTCGAGTACAGCTGGCCCGGCAACGTGCGCGAGCTGCGCAACGTCATCGAGCGTCACGCAGCGCTCGGCGACGCGGACATGGCGATGCTCTTCGACAGCGGGGCTGCCCCCGCGGCGCGCGACGATCTCTCCGCGCTGCCGTATCACGAGGCCCGGCGCGTGGTGCTCGAGCGCTTCGAGGCAGACTACATCCCCAAGGTGCTCGAGCGCGCCAAGGGGGTCATCGCGCGCGCGGCGGCCCACGCCGAGGTGGCGCGCCCCAGCTTCTACCGGATGCTCGAGCGCCTGCGCATCGCGACCGACCGCGACGGCTCCTGAAGCGACGACGGGCGCGGCGCGCGATTTCAGGTTGTTTCAGTTTGCATGGAGGCATGGTCCGCCCAGGAGGCGACCATGGCTTTTCACCGAGCGGCCGCTGTGGCGGCGACGATCGCGCTCGTCATCGCGTGCACGCAGCAGGGGGAGACGACGACGGACACGGCGTCGGCCGCGCCCGGTCCGGCGTCGGGCGGCGGCGCGCGGGGCGGCGGGTGCGCGGAGGGGGCGACGTGCGCGGAGGCGCCGTGCGGTGCCGCGTGCACGGGCGAGGGTGACGCGGGCGACGGCGGCGTGGGGAGCGACTCCGGGGCCGACGCCGGCCCCGTGGAGGACTGCACCAAGTACCCGTTCAAGGCCGAGACGCTCCTCGCAGAGCGCGTGGGCTTCGGCAGAAAAGCCACGGGTGGCGACCCCAAGAACGTCTACCACGTGACGACGCTCGCGGGCGACGGCCCCGGGTCGCTGCGTCGCGCGCTCGAGTCGACCGCGCCCTATTGGATCGTCTTCGACGTGAACGGCAAGATCACCCACACGACCCGGGTGATGGTGAAGTCGAACAAGACCATCGACGGCCGCGGGAGAGACATCGACATCGAGGGGCTCCTGCAGCTCACCGACGTGAAGAACGTCATCATCTCGGACGTCAAGGTCGAGAACTCGCTCGAAGGGCACTGCACACAGGCTGGCGACGTCATCAACACGAGCAGCAAGGTGCAGAGCCCGAAGGGCACCTACACGATGCGCGACGTGTGGATCCACCACGTCGAGGCGTTCAACGGGGGCGACGGCCTCATCGACCTGCGCGGCGGCACCGACTACACGCTCTCGTGGTCGCACCTGCACACCCACAAGAAGGGCCTCTTGTGGAGCAACGAGACCGATCTGATGCGCGTGACGGCGCACCACAACTTTCTCGACCGCATCAGCCTGCGCGGGCCGCAGTTCATCGGCGGCCAGATCCACTATTTCAACAACTACCAGTACCAGTGGTTCGAGTACGGGGCAGGTAGCCTGGGCGGCGCGCAGTTCTACAGCGAGAACAACGTGTACGAGGCGCGGCCGGGCACGAGCTGCGTGCCCAGCTGCAAGGACCCGAACCCGTGCGGCGACACCGAGTACTTTCCCAAAGGCGTGTCCAAGGCAGGGCTCGTGACCGACTGGGCGAGCAACGGCACCGGCTACACCAAGAGCGTGGGGGATCTGGCGCTCGAGGGCGCGCTGCTCTCGGTGAACGAGCCGAGTCGAGTGTTCGACCCGGGAACGTTGTATGCATATACATCAGAACCGGCGAGCGCCGCGCTCGCGGCCAAGGTCAAGGCAGGAGCCGGACCGCGCGTCCGCTACTGCCAGACGCCGTGAGGTGGGTCACATCAGCGCGCCGCCGATCCTGATCTCCACGCGCGGGTCGATCGCGTACCCGCTGTCGCGCCGGATGATGACGCCGCGAAGCCCGAGCCGGCGCAGCGTGTACATCGCCGTGTGCACCCGCGCGGCCACGGCGCGGGGGCTCGCGCGCTCACCGCTCCAGCCGGCGTCGAAGACGTCGCGCGCGGGAGTGGCCACGCGCGGGTCGATGGCGTGCCGTTCGATGAGCATCATCAGGATGAGGCGAAGCGAGCGACGCGTGCGGAGGTCGATCGTACGACCGTCGACGCGGATTTCGTCGCCCGAGCCGTCGACGAGCACCGTGGGGCCGCGTGAAGGTCGAATGGAGAGCTCTTGGGCGGTCGACATCATGGACGGCACCGTTGCAGCTCGCGTGCCGACGCCGGCGAGGCGCCTTTGCCCCGAAAAGCCGCGTCTTGCCGCGCTTCACGCGCCAGCGCGGGCTCCCGCGTGGTGTCACCCGAGCGATACGCTCGGATCCGCCGGGCGCGGAGCGCGCGGGCGTCCGTGCGATACTGGAGGGCCCCCTTTGAGCCGTCTCTTCTTCTCGTCCCTGTTGGGCCTCGCGTGGCTCGTCGTCGCGAGCGGCGCCGCCGCCTCGCCAAAGGTCGACCGCGACGCGGCGCGCCAGTTCGCCGAGGGGACGCGCGCGTTCAAGGCCGGCGACTACCGGCGCGCGGGGGAGTCGTTCGAGGCGGCCTACGCGACCAAGCCGCACCACGCGCCGCTCTGGAACGGCGCGCGATCGTGGCATCGCGCGGGCGAGCTCGTCCACGCGGCGAACCTCTACGAGCAGTACCTCCGCGAGGCGCCCGCAGACGCGCCCGACAGGGACAACGCGACGGCCGCCCTCCGCGAGGTGAGCCAGCGCACGGGGCGCGTCGAGCTGCACGCGGCCACGGGCGTTCGCCGCCCACGGATCGACGGCACCGAGGTACGCGTGCCGGTGCTGCACGTGGCGCCGGGCGAGCACGTGGCCGAGGGCGACACCGACGGCGCGCCGCTCCGCAAGACGTTCGACGTCGAGGCGGGCGCGCGCGTCAGCGTCACGCTCTCTCCAGCCCCACCCGCGCTGGCCGAGGTGCCGCCGCTCCGTCCGCTCCCCGCCCCGCCGGAGCCTTCGAGCGGGCTGCCTCCGATCGTTGTGCTCGCCGGCGGAGTGCTCACGGTCGCCGGCGGCGCGCTCACCGTCTGGTCCGGCCTCGACACGGTCTCGCAGCGCGACGCGTTCTTGGGAGACCCGACGCAGAGCCGGCTCGACGACGCCTTCTCGAGTCAGACGCGCACCAACGTGTTGCTCGGGACGACCCTCGGCGTCGCGGCGCTCACGGGCGTCGTCGCGATCTTCTTCACCGACTGGCGCGGCGCGCAGGCGACATCGCGCGTGGGGGCGCGATGAAGAGGCCGCGCTACGTCTGGGCGCTCGCGCCGCTCGTCGCGTGCGCGCTCGTGACCGCGTTCGACGGCTGCACGATCGTCAACGGGCTCCGCGTGCCCGAGGACGCGGGCCTCGACGTGGCGACCGTGGACGCGGGCTCGGACGCCGACGCCTCGGGCTGCGTCGGGGCGCGCCCTCCCCCGCCGCCGCCTCCGGGTCCTCCGAGCGGGTCGGGGCTCTTCGTGAGCGTGCTGCGCGACTTCAACTTCGGGCTGCGCACCGACGGTCTCAATCCTTCGCTGGGCTTCAACCTCGACGGCGTGTGCACGTGCCCCGCGCCCGGCAGCTGCGTCGCCAAGACGGTCACGTGCGACGACGATCAGGGCCGCGACTACTCGGCGTGGCGCCTCATCACACGCGCCAAGGACGCCACATACGATCTCGAGAAGACCCTCAACGACCAGGTGACCACCGGCGGCCCGTCGATCCTCGTGTTCGTGCAGGACTACAACGGCATGGCCGACGACCCCGAGGTCACGGTGGCGGCACTCGCGTCTCCCGGCCTCTTCGACGCGGCGGGCACCACCAAGCTCACCCCGACGTTCACGGCGAGCGACGCGTGGAGCGTCTCGGACACCCAGGTCGTCGTCTACCAAGGGACCACGCTCCCCAAGCCCAGCTCGTTGGTCCGCGGCTACGTCAAGGACCGGACGCTCGTCGCCGAGACTCCCCTGACCTTGCGCTTCAACACCAACGTCCGCATGGTCCTCAGCCAAGCGCTGATCGTGGCGAAGATCACCGAGGTCGACGGGGGCGGCTTCGCGCTCGGCGAGGGTACCGTCGCGGGCCGCTGGCCCACGCGGGACGCGATCGAGTCGCTCGGCAGCATCGCCATCGCCGGCACGCCCATCTGCGATACCCCGGCCCTGCTCGACGAGGTGCGCGCGACGATCTGCGGCGCGGCCGATCTCTCTGCCGACCCCGCCGCCGCGGGGGATCGACCGTGCGACGCGGTGTCCGCTGCGATGACGATGCGCGGCGTGCCCGCGAGCCTCGGGCCCCCGCGCACGGTGGTCGACACGGTCACGTGCTCCGACGCGGGCCTCGAGTGCCCATGATGCGGACCCACGCGCGACGCGCCAGGAGCTCGGGCGCCCGCGCCGATCAGCGACGCTGCGCGCCCGCCGCGCCGTAAGGGCTGTCCTGTAGCTCGCCCGGCTTCGACTTCGACGCGGGCCGAGAGGGCGTGCGCTTGGGTGGCCGTGCACGCGGCGCGGCGGCGGACGCCGTCTCGAGGCGGAGCGTCGGCGGTCCACCCACGCGCGCGACGCCACGCGCGATGCCTCCGCCAGCGAGCTCGACCTCCACGTCCAGGTCCGATGTGGGCGGGCTCACCTCGACCCAGGCCTTGCCGTCCTCGAGCGCGACGCGACGTGGAGAGATCGGCTTGATGATCTTGGTGATGGGGCGATCGGCGATGAGCTCGAGCCGTACGAGCGACGGCGCGGGCTCGGCGCTCGGCGCGGGCTCGCTCGAGGCTGGCGACGAGGGCGATGGGACGACGGCCGCCGCGGGAGCCTCGTCGACCGGCGCGCCGTCTGCGCCCGGTGCGACCGGACGCACGAAGTGCGAGCCCACCAGCACCGTGACCACCGCGACGGACGCGAGCAGGGCGAGCCCGGTCCGACGACTCACGCGAGGCGGAGGCGCGTCGGACGCGCTCGCGGCGAGGTCGGCCGACGAGACGAGCAAGCTCGGCGCCGCGCCAGGGATGTCCGGCACGCGGGCGGGCGGTGGGATCGCGACGTCGACCGTGAGGGTGCGCTCGGAGACGCTGTTCGATGCGGGCGGCGCTGCCGACGCGACGGCGCGAGGCCTGCGCGCGATCTCGACGATGCGCGGCACGAGCGCCGCCACGTGAGGCGAGGCCAACGGCGCGAGCGCGGCCGCGAGCTCACCCACGTCGGCGAAGCGCCGCTCGAGGGAGCGCTCGAGACAGCGCGCGATCGCCCCGCGCATCGCCTCGCTGGGTGACGCCCCGTGCTCCGCGTACGGCGTGGGCGGACGCGACATCACGGCCACGAGGACCTCGGCGAGCGAGCGGCCGTCGAAGGGGTGACGCCGACACAGCGCAAAGTACATCGAGACGCCGAGCGACCAGATGTCGGTGCGCCCGTCGACGCTCCTCGGGTCTTGCAGCTGCTCGGGCGAGGCGTAGTGAGGAGAGCCGAGCAGCGAGTTGCTCGCCGTCACCGTGGCGGTGCGCTCCCAGTCGTCGAGCGAGGTCATCCGCGAGATGCCGAAGTCGAGGATCTTGAGCTGCGGGCCCAGGGCCGTCTCGGTGACGAAGAGGTTCGACGGCTTGATGTCGCGGTGGACGATGCCGTTCGCGTGGGCGTGCGCCAGCCCCTCGCACGCCTGGATGGTCAGATCCGCGACGCGCTGCTCGGCGAGGGGCCCGGCCTCGAGCGCCGTACGGAGCGTCCTGCCCTCGAGCCGCTCCATGACCACGTACGGCACGCCCCCGACGTCGCCCATGTCGAGGACGCGCACCACGTGCTCGCTGGTGATGGTCGCGATGGCGCGGCCCTCGCGCAGCAGGCGCGTCACGTGCTCTTCGTCCGAGGCGTCGGAGACGACCTTCATCGCGCGCGCCATGCCCGACGTCTCGTCGCGCACCGCGTAGACGACGCCCATGCCGCCCTCGCCGAGCGTCCGCTCGACACGGTACCGACCGGCGACCAAATCGCCGACGGTGAGCGGCGTCTGTGCCTGGCGCATCACTCCATCGTGGAGCGTATCACCCGGCCGCCGCCGCTCGCGACGTCGAGGCGCGCGCGGTCATGGTCGCCGTCACGTCGAGCGTCTCGCGGGCGCGACACCGGTCGCGCGACGAAGGCACGTAAATCATGGGGCTCCGCGCAGGCACGCGCGTTGCGATGTAGCGACCCATGCGACAGATTCTCACCTCGTACGCCATCGTGTGGCTCGCCCTCTCCTCGCTCACCGGTTGCGCCGTGGAGCCCCTCGACGACGAGAGCGCGACCGGCGCGCAGGCCGTCGAGGCCGCTGCGGCGCCGACGATCCTGACGCTCGAGGTCCTCGACGCCGAGGCCGACACCCCCGACGACAAGTATGGCTTCGTGGCGCGCTCACCGACCGGCGCGCGGGTCACGAGCCTCGCGGCGGGAGGCACGTTCGTCGCCACCGTGCCGCGTGAGACGACGCGTGCGCTCGGGGTACGCGGGGCCGCGTTCGTCCGTGTCGACGTGGCCTACCGCGACGACCAGTTCTTCGGATTCGAGGAGCGGGCGCCCGTGCAGAGCCGCGCGCTCGACGCGGACGGCGCGTGGGAGTCGAGCACGCTCACCGTGACGCGCGACAGACGCGCCACGCGCGCGTCGTTCAAGGTGACGATGCTCTGCGCGTCGTGCCCGGGCGCCAAGAACGGCTTCGTCGTCACGCGCGCCGGCGGAGAGATCCCGATCGCGCGCCGTTGAGCCCCGGCCCGGGCGCGTTCTCCGCTCACAATGCCGTGAGGACGACCTTGGTGAGCGCGCCGAGCGCGAAGATGCCCACGTAGACGAGCGCGAAGCACACAATCACGGTGCGCGTCATGTGGGTCGCCGCGCGCGACGTGGCAGAGACCGCGCCGCTCGCCCGAGCCCGGTACGCGGCGATCTCTGCATCGAGCTGCCTCTGCGCGTCGCGCGCCAGGTCGGCCGCGAGCGCGTTCGCCGTGCGGCAGAAGCGGCACGCCGTGATCGCGTCGCGCGTCGCGGGGAGATCGCCTCCGCAGGCGCGGCATCGCATGGGCGCGCCGGGGTAGTGCGGGGGACGCGCGGCGAGGTGCGGGCGCACGCTGCGCCGGTACGAGAAGCGCCCGACCAGGAGCGCCACGGGAAAGCTGAGCGTGATGCCCAAGATGAAGAACGGCGCGTAGAGCGACGCGACGATCAGCTCGACCCGCACGTCGTCGGGCACAGCGTCGGGCAGCGCCGACAACGTCGAGAGCGCGCCGAGCACGCTGTAGCCGACGACGAGCAGGGCGAGCACAGGCCACGGTCCCATGACCGTCCAGAACGCACCCCGCCGCTCGAAGATGCCCGCGAGCGCCGCCTCGGTCGACGCCACCTGGCTCACGCTCGACGCGGCCATCAAGAGGCGACCCCGGATCTCGAGCGCGCGCCCGAGCTCGTCGGGGGGCAAGCGGTCGGGCGTCCCGCAGAACCGACAGACGAGCGACAAGTCGGGCTGCACGTCCGTGGGGGCGCCGCACCGTTTGCACAAGACGGGCGTGCCGTCGGCAGGGGCCGCGCGCGGGGCAGCGCCGGCGTGGGGCGCGTGCTGGGGCGCGTGCCCGTAGGGCGTCACTGGCTCGCTCGGGCCGCGAGCGCGAGGATCTCGCTCATGCGCTCGTGCACGGGGATCGACATGTCCATGCGCTTGCCGTAGTCGAAGCCGAGCGCCATCTGACCCACGGTCCCGCCCATCGCCGCGGTCATGTTCTTCTGCGACGGGTCGGAGAAGACGGCGTCGCACCCGTCGACCCAGAGATCGACCTCGACGCACTGCGTGAGCGCCGCGACGAGCGCGGGGTTCTGCTGCAAGAGCCACTGCACCGCCGCCGGGTCGTGGCCGAGCACGACGAACCGCTGGTCGATGTGCGGCATGCCCGTCGTGACCGTGTGCGGGAACTTGGGGTTCCACACGCGCGTCGTGTTCGAGAACGCCTCGCGGACGGCCTTGCCCATCGAGCTCAAGCTGCGATCGGCGATCTGGAACGGGATACGCGCCGGCGCAGCGAGCGCCGCCGACCAGCTGCACGAGATCGAGTAGGTGTTGCCGGAGTACTGGTAGGCCTGCCGAAAGTGGATCGGCAGGCCGTGGAAGTTGCGCACGTAGTGGATGACGCGGTTGCCGGCGCTGTAGTTGCTGGCCTCCTGCATCGCGAGGTGCACGTGCGCGTCGATCGGCTCGGGCGGCAGCTGCGCGTAACGAAAGCCGGTCCTCGCAAAGAAGGAATGCATCGCCGGCCCGAGCCCCGCCATCGCGCTCTGCGTTCGGCTCTTCATCCACAGCATGTAGCCGCCGAAGAAGACGAGCATGATGATCGGCCACACGAAGACCTGGGGGTTGTCCATGCCGTGCAGACGGTATCAGGCCGCTCGGCCCGCCGCGACAGGGCCAACTGCGCGCGCGGGCGGACGCGCGACGCGGGCGGACAAACGCGCGAGAGCCCGGACGCCGCGGGGGCGCTCGGGCTCTCGGGGCCGCGCGGGTGCGCGAGCGTCGTGGTCAGATCACTCGGGGAGGATGACGGTGTCGATGACGTGGATGACGCCGTTCGAGCACGCGATGTCGGCCTTGGCGACCTTGGCCGTGCCGTTGAGCGTGACCGTGCCGCCCTCGGCCGAGATCTTGATGTCCTTGCCCTGCACCGACGTGGCCGACGACATGCTCGTGACCTGCGCGGCCATGACCTTGCCCGAGACGACGTGGTAGGTGAGGATCGCCTTGAGCTTCTCCTTGTTCTCCGGCTTGAGCAGGTCGTCGACCGTGCCCGCGGGGAGCTTGGCGAACGCCTCGTCGGTCGGCGCGAAGACGGTGAACGGGCCCGGGCCCTTGAGCGTGTCGACGAGGTCGGCGGCCTTCACGGCGGCGACGAGCGTCTTGAAGGAGCCCGCGCCGACCGCGGTGTCGACGATGTCGGAGGAGGCCTTCGTGTCTGCCGTCTCCGCGTTGGTGGGCGAGGCCGCGCCGGGCGAGTTGGTGGTCTCTCCGCCGCAGCCCGCGAGGGCGAGGGCGAGGACGAGCGACGGGGCGGTGAAAAGAAGACGGAAGTTCATGAGAGTCTCTCCTGGTGTGATTGGACGGACAGACTATGTATAGTCTTTGTACAGAGTAGGTCAATGGTCTGTACGAAGAATTTCTCCTGGGCCTATGGGGTCGACTTCAGCGGGGCGCGCCTCGCCGGGCGTACGGCCTGGCTGGCCGAGGTCGCGCTCGACGACCGCACGGGCCACCGCCGGCTCGCCTCCCTCGCGAGCCTCGAGGCGCGCGCGGGCGACGCCACGCGCGAGGTGGCGCTGGCTTGGCTCGTGGACGAGATCCGGCGCTCACGCGGCGCTCTCTGGGGCATCGACGCGCCGTTCGCGCTCCCGGTGGAGCTCGTCGGGCCGTGCGACGCATGGACGTCCCAGCTCGACGCGTTCGCGGCGTGGCGAGACGGCGCCATCGCGTTGGGCCGGCACCTCGCCTCCCGCGCGCTCGCAGAGCACGGGTCGATGCACGTGAGGCGCGAGACCGACCGCGCGACGCGCACGCCGTTCGACTCGTACCACTACCGCATCATCCACCAGACGTTCCACGTGATGCGCGACGTGCTCCTGCCGCTCTCGCGCGCCCCGCGCACGGCCGTGCTGCCCTTCCAGTACCGGCGCCTCTCGCGCGCCGAGCGCGTGGTGGTCGAGACGTGCCCGAGCTCGACGCTCTTGCGGCTCGGCCTCCCGCGCCGCGGCTACAAGCAGCCCGCGGGCGGCGCGATCACGGCCGAGCGCGCACACGTGCGTCGCGTGATCTTGCGCGGGCTCCGCGAGCACGTGCACGTCGACGCTCGTCAGGCGCGGACCATGCTGGGCGATCCGGGCGGAGACGCGCTGGACGCGGTGCTCGCCGCCGTGGGCGCCCATCAGGCGTACGCGACATGCGATCACCGCGCCGTGTCTACCGACGGGCGCGCCGTGCGCGAAGGCTGGGTCTACGCCTGACGCGTCGGCGCCCGGGCGGTCACCAGCCGAACGAACCGGGCTCGCCCTTGAACGGCCCGACGACGTCGCGCGTGATCCACCCGCCGTAGAAGCCGCCGGGCTGGGGCGTCACGCGCTCGCCGTCGACGAAGCACGCGTCCATCATCGCGGCGTAGAACGCGACGTGCTTGGCCAGCGCGAGCGCGAGCGCGCTGGGCGCCCCGTAAGCCCACGCGGCCCCGGCGGCGCGGCGCTCTCCGTGCGACACGTCGTAGTAGTGCGCCACGCCCTTCCACTCGCAGAACGAGCTGCGCGAGGTGCGCGTGAGGAGATCCATGCGGATGTCGCCCTCGGGCAGGTAATACACCGGGGGATGGCTGGTCTCGAGCACGCGGTACGCGCTCTGCGTGTCGGCGAGCACGACGCCGTCGAAGACCACCTGCACGCGCTTGGCGACGGGCTCGATGCGCGGCGGACGTGGATAGTCCCACACCGACTCCTGCCCGGGGCCGACCGGCTCTCGCCTCACGTGACCTGATTTGCTGCTCGCCCTCATCGCGCCCTCCCCGTGCCACCGCGGTCGGTCCTTGTCACAAACGGTCGAGCCCCCGCGCGAAGAGCTCGGCGACGTCGTCGAGATCGAACGGCCACGCGTAGCGCAAGCGAACATGGGGCAGCTCGGCCGAGAGCGCCTCGAGCGTCTCGGGGATCTCGACGTCGGCGTGCACGCCGCCGGGCGTGATCATCGTGGGCACGACGCGGATGTCCGTGGCCCCGGCGCGCGCCAGCTCACGCACCGCGTCCTCGACCGAGGGCGCGCAGAACTCGTTGTACGCGGTCGCGACGCGATCGACGCCGAGGCGACGGGCGAGCGCCGTGGCCATCTTCTCCATGCCGGCGCGGTACGGATCGTTGGCGTCGGTGCGCGGCCACTCACGGAGCTGGCGATCCACGTCCCGCTCTTCGTCCGTGGGCGGCGCACCCGTCGCCCGTCGCCGGCCCTCGAGCGCCTTGAAGCGCGTGACGAGCTCGCGGGGAGCGTCGGTGGCGGGCACGCCATGGCCGACGAGCAGGACCGCGCGGTCGGCGCTCATCGGTGCGCGTGGGCTTCGGCCTCGTGGCGCGCAGGCAGCTCGCACGCGCCGTCGGCGCATCGGCCCGTCCAGCGCAGCCGGTTCTTGGCGAACACGTCGTAGCCGACGTCGAGCAGGTGAGACACACCCGGCAGGCGCGTGAGGGCGACCACGGGGCCGAGCCCGACGGCGGCATACGCGCGACGGAAGACCTCGACGCCCTCGATGAGCTCGCCCGAGGGCAGGCGCGCATGGATGCGCGCCATGAGGTCGTCTTGCGTGAGGCCCACGCTCGACGCGTCGAAGTCGGGCGCGGCGATGTCGGTGAAGCGGATGCGGTCGCGTCGATCGAGGCGGCGCATCATGCCGATCTCGCGCACGCAAAGCGGACAGTCGCCGTCGAAGAACAGCTCCACGTCAAAGTCGGGCGGGCTCACGCGTTCGCCTCCTCGTGCTGGATCGGGATGAGGTGCCCCGCGCGCGTGGCCTTGGTCTGGAGGTAGCGGCGGTTGTGCTCGCCGGGCGCGATGAGGTGCGGGAGGCGCGCCGAGACGTCCATACCGTACGCGGCGAGCTGACGGATCTTCTCGGGGTTGTTGGTGAGCAGCGCCACGCTCCGCACGCCCAGGGTGCGGAGCATCGAGACCGCCACCTTGTAGTCGCGCTCGTCGTCGCGGAAGCCGAGCGCGAGGTTGGCGTCGACGGTGTCGAGACCTTGCTCTTGCAGACGGTACGCGAGGATCTTGTTCGCCAGGCCGATGCCTCGCCCTTCCTGACGGAGGTAGAGCACGATGCCGCGCGGCATGGCCGCGGCCTTCTGGAGGGCGAGCTCGAGCTGGGCTTGGCAGTCGCAGCGCAGAGAGCCGAGCACGTCCCCCGTGAGGCACTCGGAGTGGACGCGCGTGGGGACGTCGCGCGCGCCGAAGACGTCGCCGTGCACCATCGCCACGTGCTCCTTGCCGTCGGCGCCGTCGCGGAAGACGTGCACGCGGAACGCGCCGTGGCGTGTGGGCATCTCGGCCGAGGCGATGAGCGCGACGCGGCCCCCGGCGTCGCTCGTGGGCGACGCGCCGTCGTCTTGCGTGGGGGGATCGTGGAACGCGCTCATGTGTCTGCCTCCGTGACGAACAAAGTGTGTACATAGTTTGTACGTTCTTTGTTCGGGTTGGTCAAGGAGGGCTTTCGTCGTCTCCGGCGTAGGGTCGGCGGGGAGCGCCCGAGCCATTGCGCGCGAGGGCCACGAGCGCGCCGGCGGTCTCGCGCTCGCCCGAGGACAGGCGGAGCAGGGGCTTGCCGGGCGCGCCGACGACGACGAGGACTTGTGGTGGGGCCGGCGCGATCGAAGCGCCTCCCTTCTCGCCGATCGACGCCGGGCGCGGGTAGATCTCGCCCCGCGTGAGGGTCACGTAGAGATCGGGCGGCGCCGAAGAGGAGCCCTCGGGGCGGAGCGAGACGACGTCCACGACGGGCGAGACCCCGCGGACCTCGAACAGGGCCTGGACCGGCGACCGAGGGTCGAGCGCCGAGACGGCCACGAATCGGACGCGCCGCTCGCCGAGGGACGGATCGTCGATCGCCACCCCCATCACGAGCTGGTCGCCGTGCGCCAACATGGAGTGCACCCGCGCGCGCCCTTCGCCGGTGGTGGCCTCGAGCTCGGGGCGTCGCCGCTCTCCCCCTTCGAAGCGCTCCCCGACCTCGAAGTGTCGGGTCGCGGCGTCCCACCGCCAGTAGAACAGGTGCCCGCGCACGGCCGCGACGCCGACGTGCGCGCGCGTAGCGCCGACGGAGAGAGCGAGCTCGGGGCGCGTCGGCGCGCGGCGGCGGTCGACCTTCCACACGTCGACGCGTTCCTGCCCTCGCCCCGAGAGCATCACGTAGACGGCCTCGTCATCGGCGAAGACGCTCGCGTCGCGGCCGTCGTCGGGGAGCTCCGCGACGACCGGCAGCGAATCGCTCGGCTCCGGCTCACCGGCGTACGCTCGTTCGGCGACGCGGATCGTGAGCCGCCCCGCCATCGCCGACAAGAAGTAGGCGCGGTGACCGTCGGGCGAGTATGCGCGGTCGTCGCGTACGGCGGCGGCCGCGACGGCGTCTCGGGCGGCGGCGGTCACGGAGCTCGAGGCGGCGACGGAGCTCGGGGCGGTCACGGAGCTCGAGGCGGCGACGGAGCTCGGGGCGGCGGCCGTGCTCGCGGGCGGGCGCGGACGGGTCTCGCGTCTGCACGCGGCCACACCGACCGCCGCGACGATCAGGGTGACGAGCGCGCGTCTCACCCTGTGTGATACGCGACGCGCCGCCGCCGTGCCCCCGGTGTAGAGTGCCGGGTCGACCCTATGACGGGCGCCCGCGAGATCCTCTACGTCGACGGACGTTTCCTCGAGCCGGGGGAGCGCGCCACGGTCGACCTACGAGACCGCGGCTTCTTGCTCGGCGACAGCGTGTTCGAGACCGTGCGCGCGTGCGGCGGAGCAGCGTTCGCCCTCGACCGGCACCTCTCGCGCCTCGGCGAGGCCGCAGATGCGCTCGGCATCCCCATGCCTCACACCGACCTCCACGCGGTCACGGCCGCTGCGCTCACTGCGCTCGCCGAGCCCGACGTCACACTCCGGTACACGCTGACGCGCGGCGCAGGCGCGTGGGGCGTGGGCATGGCGGGCCCCTTCACGCCGTCGCTGTCATTGATCGCGCGCGCCTCCACGCCGCACGCGCCCGAGCGCTACACGGACGGCGTCGACGTGAAGGTGGTCACCACGCGAAGGGTGCCCGCGGCGTGCCTCCCCACGCGCTTCAAGACCGGCAACTACCTCGGCACCGTCCTCGCGCGCCGCGAGCTCGAGGCCGAGGGGCTGGTCGAGGGGATACAGCTCACGGTCGACGGGCGCGTGTCGAGCGGCACCGTATCGAACGTGTTCGCTGTGATCGACGGTGAGCTGTGCACGCCGTCGCTCGACTGCGACTGCCGAGCCGGCATCACGCGTGAGCTCGTGCTCGAGCTGGCGCCGCGCCTCGGCATCGTCACGCGCGAGGCCCACCTCACGCCCGCGGACCTGGCGCGCGCGCACGAGGTGTTCTTCACGAGCGCGCTCATGGACGCGCTCCCCGCGCGCTCGGTCCACGACGTGGCCGAGTACGGCCCGGCCCACGTCGCGCGACGCGTGCGCGAGGCGCTGCGGGCAGAGCGAGGCGATTCGCCCGACGCCGCGCGCGACGGAGCTACCCCCAGGTGAGGACGCGACGCGGCGCGCGCTTCAGCGGGGGCGGCCGCCGAAGAGAAAGTTCTCGATGAGGCGACGGCCGAGCGGCGAGCCGATCGACTCGGGGTGGAACTGCACGCCGTAGATGGGGTGCTCGCGGTGGGCGATGGCCATGATCACGCCGTCGTCCGTCTTGGCCGTGACCTCGAGGCAGTCGGGGACACACGCCGGATCGAGCACGAGCGAGTGGTAGCGCATCGCCTCGAACGGCTGCGGCATCCCGACGAACAGCTCGGAGCCGTCGTGCAGCACGGGGCTGGTCTTGCCGTGCATGATGGCCGGCGCGCGCACGACGCGACCGCCGAACGCCGCGCCGATGCCCTGATGACCGAGGCAGACGCCGAGGGTGGGGATCGTGGGTGACAGCTCGAGGATCACGTCGCGGCACACGCCGAAATACGCCGGGTCCTCGGGGTTGCCCGGGCCGGGCGAGATGACGATGCGCTCCGGCTCGAGGGCGCACGCCTCGCGCAGAGAGATCTTGTCGTTGCGGTAGACGACGGGCCCCGCGTCGAGCTCGCCGAGGTACTGGTAGAGGTTGTACGTGAACGAGTCGTAGTTATCGATGATGAGCGTCTTCACTGTGAGCTCGTCACGTTGCGGATGGCCGTCATGAGCGCGCGCGCCTTGTCGAGCGTCTCTTGGTACTCGGCCCGCGGGTCGGAGTCGGCGACGATGGCGCCGCCGACGTTGTAGTACGCCTTGCCGTTCGCGACGACGACCGTGCGGATCACGATGTTGAGGTCGAGCGGTCCCGCGAAGTCCATGTACCCGATCGAGCCGGAGTAGACGCTTCGTTTGACGGGCTCGAGCTCGTCGATGAGCTTCATCGCCTCGACCTTGGGGGCGCCCGTCATCGATCCGCCCGGAAAACAGGCGCGGAGCAGGTCGATCGCGTCGTGCCCGTCGCCGAGCTGCCCGCGGATCGTCGAGACCATCTGGTACACGGTGGCGTACGCCTCGATGATCCTGAGCTCGGGAACGTGCACCGTGCCGAACTTGCACACGCGCCCGAGGTCGTTGCGGACGAGATCGACGATCATGTTGTTCTCGGCCTGGTCCTT
>JAGQJA010000104.1:29213-29494 GCA_020430845.1 Myxococcales bacterium
CCCTTGATCGGCCGGCTCTCGGCGGTGCGATCGTGCCCCAAGCGGAGGAACCTCTCGGGCGACGACGAGACGACGTGGCACGTGGGCATGCGCATGAACGCGCCGAACGGCGCCGGGTTCACGCGGCGGAGCTCGCGGTAGAGCTCCCACGGGCTGCCGTCGAAGGGCGACTCGATACGATGCGTGAGGCACATCTCGAAGACGTCGCCCGCGCGGATGTGATCCTTGGTGCGCTCGACCCACGCGCAGTACGTCGTCTCGTCGACGTGCGACGCCAGCAG
>JAGQJA010000105.1:0-4690 GCA_020430845.1 Myxococcales bacterium
GTCGAGCGCGTCGGCGTCGTCGATGGCAAAGAGCAGCGGCGCTCCGGCGGCGATCTCTTCGAGGGCGTCGAGCGCGGACGCGATGCCGCGGGCACGCGCCGTCCCCGCGAGGCGCGAGAGCGTCTCGCTCAGAGCGTGGGGCGCCGCGCCGAGGACGTCGACGACGCGCATGTGAGGTTGCGCGCGGTGCCGGAGCGCGGCGAGCATGCGTGAGCGACCTGCCCCCGGAGATCCGCGGATCGCCAGCACGCGAGACCGCGCGTCGGCCGGTCCCGCGAGCGTCGCGACGAAGGTCTCGAGCGCGGCGAGGGCGACCTCGCGCCCCACGAGCGCGCTGCGCAGCGTCGCGACCTGCGGGACCGAGACAGGCGCGAGCCCGAGCGCCTCGGCGACCTCCGCGGCCGTCCTCGGGCGCGCGCGCCAGTCGCTCCGCACCATGCGCGCCACGGCGCGGACGACGCGGGGTGGCGGGGCATCCGCGAGCTCGGCGAGCACGCGTCCGAGCGCGTAGACGTCGCTCTCGGGCCTCGGATCGCCCGCGAGCGCTTCGGGCGCAGCGTACGGCGCGCGGCCGCCGACCACGAACGGCGCCTCACCGAGCACGCGCACGCAGCTGAGGTCGATGAGGACCGCGGCCCCGTCGTCCCCCACGAGCACGTTGTCGGGCTGCACGTCTCCGTGCACGAGGCCGCGCAGGTGCAAGAAGTGGAGCGCGTGCAGCACCTGCGCGATCACCGCGAGCAGCTCCGCGACCGAGCGCCCCACCGCCCAACGCGAGAGCGCGAGCCCGGGCACGAGCGACGACGTGTAGAACGCGCCACCTCGTGACACGCCGAAGTCGCGCACCTCGACCAAGCTCGGGTGGTGCAAGCCGACGAGGGCCTCGAACTCGCGCCGCAGGAGCGCGAGACCGTCGCCTGCGGGAGGGACGAGCTTGAGCGCGACGTCGACGTCGAGCACCTCGTCGCGCGCCACGTAGGCCGTCCCCACGCCACCGGCGCCGAGCGTGCGCGTCAGCCGGTACCGATCGAGCAGGACGTCGCCGACCCCCACGCGCATGAGACAGATGATACACTACGAATCAATCTGAGACATCACGGGTGGCACAGAGGCCCACAAGTGCGGGGTTTTCGCGACTCAGCCGTTGGTCCGGAATATGCTCCTAGGGCGAGCACGATGATCCGGCGCTTCTCTTCCACAGTGGCCTTCTCGGTCGCGGTCGCGCTCGCGGCGTGTGCCGCCAGCACCACGTCCGAGCCCGACACGCGCGTGAGCCCGCAGCCGCAGCCCAACAAGCGCGAGGAGCTCACCTTCTCGGAGCCGTGCCGACCGACGACCTGCGGCGAGGCCCCCACGTCGGCGAAGAAGCCTCACTGCCGCGTGGGCGGGAGCGGCGACGCCGGCTCGACGTGCGCCTGGCGCGACGACAGCCAAGGCACAGTCTCGTACTCGCCGTGCCCGCCCGCGCTGTGCGGCGCCGAGCCCACGGCGAGCGTGTGCCCCGCCGGCACCACCTTCAAGGGCAGCCAGTGCGGCTCCGAGAACGACAGCGCCTGCACGTGGACGACCACGTGCTCGCCGCCTCGCAGCACGACGCCCTGCCCCACGCCGAACGGGTGCGGCGACGCCAAGCCGGAGATCGGCGTCGTCTGCAAGGACGGCTCGGCGGGCGACCTGGCCTGCATGCAGATCGGCTCCACCTGCGGGTGGGAGCGCACCTGCGACTGACACCCCTCGACGGACCTCGCGCGCGTCGCTCTGCACGCACGCTCACGTGACCCAACCCCGCACCTCTCGGCTGCGCGCGATCCTCGCGCGGAGGCGGCGGTGCGCTCGCGACCTTCGGACAAGGAACATCCCGCCATGAAGACCCTCCTCTTGACGTTCGCTTCGCTCTCCCTCGTCGCCGCCTGCTCTGGCGCCGAGACCTCACCCGCGCCCGCGCCGGCGCCCGCGCCCTCGAGCGCGAGCCCCACCGATCCGCCGGTGGGCAAGACGGGGCAGGCGCTGGTGTTCACCGCGCCGTGCGAGTCCGGTAGCTGCGCCGACGCATCGGCCTCCACCGACGGCGCCACACGCTGCGCCCCCGACCCCAAGAAGAGCGGCACGTGCGCGTGGGCACCTCCGCCCGGGTCGAACGATCCCAACGGCACCGTGAGCTACAGCCCGTGCCCCGACAAGATGTGCGGCGCGCGCCCCTCGCCCGCGTGCCCTCCGGGGACGACCTTCGCGAGCGCCACGTGCGGCTCCGAGAACGACAGCGCCTGCACGTGGACCACGCACTGCGCAGCACCGCGGAGCACCACGCCGTGCAAGAGCCAGAGCGGCTGCGGGCCGATGCCCGAGATCGGCGTCGTCTGCAAGGACGGCTCGGCGGGCTCGCTCGTCTGCGCCGAGAAGTCGGGTGAGTGTGGATGGGAGCGCAGCTGCGACTGACCCGCGCCGACATCGCGCCTTGGCAGTGCGCCCGCTCGGCGGTATCCATCGTCCCTCGGATCCACGGATGGAGGGAGCGGAGCCCATGAGCGACAGCATCGAGTCACGCCTCAAGGAAGACCGGAAGTTCGAGCCGTCGGCGGAGTTCAAGAAGGCCGCCCTCGTCTCTTCGCCCGAGGCCTACGAGGCGCTGTACAAGCGGTCGCTCGACGAGCCCGAGGCGTTCTGGAAAGAAGAGACGAAGGACCTCGCGTGGCGCACGCCGTGGAAGAAGTTCCACGAGTGGGAGCTGCCCCACGCGAAGTTCTTCGTCGGCGCGACGCTCAACGTGAGCGAGAGCTGCCTCGATCGCCACCTCACCACGAACGCGCGCACCACCGCGGCGCTCATCTTCGAGGGTGAGCCCGGCGACACGCGCACGCTGACGTACTTCGAGCTGCACCGCGAGGTCGTGCGCCTCACCGCGGCCCTGGCCGACCTCGGCGTGAAGGCCGGCGACCGCGTCGCGATCTACATGGGCATGGTGCCCGAGGCCGCGATCGCGATGCTCGCGTGCGCGCGCATCGGCGCGACGCACTCGGTCATCTTCGGCGGGTTCAGCTCCGACGCGCTCCGCGACCGCATCAACGACTGCCAGGCCAAGGTCCTGCTCACGCAAGACGGCGCCTGGCGCCGCGGCAACGTCGTCCCGCTCAAGAAGATGGCCGACGTCGCGCTCGAGGGCACGCCCACCATCGAGAAGGTCGTCGTGCTCAAGCGCATCGGCCGCGAGAGCGCTCCCTGCGAGATGAAGGAGGGGCGCGACGTCTGGTACGAGGATCTGCTCGGGCGCACGCCGTCGGCCGAGTCGCTGGCGCTCGCCAAGAAGCCGCCCGCGTTCGACGCCGAGCACCCGCTCTTCATCCTGTACACGTCGGGCTCGACCGGAAAGCCCAAGGGCGTGCTCCACACCTCGGCGGGCTACCTCGCGGGCGCACACGTCACGACGCGCTACGTCTTCGACCTGCGCGACGGCGATCTGTACTGGTGCACAGCCGACGTCGGCTGGGTCACCGGCCACAGCTACATCGTGTACGGGCCCCTCTCGAACGGCGCGACGTGCCTCATGTACGAGGGCGCGCCCAACTTCCCCGACCCGGGGCGCTTCTGGCAGATCATCGAGCGCCACGGCGTCACCGTGCTCTACACGGCGCCCACCGCCATCCGCGCCTTCATCCGCTGGGGCGACGACTGGCCGGCCAAGTCCGACCTCTCCAGCCTGCGCCTTCTCGGCTCGGTCGGCGAGCCCATCAACCCCGAGGCGTGGACCTGGTACCACAAGGTGATCGGCAAGGGCCGCTGCCCCATCGTCGACACGTGGTGGCAGACCGAGACCGGCTCGATCATGCTCACCACGCTGCCCGGCGCGTGCCACAGCAAGCCGGGCTCGACGGGGCTGCCGCTCTTCGGCGTCGACATCGCGGTCGTCAAGGACGACGGCGCCGAGTGCAAGGCCAACGAGGGCGGCAAGCTCGTCATCCGCAAGCCCTGGCCGTCGATGACGCGCACGCTCTGGGGCGACGACGAGCGCTTCAAGCAGGCGTACTGGAGCCAGATGCCGGGCGTGTACTTCACCGGCGACGGCGCGCGGCGCGACGAGGACGGTTACTTCTGGGTCGTCGGCCGCATCGACGACGTGCTCAACGTGGCGGGGCACCGCATCGGCACCGCCGAGATCGAGAGCGCGCTCGTGAGCCACCCCGCCGTCGCCGAGGCCGCCGCCGTGGGCAAGCCCGACGAGCTCAAGGGGCAGGCGCTCGTGGTCTTCGTGACGCTCAAGGGCGGACAGGAGCCGACCAAGGAGCTCAAGGCCAAGCTCACCGAGCACGTCGACAAGGAGATCGGCAAGTTCGCCCGCCCCGAGTCCATCCGGTTCACCGACGCGCTGCCCAAGACGCGCAGCGGCAAGATCATGCGACGACTGCTCAAGGAGATCGCGTCGGGCGCGACCGAGACGAAGGGCGACACGTCGACGCTCGAAGATCTGAGCGTCCTCGCCAAGCTGCGCGCCGACGAGGAGTGAGCGTCACGCATCCATGAGGTGCGGCCGCGGCGGGAAACCCAGGCTCTAAACGCCTGGATCCATTGATGATTCTTGGTGGGCAGGCCTGCCTCTCACCGCACGTATCATGGGGGGCTCGCCACGCTCGTCGAGGCGCCGCCGCCCAGATACCCTGGGGGGGCTCCACGTGAGGGAGCGGTCTCCCTTCTCACC
>JAGQJA010000105.1:4761-7386 GCA_020430845.1 Myxococcales bacterium
GGCGTGGGGGGCATGGGCGTCGTGTGCGAGGCCGTGCACCTCGATCTGGGCAAGCGTGTGGCGCTCAAGCTCATCGACAAGTCGATGAAGGAGAGCGAGATGATCGTCGCGCGCTTCCGACGCGAGGCGTGGGCCGCGAGCCAGATCGAGAGCGAGCACATCGTCGACGTGTTCGACGTGGGCGCCGACGCGCGGGTCGGCCTGTACATGGTCATGGAGCACCTGTCCGGCGAGGACATGGAGACGCGCATCCAGCGCGAGCGCATGGACGTGCGCACGGCGGTCATGATCAGCCACCAGATCGCGCGCGGCCTGCTCAAGGCGCACGCGGCGGGCGTCGTGCACCGCGACCTCAAGCCGGCGAACGTGTTTCTCACGACGCGTGACAACGGCCAGCTCTTCGTGAAGATCCTCGACTTCGGCGTGTCGAAGCTGCTGGGCGACGAAGGCTACGGGCCCAAGATCACCGGGACGGGCGCGCCGGTGGGCACCCCGCTCTACATGTCCCCCGAGCAGGCCGAGGGCCTCGAGGACTGCGACGGCCGCGCCGACATCTGGTCGCTCGGCGCCGTCATGTACGAGGCGCTCTCGGGCAAGTCGGCGTTCCCCGACCGCGGCAGCTACCACGGGACGATCGTGGGCATCCTCACCACCAAGCCGGAGCCCTTGAGCAAGGCCGCGCCGTGGGTGCCTACCGCCGTCGCCAAGCTCGTCGACGACATGCTCGTGCACGACCGCGACGCGCGCGTGCCCGACGCGCAGACGGTGACGCGCCGGCTCATCGAGGCCTACCCCACGGTGCTGCCGGACGGGACGGGGCGGCACACCGCCGTGATCGTGAGCGCCAGCGCCGACGAGACAGGCGACACCGAGGTCTTCAACTCGGCGTCGATGCCCGCCGCGCTGCGCAAGGTGCCGAGCTCCAAGCCGCGCGTCGACGAGAGCGACTCGGCGCGCACGATGCCGCGCGACGACGAGGACTCGAAGCTCACGCTCCCACGCACCTCGGACACGCCGCCCCCGCACGACGCGGCCAAGACCGACCCGGGCGTCGACGTGCACTTCACCGATCCGGGCGTCGCCGACCTGCGCGCCTCGGCGTCGCCTTCGGGCCCCCCGCTCCCGAGCGATCGTGGCGGCGCCGTCTCGGGTCCGCCCTATCCGGGAGACCGCGCCGGCTACATCTCCGCGCCGCCCGTGACAGCCGACCCGCGACCGTCGGGGCCGCAGCACATCTCGGGCTACCCCATCTCGTCGGCGTCGGGCGTCGCGATGCCGCTCACGCCCCCTCCCGACATCGCCCCGCCGAGCGCGGTGCCCGACACCGTGCGAGACCTGCGTCTGGCCAAGCAGGCCGCGCTGCGTCGCACGCTCACCGGCGTGGTCCTGCTCCTCGTCGTGATCGGGATCGCCGCCGGCAGCTATTTCGCCGGACAGCGCCAGTCGACGTCCAAGGCTACGGCCCCGCCGCCCAGCGCGACGTCGCTCGACGGCGTGGCCCCCAAGGTGAGCGCCGCCCCGACGCCCACGGCGGCGCCTGCCCCGACCGCGGCGCCGACCGACTCGGCCGCTCCGGCATCCCCCGAAGGAGCTCCCGAGGCGCCCGCCGCCACCGCGACGGCGACGGCCAAGCCGCCGACCACGCGCAAGCACGCACCGTCACCGAAGGCGAACGCGGCGCCCGCGGCGCCCGCGGGGGCGAGCGACACCCCCGCGGAGACGCCCGCGCCGACCGACGAGCCGTAGCTCGATTGCATGTAGATACATCTACTCGCGCAGGAGCGCCGCGAGGTCCGCCGGGAGCGCCGCGGGGCCGCCTTCTTGGAGCGCCGTGAGCGGAGCGCTCGAGAGGGTGTGCCAGTAGAGCACCGTGCCGTCGCGTCGTGAGCGCGCGAGACCGAGCGCCGCGGCGTAAGCCTTCTCGGTGTACGTCGGGTCGAGGCCGAGCCCGCTCATGGCCGCCTCCTCGGCGGCGCGCGCGCCCCACTCGGTCGCGACGGCGTACCCGTGCCCCACGTGGCGGCCCTCGATCTCGACGCGGTCCCATGCGCCGTCGGGGCTGACGCCCGCTCGCAGCGCGGTGCGACGCGTCGTCCACTCCGTCATGCGCGCGACGATCGGCACCGGATCCGCCACGGCCACGCCGACGACGCGGGTGCGCATGCCGGCGCGCTCCAGGCCCGCGGCGAGCCCCGCGACGGTGCCCCCCGAGCCGCACGCGACGACGATGACGTCCGGCTCGGGCATCGCGCCTCGCTCGACCTCCTGCGCGAGCTCGGCGACGGCGTCGACGTAGCCCATCGAGCCCAAGGCGTTCGAGCCGCCGAGTGGGATGAAGAAGGTGCCTTTCGCGCGGGCGCGGAGCAGCGCCATCGGGGCGAGCGCCCACGCGCCCACGGGGTGCGCCTCGAGGCCTTGGGCGAGGGCCGCGCGCAGGTTGTCGGCGGCGTGCTTGGACGCGGGCTGAGGGACGAGCACCGCCTCTGCCGCGAGCCCCACGCGCCGGGCGAACACGGCGACGGCCACCACGTGATGGCTCCCCGCGGCGCCCAGCGTGAGCACGCGCGACGCCCCGGCCTCTTTGGCCGCCGCGAGCAGGTACTCGAGCTTGCGCACCTTGTTGCC
>JAGQJA010000105.1:7441-9006 GCA_020430845.1 Myxococcales bacterium
GCCCCCGAGCGCGGGGCGAGCTCCACCCGCTCCACGGGCGTCGGGTACGTGCCGAGCGCGACGCGATCCATCGAGACCATCGTGCCGCGCTGCGGCGCAAAGGGCCATCCCCGCGAAACATTGCCGAAACGTGGCGACGACTAAATTCCCTTGGCACCCACGGCCCGGTGGAGTCTCATTCGGGCCCCGCGCGCCTGCCGCGATCGGGGCAGAAGAAACCGAGCTCGGACCGTCCGCTGGAGCGCGCGATGAAGAAGATCGAAGCCATCATCAAGCCCTTCAAGCTCGACGAGGTCAAGGACGCGCTCGGCGAGATCGGCGTCCAGGGTATGACCGTCACCGAAGTGAAGGGCTTCGGTCGCACGGGTGGAAAGAAGGAGGTCTACCGCGGCTCGGCGTACGTGGTGGACTTCGTGCCGAAGGTCAAGCTCGAGGTCGTCGTGCCGGACGAGATCGTCCATGACGTCATCGACGCGATCGAGAAGAGCGCCAAAACGGGTCGGATCGGCGACGGAAAGATCTTCGTCAGCCCGATGGAAGAGGTCGTCCGCATTCGCACCGGCGAGCGCGGCAAAGACGCCATCTGAGGCGAGGGCCGAGCGACGAGACACGCGGCGCGTCGAGCGCGCCGTCACGGGAGAGATCATCATGAAGGCGAAAGAAGTCATCGAGTTCGCGAAGGCGAACGACGTCAAGTTCGTAGACCTCAAGTTCATCGACTTCCCCGGCGTGTGGCAGCACACGACCGTGCCGGTGTCGCGCCTCGACGAGTCGTTCTTCGAGGACGGGCTCGCCTTCGACGGCTCGTCGGTCCGCGGGTGGCAGCCGATCAACGCGTCGGACATGACGATGATCCCCGACCCCGAGACGGCCAAGCTCGACCCGTTCTTCGCCCACCCGACGCTCTCGCTTGTGTGCAGCGTCTACGACCCGATCACCAAGCAGCCCTACTCGCGCGATCCGCGCCACGTGGCCCGCAAGGCCGAGGCGTACCTCAAGCAGACGGGCATCGCCGACACGTCGTACATGGGCCCCGAGGCCGAGTTCTTCCTCTTCGACGACGTGCGCTTCGACCACTCGAAGCCCAACGAGGGCTACTACTACCTCGACAGCGTCGAGGGCGCGTGGAACAGCGGCCGCGAGGAGTACCCGAACCTCGGGTACAAGACGCGCCACAAGGAGGGGTACTTCCCCGTCCCGCCCACCGACACGCTCGCCAACCTCCGCATGGAGATCATGCTCGCGCTCGAGGCGTCGGGCATCGAGGTCGAGGTCGGCCACCACGAGGTCGCCACGGGCGGTCAGTGCGAGATCGGCATGAAGTTCAACCGCCTGCTCCCGTGCGGCGATCAGCTCATGTGGTTCAAGTACATCGTCAAGAACGTGGCCCGTAAGCACGGCAAGGCGGCGACGTTCATGCCCAAGCCGCTCTGGGGCGACAACGGCTCGGGCATGCACACACACCAGTCGCTGTGGAAGGAGGGCAAGCCCCTCTTCTCGGGCGACGGCTACGGCGGCCTCTCGCAGCTCGGCCTGCACTACATCGGCGGCATCATCAAGCACGC
>JAGQJA010000793.1:0-4434 GCA_020430845.1 Myxococcales bacterium
CCCCCCGTTCGGTTTCCGCGTCGCGGGCGATGGCGTCCACGTCGAGCCCGACCCGCGCGAGCAGGAGATCGCGGCCACCGTACGGCAGCTCCACGACGAGGGGCTCTCGCAGCGAAAGATCGCCGCCGTGCTCACCGCGCGGGGCGTCACGGGGCGAACCGGCGGTCCGTTCGGTCAGACGCAGATCGCCAACATTCTGCGCGTCGCGCGCTAATCGTCGCGTTCGCGCGTCTTCGCGCCTTCGCGCGCTCCGCTTCGCTCCGCGTCGCGCGCTGACCGTCGCGTTCGCGCGTCAGGGCTTCAGCGACGCGATCCACGCCTCGACGGCGGCGACACCGACGGGGTCGACGCGCGTACGCAAGATGGGCGGCATCGCGAGCTCCGGATCGGGCGTCTTCAGACGCTGGAGCAGGAGCGAGCCAGCGGGGTTGCCCGGATCGACGAGCGGCGCGTTGGGCAGTCCGAGCCCCGCGGCCATCGGATCGTTGTGGTGTGGCGCACCGACGAGCCCGCGCTTGGCGACCGCGACGCCGGGCCGCGCGTTCCACGTCTCTTCGCCGCCTTGGTACGACGCGCCCGGGTGGTGGCACGCCGAGCAGTTCGCCGCGAGGTACGCCATGGCGCGGTCCTCGAGGCTCGCGTTCACGTCCGCCGGTGACGCCAGCGCGCGCGGCGCGACCGAGCCGGGCTCGAGCACGTTGGCCGCGGTGAGCGCCTCGAGCTGTCGACGGCCGCCCTCGAGCGCGAGATCGATCTGCTCTCCGCGAAAGCCGAGCACGCGGTTGGCCGGCGTGTGGCACGACGCGCACTCTCCCGTGCTGGGGAAGTGCCATCGCCGCGCCTCGCCCGGCGCCGCGTCGCCGATGTCCTCGTCGACGGCCTCGAGCACGAGATCGGCGTCGGTCCCTTCGCGGTTCCACCTGTACGTGACTCCGTACGCCGTCTCCTTGTCCTTCCCGATGACGATGACGCGCGTCTCGATCCGCTTGCTGCGGCCGCCGGTCGGCGCGGCTTGCGCCGGCAGGTCGAACTGTTTGACCAGCAGCGAGCCCGGCGGCAACGCCACCGTCCCGTCCGCGTCGATCTTCGCCTTCAGTCCGGGCGGGATGTACACCCAGCGCTGCTTGGCCGCGCCGTCGGACCACAAGGGCGAGATCAGCGAGTACGGCTGGAGCGCGGACGACGTCTTGAGCGTCGACATGTTGCGGAAGAGGTGCGTGTCGGACAGCTTGAGCGGCACCGTGTGAGGCTTCGGCGCGCGGACGACCTTCAGGATCTTGCTCCACGCGATGAGATAGATCTCTCCGGCCTCGTCCTCGGCCCAGCCCACCGGCGCGTTGTCGGGGTTCGACTCGACGAGCGAGCTGCGCGTGGCCGTCTTCGTGTCGAGCGCCCAGACGCGGCCCGTGGGCCAGTCCGAGAACAAGAACTTTCCCGAGAGCTCCGGCAGCGCCTTGCCGCGGTACACGTACCCGCCGATCGTCGACGCGAGATCCGCGACCGACGCGTGCGTGTACTCGTAGACGGGCGCGCGCGCCGTGCCGATGGTCGGCGTGCCGCCCTGATACGGCTTCGTCCCCTCGACGAAAGGCCAGCCGTAGTTGCCGCCCGCCTCTATGCGGTCGATCTCCTCGCGGAACGTGTCACCCACATCACCGAGCCAGAGCGCGCCGCCCTGCCGGTCGAACGAGAAGCTGTACGGGTTGCGAAACCCGAGCGCGAAGTACTCCTCGTTCGCGTTCGCCACACCGACGAAGGGGTTGTCGTTCGGGATGAAGTAGCCCTGCGTCCGCGCTCCGTTCGGCTGTCGCGGCGGCGCGTGGCTCACGCCCTGCCCGCGCTCGTCGACGTCGATGCGGAAGATGCCGCTGAACAGCCCCGCGTCGAGGCGCTGCGTCGTCTCGTCGGGGCGCGTATCGTCGCCGTTGCCGAAGTAGAGAAAGCCGTCGGGGCCGAAGCGGATGTGCGCGCCGTTGTGCTCGAGCGCGCCCTCGTTCTGCTCGACGAGCACGCGCTCCGAGCCGGGATCGAACGCTTGATTGCCCTCGTTCCACGTCCAGCGCGAGAGGCGCTGCTTCGTCGGCGTGCCGTCGGCGTTGTACCAGACGTACACGAACGGGTGCGGATCGGCGCGGTCGGCGAACTTGGGGTGGAGCGCCATGCCGAGCGCGCCCGCCTCTGCGCGCGCCGCGACCTGGTTCTCGAAGTCGAGCACGACGCTGGGGTCGGTGTTGCCGCGCAGACGCACGATGTCGCCGCCCCGCTGGAGCACGAACGGCTGGTCCGATCCCGCCGGCCACGCGGCGTCCATCGCGCCCGAGAGGAACGTGCCGGGGAACGCGTCTTGGAGCGCGTAGCCGAACAGATCGGGCGTCTCGAGCGGGAACGGCGCCGGTGGGAGGTCTGGTCCGTCGGGCACCTCTCCGGGCGCCGGAGGGGGCGGGGGCGGGGCCGCGGGATCGTCGCTCGATCCACAAGCGAGGGCAGCCACGACGCACAAGGAGACGAGACCGAGGACCGGCGTTTTCAAGTTGGGAGATTGCTTGCACGGCGGCGGCGGCGGGTCAAAGGTTGCCCCCACGGGCATGGCTTTGCCATGCCGCTCCCCCAAAGCTGTGCTCGGCCTGCGGCCTGCGCGCAGCAGGGGGAGGCCACTGAGATTCTTTTTCACTCTCTGAATGAGGGGTGAAGGGGGGGCTGGGTCCGGTATCGGACGAGCGGCTTCTCTTCGGCGATCTGGGGGTGCTCCAACGTGCTGGCGCTGGTGCCAACACGTTGGAGTGCTTGTCGCCGCGCTCGCTGAGACGGCGCGGTAGGCTCCGCGGCGATGTCGCGCTTGCCGCCGCTGCCTCGGACGACGCCCCTGCCCAACGGTTGGCGTGCGCACGCTGCCAGCGCAGCGCTGCATGCGGTCGCGCTGGCGCGCTTTGCGCTGATCCATGTGCGCGCGGGGTTCGATCATGGCCCTGTGCCGCGCGCGCGCCGCGCTTCGGAGCGGGACGCGACCGCCGCCGCGCTGGCGCAGGCGCGCGAGGAGGCTCGGATCCTTCGCGCGCGCATGGAGCGCATGGATCCGCGCAGGCGCCCCCATTACGCACCAGAAGAGCGACTGGCGATCCTGCTCCTGCGCGCCGCAGCGGGCTGGACGGCGGCGGAGACCGCGCGGCGCTTCGCGCTCACGGAGGCGACCATCGCGAGCTGGATGCTCGCGGTCCACGAGGGCGGGGAGAGCGCGCTCGTGCGCTTCGAGCCGCCCGTGAACCGCTTTCCGCAGTTCGTCGCGGAGCTGGTGCGCGGCATCAAGGCGACGCTGCCCACGCTGGGCAAGCTCAAGATCGCGCAGATGCTCGCGCGGCACGGTGTGCACCTGGCGGCGTCGACCGTGAAGCGCATGCTCGCGCGCGACGTTCCCCCGGAGCGACCGCGGGCACGAGAGCACGCCGAGCCGAAGCGTACGGGGCGCGTCGTCACGGCGCGGCATCCGCACCACGTGTGGCACGTGGACCTCACGGTGCTCCCGCTCTCTGGGCTGTGGGTTCCATGGCTGCCCCAGAGCCTCGCGCAGCGGTGGCCGTTCGCGGTGTGGCTCGCGTGCGTGGTCGATCACGCGTCGCGCAGCGTCGTCGGGTGGAGTGTCCACCGCGTCGAGCCCAGCGCGCGTGACGTGTGCGCGATGCTCGACGCCGCGTGCGAGAGAGCAGGCCGGGGCCCGACGCACATCGTGAGCGATCGCGGCGCGCAGTTCCAAGGGGCGTATCGGGAGTGGTGTGCGCGCCGTGGGACGAAGGCGCGCTTCGGGGCGCTGGGCGAGCACGGCAGCATCGCGATCATCGAGCGGTTCTTCGGCAGCTTGAAGCGCGAGATGTGGCGGGTGCTACCGCTCGTGCCTTCGCGCCTTGCCGCGATCGAGCAGCATGTCGCGGCCTACGTCGAGTGGTACGACGCGCACCGTCCGCACCAGGCTCTGGGCGGGCGTACGCCGCGTGAGGTCTGCGAGGGCGCGCGCGTGAAGGTGACGAGGCTCGAGCCGCGCGCCCGCTACCCAGCGAGGCGCGGCGCCAAGCGGATCAAGGCGCCCCTCGTGCTCCGGACGGAGCGCCTGCGCGGGCAGCCGCACTTGCCCGTCTTCCACGTGACCAAAGCGGCGTGACCAGCGTTCGCTCCGAGCGGGCGTGGGGCCTAGGCTCGTTCGGGGCAAGTGCATGTGTATACATGCAGTGTCTGGATCGTCGAAAAAACGTCAGGCAAAGGTCGCTGGACTAGGACACGGGCTGCGCTCGAGGTGGGGTAGGGAGGGGCAGGGGCGCTCCAAGGGATTGGAGCGTGTGACAATGTGTTGGAGTGGCGTCCAGGCGACTGGATTTGGAAATCCAGGCGACTGGATGTGGAGGGGGGTGCGGTTTGAAGCGTGCGCGCTGCGCGCGCGCCGCAGCG
>JAGQJA010000793.1:4551-4725 GCA_020430845.1 Myxococcales bacterium
TGGGGCCTGGGTTGCCGCCGCCGACCGCTCCCGGGCCTTCCCCACCCTCGGTGCCTACGGTCTGCTTCGTCGCCGGGTCGACTGTGGGGGCTTTGCCTTTGTGGAGGATGAGGACGGAGAGGCCGCCGGGGCCTCCGGAGCCGTGACCACCGTCGCCCCCCTTACCTCCAGCTC
>JAGQJA010000794.1 GCA_020430845.1 Myxococcales bacterium
GCGCCCGCGCCCGCGCTCGCGCTCGCGTCCGCGCTCGCGCTCGCGCTCGCTCACTCCCCGAAGTCGAGCCCGTCCGGGTACACACCCACCGTCCAGCTCTTCTTCACCTCGAGCGTCGCCGGGTCGAGCTCTACCACCGCGCCTGGCCCCGCGTGATCGCCCTCGCACACGACGTACGCCCGTCCGTCCTTCGCGACGCGCACCGCGTGCGGCAGCTTGCACTTGCCGCCGAGATCGGCGCGACGCTCCACCTTGCGCGCGTCGAGATCGATGCGCACCACGCCGTCGGGACCCTGCAGCGGCGCGAGCAGCGCGCCGTCCTTGGAGAACGCGGGCATCATCACGCGCGCGCCGAGCGACATCGTGCGCTCGGCCACGAACTTCTTCTCTGCGAGGTCGAACACGCGCACGTCGGCGCCCTCGAGATCCGCGACGACGACGTGGCGCTCGTCGGGGGTGAGCGTCGCCGAGTACGGGCCATAGCGCGGCACACCCGGCACACCTTGCGCCGCGCCGAGCGGAAAGCGCGACGTCGGCAGACCCTCCTCGTCGAGGCGCGTGAGCGTCAGCTCGTCGGAGCCGTAGCAGGCGACGATGGCGAGCTTGCCGTCCTTCGTCACCGTGATGCCGTGCGGCGCGACGCAGATGGGGCGCGCGCCGAGCTTGGTCATGTCGCTCGCGCGCCAGACCTGCAGCTCCGCGAACATCGTCGACGGGCTGCCCCCGCCCTTGGCCGCCACGGTCATCGCGCGGCGCATGTCGTAGTGCGTGACGAGCACCTTGGAGCGGTCGGGGGTGAGCACCACGTCGCCCGGGTTCTCGGCCAGCTCGCCGGTCTTCTCGATCGCGAGCGTGCCGATCGCGAGCCGCGCCAGGCGCCCCGTGTCGGCGCCGCCGCCGTGCGAGGCGTGCGGATCGCGCTTGCGCTTGGGTTGCTCGAGCGGAGGGAAGGCGAGGGCGACGAAGACGGCGCCCGCGCGCGCGTCGACCGCGAGGTGGTGCGGCGCCTCGTGCGCGTCGGGATCGATGTCGACCGACACCGTCGTGACCGCATCGCCGTCGCGGTCGACGACGCTCACCGAGTCCGAACCGTTGTTGGTCACGTAGATCGCGCGGGCGGGCGGCGTGGGGATCGCGGCCCCCTCGGTCTTGCCGTCGCGTGATTTTCGGCAGCTCGAGCACCCCGTCGCGATGACCGCGCACGCGCCCGCGAGGAGGAGGTAGAAGAGACCCGTGAAGCGGGCACTCGTCTTCTCTCTGCTCATCGCCCTAGGGTCGCACGCATCGGTGGCTGGAGCGAACGGCCGATTTCCCAAGGCGCAGGCGCTCGTGACGCGCCCCGGCTCCGACGGCCGCGAGCTCTACATGCGCGCGACGTTCGGCGTCATGCGCTCGACCGACGGCGGCGCGAGCTGGCGCTGGATGTGCGAGCCCTCGCTCGGGTACGACGGCACGTGGGATCCGGCCATCGCCGTCACGCGCGACGGCGTGCTCTGGGTGGGGCTCCCCGACGGCCTCGCGTACACGCGCGACGGCTGCGACGTGACGCGTGTGCCCGAGCTCGCCGGCGAGACCGTCAAGGACCTCACCACCGATCCTGCCGGGCAGCGCGTGTGGGCGATCACGAGCGCCGAGGGTAGGCGCTCGTTCGTGTGGTCCGGCACGCCGGTCAAGGGCGACGCGGGCGGTGCGCCGCTGCGGTGGGAGCGCCAAGGCGCCGGCCTCGAGGACATGCACCTGATGACCGTGGAGGTCGCGCCCTCGCGGCCCGCGCGCGTGTACGTCACAGGCCAGCCGTTCGGCACCGTGCGCGGGCGGCTGCTCGCGTCGGACGACGGCGGGCGCACGTGGACGGGTGGCGTGAACACCCTCGCCGACGACGGGCCGCTCTTCATCGCGGCCATCGATCCCAAGCGCCCCGATCGCGTCTTCGTGCGGCACCTGCACCTCGCGGGCAGCGATCTCCTCGTCACGCCCGACCGCGGAAAGACGCTCTCGCACGTGCTCCGCATCAAGAGCTCGATGCTGGGCTTCGCGAAGTCGGCCGACGGCGCCACGTACTGGGCCGGGTCGGGGCTGCCCGAGGACGGCGTGTATCGGTCGGACGATCGCGGCGAGCACTTCGCCCCGGTGGGACACACGGGCGTGCTCTGCCTGCACGCCGACGGGCCGCGCCTCTTCAACTGCGCCAACCCGTTCACGCTCGGCGGCTACGCCCTCGGTCTCTCCGAGGATCGCGGCGTCACCTTCAAGCCCGTGTCCGGCTTCGCCGACATCGCGGGGCCCGTCGCGTGCGCGGGGCCCGACGGCGGCACGTGCGCGCGCACCTGGCCCGAGACGCGCGCGTTCATCGTCCCCGACGCGGGCGCGCCGTCCGCGTCCACACCGTCCGCGTCCTCGTCCGCGACGCCGTCCGACGCCGGGCCGCCGGCGCCCTCCGCGCCGTCCTCGAGGTGCGGTTGTTGGGTCGTCGGCGGTCCGAATCGGGGGGTGGATCTCGGCGTGCTCATCGGGGGCCTGAGCCTCGCCGCGCTGAGGGCACGCCGCCGCACCCGGGGCAGACGAGACCCAGCAGCGAGCGCGCGACGGTGTGAATAACTGCTCGGGAACACACACACCCGCGGCGTTTTTCCACCCTGATTGTGCGTTTGGCCAGGTGGGGCGGAGTCGTGCGATGTGAGCGCTGCGGCGTCACTTCTGGCGCCGCTATTGCAGAGCATGCGCCCATGCGCAAACTCGGCGTCCTGCTCCTCGCCTCCGGTCTCGTCTTCTCTGCCGTCGCTTGCGGCGACGCCAGCACGTCGTCGGGGCTCGCGCGGCGCGGCAACTCCAACCCGGACGTGCACGACGACGCCGACCCGGGCGACACCACGAGCGGACCGGCGGCGAACCCCGACGGCACCAAGGCTCCGCCGGCGCCGGCCAACCCGGGCACGAGCACGGGCGAGTTCACCGTGGCGCTGAGCAACGCGACGCCGCAGGCCGACCTCGGCACCACGCTCGACCTCGACGTCACCATCGAGCCCAAGAACGGATTCCAGGGCATGGCCGACCTGTCGCTCACCGGTCTGCCGCAAGGCGCGACCGCGGCGTTCAGCCCGGCGCAGGTGGCGCTCAACACGACGGCGGTCAAGTCGAAGCTGACGCTCACCGTCGCGCGCGACACGGTCGTCTCGACCAGCCCGCTCGTCGTCACGGCCAAGGCCGGCGCGGTGCAGGCGACGGCGAACGCGAACTTCAAGGTCAACCCGAAGCTCACGCTCGTCATCCCCGTGAACATCGACGCGATGCGCGCCGCCGTGGGCACGCGCTTCATCGACGCGTGGGGCACCGAGCTCGGCGCGTCGAACAAGGCGCTCCGCACGCAGCAGGGCAACCCGATCGTCGTCGAGGTCCGCAACGCCGACAGCGTCAACCACATCATCCACGGCGCCAACGGCTTCCAGCACGGCGACACCGGCAACCCCATCGCGCCCAACTCGATGGAGATGCAGAACGGCGCGCCCCGTCAGCGCACGCTCGCGGTCGGCGCCAACGCCACGGGCTACCTGCACGAGGGCGGCAACGGCCCGAGCGTCTCGTTCCGCATCCAGGTGCAGGCGGCGCCCTGATCCGAGCGCGACCGTAAGCCACGCGCGAGGCGCTCTTCGCACGGCTCCGTCCGCGAGCTAAGATCTTCGCGATGCCGCGCATCGTGCTCGAACAGTCCGTCGAAGACCGCGACGAGCTGCGCTACGCCACCTCGAGCGAGGTGTTCGATCGTATGGCGTTCGCCGAGCGAGCGCTCGCCATGGTGCAGCCGGCGCGCACGCGCATCGCGCTCTGCGAAGGCGCGCGGGGCGTCTCGGTGCGCTCGGGGAGGCGGTGGGGGCGCGGCCCCGGCGCGCGGTGGGCGATCCTCACAGTGCCGCCCGACGCGTCCCGCCAGGCGATCGCGCTCGCCGTGCTCGAGCTCG
>JAGQJA010000795.1:0-1427 GCA_020430845.1 Myxococcales bacterium
GAGCGCACTTGCCGCCGCCGATGTCCTCTTCTCCGGGCTTGCACTTCGACGCGCGCGGGAGAGGACCACGCTTTGCCGGCGCGCGAGGCCCCGCGAGCGCGGCGAGCGGCACGAGCGACAAGCACAAGACAGGGACGAGCCACCGGGCGGTCATCCTCGTATTGTTCACCATCGCCGCGATTCCGACCACCGCGGCGCGTTCGAGCCGCGTGGTGGCTGCTGCGCCGCGGGGCGGGCCACCTCGTCTTGCGCTATCCTTGATTCATGAGCGAGGCCGCCGAGCGTCGTCGTCGAAGGCAGCTCGCGTGGAGCTCCAAGGTCTTTCGCGGGCCTCGTGCCGACGATGCGATGGAGCTCGACGCGCTCGAGGAGTGGGCGGCGATGGCACCGCGTGAGCGGCTCGCGCTCGCGTGGGAGCTCAGCCTCGACCAATACGGAGGCGCTGATGACGGTGCGGTGGAGCCCCGACTTCCTCGATCTGCTTACCGCGTTGAACGTCGCTGACGCGAGGTACATGCTCGTGGGCGGGCACGCCGTCGGTCTCTTCGGGCGCCCGCGCGCGACCAAAGACTTCGATCTGTGGATCGAGGCTTCTCCAGAAAACGCGCGCCGTGTCATGCAGGCGCTGCGGGAGTTCGGCGCCCCGCTCGGCGATCTGGTGGACGCCGACCTCTCCGTCGGGGGCAACGGCTTTCGCATGGGCACCCCCCCGTTTCGCATCGAGCTCCTCACGGACATCAGCGGCGTCTCCTTCGCCGACGCTTGGCCACGCAGGGAGACTCATGACCTCGACGGAACGCGCTGCCACGTGATCTCGAGAGAGGATCTCCTCGCCAACAAGCGCGCCGCCGGCAGGCCGCAGGATCTCGCGGACGTCGACATCCTCGAACGGCAGCGCGGACAGGGCCTTCCCGGCAAGTGAGCACGACCCGCCGCCGGCGACGGGCGCGTGCACCGGGGGCGGGTGGGATCCACGCGGACACACGTTCGCCCACCCACGTTTGCGCGCGTTCGTCGCGCGCATGACGGCGTCTTCGTGCGCCAGATCCGCGCCGTTCACCGGAATTTTCTGGGCTCTCACGCGTGGACCCGTCCGGCGACCTGCCACGCGCGTGTTCCATCGAAGGCGAAATATTCCGTTCGCAAAGGACGGTCTGCGCCTTGCTACACACATTGTCGGAGGAGGAAACGGAGGTGGCCATGTGCCCTCGTTCCCTCAAAGGCTCGGTCTCGAAGGCGCGGCTCGCGCGCATGATGTGGATGTCGGTGCTCGTCGCGCTCTTGGGCGTGACGGCGGTCGCTTGTGCGGCTCCGGTCGAAGGAGAAGAAGAGACGTCGGCCTCGTCGGCCGATGAGCTCCGCTGCACCAACGCCAAAGCTGTGCGCCTCGCGAGCATCGCGAATCGCATGAACGGAAAGCGGAGCCG
>JAGQJA010000795.1:1487-3300 GCA_020430845.1 Myxococcales bacterium
CGCGGCTACGGCGGCAGCGCGTACAAGTTCGCGTCGTGGGCCAAGGCCTACCCCAGCGAGCTCGCGCGCATGGGTCTGCAGAAGGTGAACCTGAGCCTGAACGAGCTGCCCAAGGGCGCCGTCATCGTGTGGCCGCGCGGCATGTGCGGCTACCACCGGACGCACGGCCACATCGAGGTCGTCGTCGACGACAACAGCTCGCGCGCGTGCAGCGACTTCTGCGGGCGCATCAAGAAGGGCTGCGGGCAGCCCGACATCTTCATCCCCAAGGGCTGCGTGGCCTCGGCTCCGACCGAGGACGACGACGACACCAGCGTGCCCGCGGGCGCGAGCGACGACGACGACGACGACGCGACGCCCGGCTCGGACGACGCGACGCCCGGCTCGGACGACGGCGCGGACACCACCGCGACGGACGCGCCGGCCGCGGACGACGGCGAGGTCGGCAGCTGCTGGTCTCCGACGATGGACAAGCAGATGGACGGCTTGAGCTGCGTGCAATCGCGCTCGAACGGGATCTGGTTCCAGTGCAAGGACGGCCTCTGGTACCGCGGCGTCAGCGGCCGCACCGGGCCCTTCGCCCCGTGCGCCTCGGTGCACCCGCTCTGACCGCGCCAGCGAGCGCGGCGCTCGCTCAGGCTCGAACCATCTGGTCGGCGCTGCCGGTGGCGCCGATCGGTGGCCGACGCTCGATGCCCTGCCACCACCACAGACCCGCCGACAGCTCCGCCGCCGCTTGCTCGGTGACGACGTCGCCGTGGGCCATGACCACCCGCTGCATCGGCCACTCCAAGATCGCCGCGACGCTCTTCGCGGTGGCCGCGCGATCGCCGGTGAGGCGGCGCAGGAGACGGCTCTGCTCTACGTGACCGAGGGCCTTGGACAGGTACTCGAGCACCAGCCACGACATGCCGCGGGCCTCGGGGATGTTGAACACCGCGTCGGTCACCACGAGCGTGGCGGACGGAACGTGCCAGAGCACCACCTCGGACAGCTTGTCGGCGCCCTCGATGCGACGGCCTTGCAGGTCCCCGGCGAGCGAGCCCGTGTCGACCGCACCGTCCCAGGGCAACGCGGGGCGCTTCTCTGCGAGGCCCGGGGCGCCGAGGAGCCGGGCCTCGGGGTAGCGTCTCTTGGCGGCCTCGACGTGCGCGTGATGCAGGAGGTTCGGCGCGACGAGCGCGTGGACCTCGCCCAGCGCGGAGAGCTCGTCGGCCAGAGCGTCGTCGATGGCGATGGGCGACACGAGCCATAGGCCGCCGTCGACCCGCAGCACCGTCATCCGGAGGGGCAGGTGCACGCCGAGCCCCACGCCGACGACCGTCTCTACGCCCCACACCCCGTCTGCGATCCGCTTGGCTTGCTCCATGTCGATTAGTCAAGCATGCTTGACTGATTTGGTCAAGCGAGGTTGACTTATTTGGTCAAGCAAGGTTGACGGACCGGCGGCGGCGCGCTCCACTCCGGGCATGCGCGACTTCGGGCGAAAGCTGGAGGCGGCCAAGCGAGCCAGCACGGCGCAGCTCTTGTTCAAGTGCGCACGCCTGCTCAACGAGCGCGCGATCGCCACGTTGCCCGTCGCCGACGAGACGCGTCCGCGGGCTGCCCACATGGCGCTGTTCCCCCACGTCGACCTCGAGCACGGGACCCGGCTGACGACGCTGGCCGACAAGCTCGGCGTCAGCAAACAAGCCGTGGCGCAGCTCGTCGACGATCTCGAGGCGATGGGCGTCATGGCCCGTGTGCCCGATCCCGACGACGGGCGCGCCAAGCGCGTGGTGTTCACCGACAAGGGGCGCGCCGCGATGCTCGA
>JAGQJA010000796.1 GCA_020430845.1 Myxococcales bacterium
GGCGATCGCGGGTCCGCGAGAGTGTACGGCGGACGTGCGCGTCCCGGAGCGTCGAGCGATCGCCACATCTCCGACGGACGCGCCCCGCGTGCGAAAGGCCCCGGTGTAGGCTGATCCGGTGAACGGCCTGCTCGCCGCCGACCCCCTCGTGCTGCTCGCGCGCGCGCTGCTTGCGCTCGCCGCCTTGGGGATCGTGCCTCTCGGCCTCTCGGCGGCAGCCCCGCGGGGCGAGCCGCTCACCCCGTTCTACACACGGCTCCGGTGGGTCGCCGGCGCGGCGGGCCCGCTCGTGGTCGCCACGCTCGTGCTCCCCGCAGGGCGCCTCGCGGGCGCGCTCGCCGTCACCTGGGTGGGCGTGGGAGCGCTCTCCGCCACCTACGGGCTGAGGCGGATCGTCTCGCGCTCAGGGCGAGCGCGCTTCGACCTGCCGTCGCTCGCGATCGACGCGGGGCTCGCGTACCTGCTCGTGGGCGCGGCGTGGACGTGGATCTATCGGGCCGACGCGACGTTCGCGGGCTTCTCCGGCACGCAGGCGCTCCTCACCGCCAATCACTTCCACTACGCAGGCTTCGGTCTGTGCGTGATGGTCGGCGCGCTCGGGCGCGTGGTCGACCCGACGCGCCCGACGTACCGTGCGGCCGCGGCGCTCGCCGTGCTCGCGGTGGCGCTCGTCGCTCTCGGGATCACGTTCTCGCACGCGCTCGAGGTCGCGGCCGCGTGGACGCTCGTGCTCGGTGTACTGTGCACGGCCGAGAACCTCCTGCGCGCAGGTCGCAGCGCTCGCGGCGCCGCGCGCGCGCTCTTCTTCGTGTCGGCCACCAGCGGCGTCGTCGCGGGCCTGTTCGCCGCACACTTCGCCACGTCGGGCTTCGCAAAGCTCGACGCCGGCGCGCTCCGGCGCATGCTCCTCCTGCACGGCGCGGTCAACGCGATGGGGTTCGTCGGCGCGGCCCTGCTCGCGTTGCGGGTGAGCGCCGCCGGCGAGCGCGCGTCGAGGGAGAGCCCGACGCCCGACGCCGCGCGTTGACGGCTCGCCCGCGGGCGCACACCATGCCCGCCATGAACGACCGCATCACGCTCGAGCGAAACGGGCACGTCCTCGAGATGGGCGTCAATCGCCCCGAGAAGCGCAACGCCTTCGACCTCGCGACCATCAAGGCGCTCGCGGCGGCCTACAAGGAGCTGGGCGACGATCCCGAGCTTCGCGTCGGCCTGCTCTTCGCGCACGGCGATCACTTCTCCGCGGGTCTCGACCTGGCCGAGGTCGGCCCTCACGTCGCGGCGCACGGTCCGCACGCGCTCGGCGGCGAAGGAAAGTACGACCCGTTCGGCGTGTGGGGGCCGCCGGTCCCCAAGCCCGTCGTCATGGCCGTCAGCGGCATCGCGTTCACGCTCTCGATCGAGCTCGCGCTCGCGAGCGACATCGTGGTCGCGGCCGAGGGCGTGCGCTTCCGCCAGCTCGAGATCGGACGGGGCATCATGCCGTTCGGCGGCGCGACGTTCCGCGCGCCCGAGAAGCTCGGTTGGGGCAACGCGATGCGCTTCTTGCTCACGGCCGAGGAGTTCGGCGCGCAGGAGGCGCTCCGCATCGGGCTCGTGCAGGAGGTCGTCGCGCCCGGAGAGCACGTCGCGAGGGCTCGCGCGATCGCCGAGCTCGTGGCGCGCCAGGCGCCGCTCGGAACGCAGGCCACGCTGAAGAACGCGCGCACGGCGGCGACGAAGGGCGCGGCGGCCGCGACCGCGGAGCTGCGCGAGATGCTTCCGCCCATCCTGGCGAGCGACGACGCGCGCGAGGGCCTCCAGAGCTTCCTGGAGCGACGGGACGCGAAGTTCACCGGAAAATGAGCGACTTCGACGCGCTGCGGCGATGCGGGCCGCGGCGGCGCTTTGTCTTGCGCGAACGCGCGGGCGCTCGATACGACTGGTGACGTGAGCCAGAACACGACCGAGACCACGGGCAGCGCGACCAACACCTCCGGCGGCAAGGGCGACGTCGTCGCCGTCGACGGCAAGCGACTCTGGGAGTCGCTGATGGAGCTGGCGAAGATCGGCTCGACGCCCAACGGCGGCGTGTGCCGGCTCGCGCTCACCGACGTCGACAAGAAGGGCCGCGACCTCGTCGTCGGCTGGGGCAAGGCGGCCGGCCTCACGATCACCACCGACAA
>JAGQJA010000106.1:0-439 GCA_020430845.1 Myxococcales bacterium
AGCTCGGAGATCGTGCGCCGCGCCTCCGGGTCGTACCCGAGCACCGCGAGCACGTTGAACTGCGTGGTACGCAGGCCGATCTTGTCGAAGTGAGCGTCGTAGAGCTGCGTCACCGCCCGCGTCGCGCGGCGCAGGTTGAAGCAGGCGCAGCTCGCGCCCATGCGCGCGCACTCCTCGGGAGACGGGACTTGCTTGCTCATGCAAGGATTTTCGCAGGGATCGCGCGCACGTCAACCATGATAGTGAAGGGAGAAGGAGGCGCGATGGCCGATTCGTTCATGAAGAGCCTGTTCTCGGGCGCCATCGCGGACAGCCTCGTGTTCCCCTACCCGGAGCCGACGCGCTCCGAGTCCGACGAGATCCACGCGCTCTGCGACGCGATCCGTCGCTTCGGTCGCGGCGTCGACTCGGCCGCGATCGACAGGGACGAGCGCATCCC
>JAGQJA010000106.1:489-37167 GCA_020430845.1 Myxococcales bacterium
GAGCACGGCGGCGCCGGCCTCTCCACCACCGCCACCGTGCGGCTCGTGCAAGAGCTCGCGGGCGTCGACCTGTCGCTCGCGATCACGCTCGCCTCGCACCAGTCGATCGGCCTCTCGGCGCTGCTCTACCTGGGCTCGGACGAGCTGAAGGCGCGCTACCTGCCCAAGCTCGCGAGCGGAGAGATGATCGCGGCGTTCGCGCTCAGCGAGGCGGCGGCGGGCAGCGACGCGAGCGGCATCCGTACGCGCGCCGACCGCGACGGCGATCACTACGTGCTCCGCGGCGAGAAGGTGTGGGTCACGAACGGGAGCCGCGCCGACCTCTTCACCGTGTTCGCCCGGACGTCGCCCGCCGAGGACGGCGCCAAGCCGCGCATCACGGCGTTCCTCGTGGAGCGAGGCCCGGGCGTGACGACGGGCGCCGACGTCGAGACGCTCGGCGTGCGCGGCGCGTCGGTGACCGGCCTCACGCTCGACGGCGTACGCGTCCACGAGTCTCACGTCATCGGCGAGGTCGGTCGCGGCTTCCGCGTCGCCATGGAGGTGCTCAACCGGGGCAGGCTCGCGTTGGCCGGCTCGTCGATCGGCGCGTCCAAGGAGCTCTTGCGCCTCAGCGTCGAGCGCGTCAAGTCGCGCAAGGCGTTCGGTCGCGCGCTCTCCGAGTTCGCCCTGGTCAAGGACAAGCTGGCCAGCATGGCGGCCGACATCTTCGCCGTCGAGAGCGCGACGTACCTCACCACGGGTCTCGTCGACGGAGAGCCGACCGACTACTCGATCGAGAGCGCCATCTGCAAGGTCGTCAGCTCCGAGGGGCTGTGGCGTGTGGCCAACGAGACGCTGCAGATCGTGGCGGGCACGGGCTACATGCGCGATCAGCCGTACGAGCGCATGCTGCGCGACGCGCGGCTCAACCTGGTGTTCGCCGGGACGAACGAGATCCTACGGTGCTTCATCGCCCTCAGCGGCATGCAGGAGCCGGGCAAGGACATCCAGGAAGCCTCTCGTGCGCTCCGAGAGCCGATCAAGGGCTTCGGGCTCCTGAGCGACTTCGCCCTCAAGAAGGCGCGCTCCGCGCTGGGCCGAGACCGCATCTCGAAGGCCCACGCCACGCTCGCGCGCGAGAGCGTCGTGCTCGAGGACGGCGCCGCGCAGCTCGCGCGCAACGTCGACAAGGTGCTCCGGCGTCACGGCAAGGAGATCGCCGAGATGCAGTACACGCAGCGGCGGGCGGCCGACGTCGCGATCGACCTCTTCGCGCTCGCCGCGTGCGTCTCACGCACGACGCGCGCCATCGAACGACGCGGCGAGGAGGGGGCCCGCCGAGAGATCGAGCTCACGTCGGTGTTCGCCGGCGGCGCCGAGAAGCGCATCGCGTCGAACCTCGCGTCGTTCGACCGCAACGACGACGAGCTCCGCAAGGCCGTCGCCGCCAAGGTCTGCGTCGACAAGGGCTACCCGCTCGACGTCATCTGAAGTCCGCGGTCGGGCGTCAGCGCACGCGGAACGACGCGACGCTCTCGCTCGCCTGCCGGCTGCGCGCCTCGTACCCGATCGCCGAGCGGAAGTCGCGGTACGTCATGCAGAGCGTCTTGTCGGGCGCCGCGTAGATCGCGACGGCAAAGAAGACCCCCGACGCGTCCTCCGACCCGTAGAAGCGCGCCTGCACCGTGTCGCGCGCGCGCACGACGCGCACCTCCGAGAACGTGCACGATCCCGTCGCCTCCGAGAGCCGCCGCTGCTCCTTGCGGACGGCGTCGGTGAGGCGCTCGCTCTGGTCGTCGTCCTCGCCGACGCGACCGTCGACGCGCACGTCGATCTGACGCTCACCGGCGAGCTCGAGGTACTCCCACGTGCCGTCGACGAGGCCCTCGGTCCACGCGCCCAGGAGCGACATCTTGAAGTCGACGTGCTCGAACTTGGTGACCTGCCGCTCGGAGCCGGGCGGCGGACCGATGGTGTCGGCCGCGGAGAGGATCGCGAGCTCGGGCGGCGGCGTACCTCCGTCGCGCGCGTAGTCCGCGGCCGTGAGCCCCTGGTCGTCGCGCTGCGACCGGTCGGCACCCGCGCGGAGCAAGATGAGCACCGTCTCGACCATGTGCCCGCGCGCGGCCTGCATCAACGCCGTGGAGCCGTAACGGTTCTTTGCGCGCGGATTCGCGCCCGCCTTGAGCATGAGGATCACGAGCTCCACGAGCCCGTTGCGCGCGGCGATCATCAAGGCGTCGTTGCCCTCGTCGTTGCACAACGTCGTCGACGCGCCGCGCGCGACCAGCAACTCCACGCAAGAGATGTCGCGCGTCGTGGCCGCGTAGCTCGTCCCCGCGAGCAGCGCCGTCATCCCGTCGGGGGCGCGATGATCGATGGTCGCGCCGTGATCCAGCAGCGCCGCGACGATCTCGGTGCGGCCGGTGAACGCCGCGAGCATGAGCGTCGTCACGCCGTCCTCGCGACACCAGTCCGGGTCGGCGCCCTCCTTGATGAGGCGCGCGATGTGATCGGCGTGACCGAGCTGCGCGTAGAAGAGCAGGTCTTCGGACATCTACGTGGACCGCTGCTGCGCCGACGGACCGCGGGCGAGCCCGCGCGGCGTCCAGCGGACCTCCTCTTGGCGCCCCGCGCGCAGCTCGAGCCACGGCGCGTGGGCGATCGACGCGAACTCGCCGTCGACGATCGCTCCCACCGCCACGCGGAACGAGGCCGCGCCCTTCGCGTCGAGGCGCAGCTCACCCTCGGGCGCCTCGAGCGCCACGTCGTGCACCTCGCGCATCGGGCCGTCCCACCCGGCGAAGACGTGCACCGCGCGGAGCGTGAGCCCCGAGATCTCGTGCCGCTCGGCGAGGAACACGAGGGTCTCGGGCGCCACGCGAAAGCGCACGTCCCACGCGCCGTCGCCGACGGGACGCGCCTCGCAGAGGTCGGGCTGGGGTGCCGCGCGAGGTGGCTCGGGTGAGGCGTGGGGCGCGGGCTCGGGCGCGGACGGTTCGACCTCGGCGGGTCGCGGCTCGCGCGCGGGGCCGGCGCCCGTGGGGGCACGCGCGTCGACGGTCTCGGGTGTGGCGGGCTCGTCGACGTCACGCCCCAAGAAACGTGCGAGCTCGAGGTCGAGCGCCGACGGCTCTCGGACCGACGCCGGCTCGTGGGGCAGCTCGTCGAGCGACGACTCGCTCGGCTCGTCGAACCCTTCGGGCTCGGGCGGCAGAGGCTCGCGCGGCGACACGTAGTCCTTGTCGGTGAGCTGCGTGTAGAGCACACGCGCAGCGACGTGCTCCGGCTCGCGCTCGAGCACCTGCTCCAGGGTCTCGATGGCGCGATCGCGGTGCCCCTGCGCCGCGTAGATCTCCGCGAGCGTCATCGTGGGCAGCGCGGCGGGCGCGCGTGGGGGCTCGCCGCCCGGCGCGTCCTCGCCCAGGCTCCGGATACGATCGGCCGCGTCGGGCAAGTGGAGCCCGCGCTCGACCACGCTCGCGAGCAGGTCGCGCGCGAGACCGAAGAACCCTCGCGCGCGCCGGGCGGCCGGCGTGGTGCGACCGTGCGCGCGCATGAGGAGCTCGTCGATGATCTCCGGACGCGTCAACGTGCGCGCGCGCGCGACCCCCGCCTCTTCTGCGCGAGCCACGAGCCGCTCGCGATCCAACCCCTCGAGCTCCGCCCTGTTCACTCGATCTTGTTAGCACCGAATGCGGCGACGGAGGAGGGCGAGGCGGCGAGGGCCTGGCGGGCGTCCTGGGCGTCTTGGGCGATCTGCGCCTTGAGCGCGTCGAGGCCCCCGAAGCGCCGCTCGGGGCGCAGGTGCGCCACGAGCCCGACGCGAACGCGCGCGCCGTACAGATCGACGTCGACGTCGAACAGGTGCGCCTCGACCCGCAGCTTGGCGCCGTCGACCGTGGGTCGCACGCCCACGTTGAGCACGCCCGTCCACCGCTCCCCCTGGGGACCGGCCGCGACGACCGCGTAGACGCCGTGGAGTGGGAGCGCCTCGACCACGCCGTCGAGGTTGGCCGTGGGGAAGCCGAGCGTGCGCCCGAGGTGGTCGCCGTGCACGACCGTCCCCGACAGCTCGTGCAGACGGCCGAGGACCCGCGCGGCCTCGACCACGTCACCACGCGCCACGGCCTGCCGCACGCGCGTGCTCGAGAACGGCCCGTCGTCGTCGCCCGCGACCTCCGCCGCGCATGCGACGAAACCGAGCTCGGCGCCGAGCGCCTCGAGCCGCGAAAAATCTCCCGCGCGCTTCGCGCCGAACCGAAACCCCTCGCCCACCACCACCGCCCGCGCGTGGAGCCTCGCCGACAGCAGCTCCCGCGCAAAGCGCTCCGGCGTGAACGCCGCGAGCTCGGTGGTGAAGGGCTCGACGACGACCTCGTCGGCGCCGTGGGCCAGGAGCAGCTCGACCCGACGCTCGAGCGTCGAGAGCTGAGGCGGCGGTGTGCGCCCCAGCACGCGCGTCGGGTGCGGATCGAAGGTGAGCGCGACCACCTTGTGCGCGCTCGGACCGGCGAGCCGCCGAGCCTGCGCGAGCACGGCGCGGTGCCCTCGGTGCACGCCGTCGAAGTTGCCGATCGCGACGACCGCGCCGCTCATGGGTCCAGCTTCAAGCACTCGACGGGCACGCCGCGCTCGCCTTCCGGGCGCTCCTCGTTGTCGAGGCTGCGACAGTACGCGGCGCCCTCGGTCGTCGACGGGGGCACGATCTCGAGCACGGCGCGCGTGCCCTGTGAGAGCAGCACCGGCCTCGCCTTGTTGGTGCACGTGCCCGCGCTGCTCGTCCCCTGCGAGAGCGCGACGCCCCCCTCGAGCGCGCCGCAGCTGCCCATCTCGTTGGGCACCGTCCAGGCCTGCCCCGTCGAATACACGAGTGAAATCGAATACCTACCGAGCGGCAAACACCCCTTCTTCACCTCGCGCACGCCGGGCTGCTTCGCGAGCGCCTGCGGGTCGAACAGGGGCTTCTCTCCCACCTCGCTCGCGTCGGCGCTCCGCGCGGTGAAGTGCGGCGTCACCAGCACGCCGCCCTTGGCGACATCGCGCGGGTCGAGGCAGAGCACGGCGGGGCGCGCGAGCACGGTCACGTGGTCCTTGAGCGCGCTGACGGTCGGGGCGCGCGGCACGGCGGCGACGGTCGAGCGCAGGAGGCTGTCGTCGAAGAGCGTGATGCCCTGGACCACCACGAGCGGCGCTTGCCCGCGCGAGCCCTGCACCACGAGCCCTTGCGGGTCGACGCGGCGGTTCGGATCGTCGATCAGCTTGGCGAACCCTGCCTGCGGCCAGAGCGCCGCGACGAGCGGGTTGTCGGGGAGCGGCCCGCCGCGAGAAAAGACGTAGATGCCCCCCTTGCCCGTCGGCGGCGCGGGCGCGATCTGCAGGCCGAAGGGCTTCGTCGGGTCGGTCGCGGCGTCGAGCTCCGCCGCCGGTACGCCCCACTTGAGCACGGTCGACACGAAGCTCCGCTGGAACGCCGTGACGGTCTCGGGCGTCACGTTCGCGGGGAACGCGAGGAGCTGGTGGTCCTGCGTCATCGTGACGATCGGCACCGCGAGAGGATCGCCCCGCGGGTTGGCCGGGGTCGTCGCCGCGTCGGGGCGTTTCTCGGCGCCGTCGGGGTAGAAGTACGGTCGCGTGAAGGGCAGCTGCGAGCCGATGGTGACCGGGACGTTGTCGGCGACGTAGCCGTTGTCGCCGATGTCGAGGCGACCGTCCTCGGCCGATCGCGCGAGGCCCACGTCGACCGGCAAGAAGATAGGCTGGTACGAGATGTTGCCCGCGTTCTTGCGCGCGTCCTCGACGTCGACGTAGCCGCCCGCGATGTCTCCCGCCTCGGGCAGGTTGCGCGACTTGAAGGTGGGCCAGAAGCGGCCGCCACGATCGTAGAAGGCGCGGATGACGTACGAGCCCGCCTCCATGGGCGCGACGGTGAACGGCGCGCTCGCGGTCACGGCGGCGCCGCCGGGGCAGTAGAGGTCCGACCCGGTGCTGCGCGGCTCGTTGGTGAAGAGCACGTCGCCCGGCACCGCGACGAAGTTCACGGCCCCCGACGCGAAGCCCGCGGGCGGCGGCGGGTTGTTCTTGTCGAACACCGTGATGACGGCGTTGCCGACGATGTGCCCGTCGCGCGAGCAGGGCCGCGGTCCGATGTACGTCACCGTGCCGCGGATGAGCCCCTTGGGCGGGATGACGCGTTTGTCGTCGCCCTGATCGTCGATCGGGACGGTACCGCACGCGACGACGAGCAGCGTGAGGACGATGGCGCGGAGGAGAGCGTTCACGGCTTGCCTCAGAACCTATAGGTGAACATGCCCATGACGCGACGCCCCAGGAGCTGACCGAACGGGTGTTGGCGGTGGCGCACGTCGAGCGCGTTGAACGCGACGACGCTCACCTCCGCCTGGTTGGCGAGGAAACGATAGCCCACGCGGGCGTTGAGCAGCGTGTAGGCCGAGAGCGCGAAGCGCTGCTGCTCGATCTGCTGAGCCACCACGTTGGTGACCTGCTCACCCCACACCTGCGAGCTCACGAAGTGAAAGTCGATCGAGCCGTCGAAGCCGGGCGCGGTACGAAGCTGAACGCCGGCGTTCACCTTGTGCATGCTCGTGCGTTGGTCGGCCACGAGCCGCGCGACCTCCTCGCTCGTGCACGAGTTGTTGTCCTGCTTGATGAGGTTGAGGCTGTAGTTGCCGTAGACGTCGAGGCCCTTGAGCGGGAACGTGCGCACGCCCGCCTCGCCGCCCACCACGTCGTACGCCTGGCACTGGTTGCTGAACCCGCCGAGCGCCACGGGGAAGAGCCCCGTCGCCGGGTCGAGCCGGCCCACCCCCGCGGCGAAGTCGCCCACGGTGAGCGCGCGCGGCTGCGCGAGCTGGATGAGGTTCGAGACGCGGTTGTAGTAGGCGGCCGTGTCGAGGACGAAGAAGTCGCTCTCTTGGTTGAGGTAGCCGAGCTCGGCGCTGAGGATTCGCTCGGCGTCGACGCGGAAGTCGGGATCCTCGGTGCGCACCGACTCGCTGAGCTGCGCGGTGCCCGTCACCGGCAGCTGCACCGGCAGCCGCAGGTACGACTCGAGGAACGTGGGCTTGCGGAAGGCCGTCGCGACGCTCGCCCGGATCGTCGACTGCTTGGTGGGGTGCACCAGCACGGCGCCGCGCGGCGACTGCTGGAAGCGCTGGAGGTACGGCACCCAGTCGATGCGGTAGTCGGCGACGATGGCGAACGGCTTCGCGACGCGGAGCTCGTCGTGGATGAAGAGGCCGAAGTGGTTCTCGACGCGGCGCCGGTCGAGGAACGTCCAGCTCACGTCCTTGTACCGGTACGCGCCGCCGATACGGAAGTCGTTCGAGAGGCTCGCGCTGAGCTCCGTCTGCGCGCGGTAGACGACCTCGGCGTCGACCACGTTCTGCTCGGCGCGGCCGGGCTGGAGCGACTGCCCCACGTACACGGCGTTGAGCGTGTTGTCGGCGCGCAGGCGGTTCCAGAACACGCGCGCGAGGAAGCCGCCGCCCTCGAAGTACGTGGTGAGGTCGGTCGACGCGAACCGCGGGAGCACGATGTCGTTCAGGAGCCCGACGCCGAGCACCTCGAGCGCGCCTTGCGAGAGCCCGCCGCCCACACCGAGCGTGCCGATCTTGCCGATCTTGCGCGTGGCGCGCGCGTCGATGCGCGTCGTGCGACCCGACTCGACCTGATCGCCCACGCCCGTGACGAGGTCCGCGCGCCCGTTGGGCACCTCGCGCGACCAGCGCGGCTGGTAGTCGTAACCGGCGGCCACGCGCCACGCGACGTCGCCGTCGCGCCCGGTCGCCCACAGGCTGCCGTGCGTGGTGGCCTGGCTCCCGTACGCGCCCGTGATGCCGCCGCCGCCCTCGCCGGGCTTCTTGGTGATGATGTTGATGACGCCGCCGAACGCGTCGGCGCCGTAGAGCGCGGAGCCCGGGCCGCGCACGACCTCGATGCGCGCGATGTCCTCGACGCCGATCGAGAGGGTCTGCCAGAAGGTGGCGCCGAGCAGGTCGACGTACACGCTCCGTCCGTCGACGAGCACGAGCACCTTGTTCGACAGACGCTGGTTGAAGCCGCGGATGCTCACTTCGGTCTGCGCGCCCGTGGTCTCCATGATCTCGACGCCTGCGAGGCGCCGCAGCAGCTCGGGGATCTTGACGATGCCCGAGAGCCGGATGTCCTGCTCGGTGATGATCGACGTCGAGTTCGACGCCTCGAGCGGCGTCTGCTGCGCGCCCTTCGAGGCCGTGACGACGGTCTCCTCGAACACGTCCTCGGTGCGCGCCTTGCCGAGCTCTTGCGCGGGCGGCGGCTCGACGGGCTTGTCGGGCGCGGGCTTGTCGGGCGTCGGCTTGTCGGCGGCCTCTTTGGCGGCCCGCTGCCGGCGAATGCGCGCCTCGAGGTTCTTGACGATCTGCGCGACCTCGTCTTTGTCGGCCGGGTTGCCGTCGAGGTACTTGCGAAAGTACGTCACGGCCTGCTCGAGGTTGCCCGACTCGGCGTGCGCGCGCGCGATGTTGTAGAGGACGTTGGGGTGCGGGAGGATCTCGTACGCCTCGTTGAGCTCGGCGATGCCCTCCTCGTAGCGACCCTGACCGATCGCCTCCATCCCCTTCTTGAAGTGCCCGCGCGCCTCGGTGCGGGCGTCGGCGCTCGCCGAAGGCGACGCGAGCACGACGGCCGACGCGAGCGCCACCGCCGTCCACGCGCGCAGGACCGCCGCCTTCGCCGTCCTTCCGCCGAGCATGCCGCGCATCGCGGCGGGGAGGCTAAAACACGCGGCGCGATTCCGCTACGGTTCCGGCGAGATCAGTACGGAACGTCTTTGAAGCCGGCGGGCGTCGACGGCGGCGGATCGCCCGTCTTGGCGCCCGCGGGCGGCCTGCTCGGAGGCGGACGCGTGGGTCGCGCGCCGCGAATCGCCGGCTTCTGGAGCTTGAGGTCGAGCGCCCCCGTGGCCTTGTCGACGTCGCGCGACTCGGTGACGAAGCCCGGCTTGCTGATCGTGAGCTTGTGGCTCGCGTCGGCCGTCACCTGCAGATCGCACGGCGTCTCGGCGCACACGACCTTGTCGCCCTCGCGCACCGTGGCGCCCGGCGGATCGGTCGTGAGCTTGACGACGACAGGCGCCACCGCCGCCGCGCCCGCTCCGGCCGCAGAGGACGTCGCGGGGGCCGCGCTGGCCAAGCTCACCGCCGCGGGAGGCGGCCCGCGGTCGGTCGGCGGCGTGGCGCTGATGTCGGCGCGCACGCGGAACGCGACCAGCCCGAGCAGACCTCCCACCGCGGCGGCGGCGAGCACGCCCAGGCCGATCCACGCCCGCGAGCGGCGCGGGGCGATGGGCGCGAGCTGGCTCGACAGATCGCTCCGCAGGAGCGGCATCGGCGTGTGGCTCGTGCCGGCCATGGGGAGCGGCACGCTGCTCGACACGTTGGGCGTGTAGGGCGGCTGGCTCTGCCGCACCGGCGGCGGCGGGTACGTGTTCCAGTCGCCCGAGTGGAGCGCGGCGACCTGGCCCGTCATCGAGGCGCCCGTCGCCATCTTGATGGCCGCGAGCACCTCGTCCATCGACGAGAACCGCTCGCTCGGGTCCTTGGCGATGCATCGCATGACGAGGTCTTCGAAGACCGGCGTGCACACGAGGTTGGGGTTGACCTCGCGCATCGGCGGCGGCGGCTCGCCCACGTGGGCCATCAGGATGTTCACGCTCGTCGGACGCTCGAACGGCACCTTGCCGGTGAGCATCTCGTACATGATGATCCCGAGGGAGTAGATGTCGGTGCGCGGGTCGACGTGCCCGCCCTGGATCTGCTCGGGGGCCATGTACTTGGGCGATCCCATGAACAGGCCCGTCTGCGTGAGCTGGTCCTCGGGGCGCTCGGACACGTGCTTGACGAGACCGAAGTCGAGCACCTTCACGAAGTCGCGGTCGTCGTCGTCGTTCTGGACGAGGAAGATGTTGGCCGGCTTGAGGTCGCGGTGGATGACCCCGAGCGCGTGGGCCTCGCGCAACGCGCGGCAGATCTGTCGAGCGATGCGGGCGACGCGCTCCTCGGGAAGCGTCGTCGACTGGCGGATCGCCTGGTGGAGCGTCAGCCCCTCCAGGTACTCCATCGCCATGTAGTAGATGTCGTCGTCGGTCTGGCCGTAGTCGAAGATCGTCACCGAGTTCGGGTGGGTGATCTTCGCCGCGGTGCTCGCCTCACGGTAGAAGCGCCGGTGGAACTCCGGGTCGGCCTCGCCGTTGTAGTTCGGGTTGAGCACCTTGACGGCGCAGATGCGCCCGAGCGGCGACTGCTCGGCCCGATACACCTTGCCCATGCCACCGCGCGCGATGAGGCCCGTCAGGCGGAAGCGATCCGCGATGACGCGCCCGATGAGCGGATCGGGTGCCTTGGAGGCGGTCGCCTGGCCGTCCGACATCTCTAATGAGGCTCCGAAGACATGAGAGCAGGCACGCGGTGGTGGCCGGTGACGACAGGTTTAAGCGACGAACGTGGATTGGGAAACACGAAGCGTGCCCGCCTTTGAGTGTGCCCGGCCGCAGGGGTGCTGTCAACGCGACGCAGGGGCCCCCTCACGCGCGCTTGTCCTGCGGGATCGCTGGCTTTTTTGGCTGAGGTGGCGCTTTTCGTCTGGGTGGGGTTTGCGATAGGGTGTAGGCCGCTCGAGCCAAGGTGCGCTCCACGTGGCGCGTCCTGCCTTGCGGAGGGAGCCATGAATCCGATGACCACGCGTCGACTCGCCGCCGTTCGTACCCTTGCCCACCGAGGCCCACGCGCCCTCGCCTTCGCCGCGCTCGTGGCCGTGGTGCTCCTCGCGCAGAGCGCCTGGGCCGCCGGGGCGTTCAAGCTGCGCAGCACGGACGTCAAAGAGGTCTCGGGCGCGTGGCACATCTTCGTGACCATCGAGCTGCCCAAGGCCCCGCAGACGGCGCACCAGCCGATGCGCTTTCTCTTCACCAAGACGGCCGTGTACGAGCGCTCGCTCATCGACGGCAAGAACGAGCCCGTCACCAACCGCACTGTGCTCCAGAACCAGACGCCGAGCACCGAGAGCCTCGACGTCGACTTCGCCGACGGCAGCGGCAAGATCTTCAAGGGCACCCGCTTCGACTTCGGTCTCACCCGCGCGCGCGGCTACGAGGCCGGCGAGTACAAGGTGGAGCTGCGCACCAAGGACGGCGCCTCTGTGGGCTCGCCCGTCAACCTCACGCTGCGCGGCGACAACGAGGTCGTCGACCGCCGGAGCATCACGTTCAACGCCAAGCAGTCGGGCATCAAGAAGATCGACGGCGTCGACGCCGGCGCCAAGGTCGCGCAGGCCGATGATCCGCCGCCCGTCGACAACGGCGGCGAGGTCACGCCCACGGGCACGGCCGCGCCGTTCGTCCCGGCCGACGCGTACAACCGCACGCCCGAAGAGGACATCAAGGTGAAGAAGAGCGGCTGCGGCTGCACCACGCCGGGCTCGCGCCAGGTGCCGCTCGCCCTCTCGCTGCTCCCGCTCGTGGGCGTGGCGGCGCTCCTCGCGCGCCGTCGACGCTGAGCCGATGACGCCCCAAGAGGCGATCCGGACGGCGACCGAAGGCGCGGTGTTGCCGCTCTACCTGCTGGTCGGAGAAGAGCGACTGCTGCGCGATCGGGCCGTCGACGCGATCGTGCGCGCGGCGCTCGGCGGCGGCCTGGCCGAGCTCAACGTCGACAAGATGACCGCGGGGGAGGTCGACGTCGAGTCCGTCGTCAACGCCGCGCGCACCGTGCCGATGATGGCCAAGCGCCGCGTCGTGCTGGTGCGCTCGCTCGAGCGCTGGGACAACGCCAACGCGGCGGCGTCCGACGACGTCAAGCGCCTCGGACCGCTCGACGCGCTGGCCGAGTACGCCAAGGCCCCGAGCGACACGGCGTGCGTCGTGCTCGTGGGCGAAAAGCTCGACGGTCGGCGCAAGCTCTTCACGCTCGCCAAGAAGGAGGGCTTCCTCGTCGAGTGCGCGCTCCCCAACGCGCGCGAGCTTCCGGCGTGGGTGCGCGATCGCGCCAAAGAGAAGGGCCACGCCATCTCGCGCGACGTGTGCGAGCTCATCGCCGAGATCGCGGGCACCGATCTGTCGAACCTCGACGACGTGATCGAGCGCCTGTCGCTCTTCGTCGGCGAGGGCGCGCCCATCACCGAGGAGGCCGTCGCCGCGTGCGTCACCAGGGTCAAGCTCGCCGACACGTGGAAGCTCGTCGACGCCGTGGCCACGCGCGATCTCGGGCAGGTGATGCAGCTCTTCGCCGACGTGTACGATCCGCGCGACCACGGGCTGCCGCTGCTCGGCGCGCTCGCGTGGCGCGTCCGGCAGCTCGCCAAGCTCCAGGCCGGCCTCGACGACGGCCAGAGGCCCGACGAGGCGGGGCGCGCCGCCGGCATCTTCCCGGCGCAGCGTGCGCGAGAGGCGGCCGCGAGCCTGCGCGCGTTCCGCCCGCGCGAGCTCGAGCGCTGGCTGCTCGTCCTCCAAGAGACCGACATCGCCCTCAAGAGCTCGCGCCGCCCCGCCGATCTGATCCTCTCCGACATGTTCACGCGCCTCTGCCGGCGCGCCGCCTGAAGGGGACAACGGCCGCCCGATCGCCGACATCCAAGGTGGGTTCGGGTTGATCGGAGGCTCAGGGCATGACAGAACCGCCCACCGGCCTCATATTGGAGAGGCCCGCCGGTCGTCGGACATCCACGGTCGCGCCGCAGCAAGACAAAAAGAGAAGGTAATTCAATGAGTTCTGAGATGCACGTCCCCGAGAGGGTGATCCGGCCTCACACCGAGTGGGTCGCCTCCGCCGAGATTCCGACCCGTTTCGGTACCTTTTCCACCCAGGTGTTCGAGAGCGTCGACGCCGACGGCGCGCGCAAAGAGCACGTGGCCCTCGTCTATGGCGACGTCTCGGGCGGGGTGGCGCTGCCGGTGCGCGTCCACTCCGAGTGCATGACGAGCGAGGTCTTCGGCTCGCTCAAGTGCGACTGCCGCGAGCAGCTCGAGGCAGCCATGAAGCTCATCGCCAAGCGCGGCGCGGGCGTCATCGTCTACCTGCGCCAAGAGGGCCGCGGCATCGGCCTCGCCAACAAGATCCGGGCGTACGACCTGCAATCGCGCGGTCACGACACCGTCGACGCCAACCGCCTGCTCGGCCTGCCCGACGACGCGCGTGAGTACCACGCCGCGGCCGACATGCTCGCGCACCTGGGCGTGAAGAGCATCGTCCTGCTCACGAACAACCCCGCCAAGGTGAGCGCGATGCGCGAGCTCGGCGTCACCGTGACGGGCCGAGAGCCCGTGCTCGTGCCGGCCACGCCCTACTCGGCCGGCTACCTCGACGCCAAGCGTGAGCGCATGCAGCACCTGCTGCCCGCACGCGCCGCCCACGCCGGTGAGCCGTTCCTGCGCGCCGTCGGCGGTCCGCCGGGCGACGCCGAGTGAGCCGCCCGGGCGCGGCCCCGTCGCGCCGGTCTCCGCCTTGAAATAGCGGCTTTTTTATCGGCCCCGGGTCGCGTAACGTGACGCCCGAACATGGGATCGTCGCCGCGCCGCTGTCGCACCAGCCTCGTGTCCGCAGCCGCCGTCGTCGCGGCGCTCAGCATGACCTCGTCGACGCGGGCGCAGCAGCTGCCCTCGCTCGACGCGCGCACGTTTCGGCCGTCGACCGATCCGAACGCCTCGCTCGTCATCGAGCCCGCCGTCACGCCGGGCCCGGGCGTGCTCAGCGTGGGGTCGTACCTGCACTACGGCTACCGCCCGCTCACCCTGCGCCGAGGCAGCACCGACGAGGTGGCGTTCCGCCCGATCGAGCACGTCTTGGGCGCCGACGTGGTGGCCAACCTCGGCATCGGCGAACGATTCGCGCTGGGCCTCGCGCTGCCGGTGACCATCCTGCAAGACGGCTCGCCCAACCTGCCGCCCACCGTGTCCGAGGTCGATCGCGCACCGCTCACCGCGTTCGGCGATCTCGGCCTCTCGATGAAGGGCGCCATCGTGCGCAACGAGGGCGGCGGCTTCGGGCTCGCCGGGCTCGGCTACTTCTCGTTGCCCACCGGGAGCCGCACGGGCTTCGCCGGCGAGGGCGCCGTCACGGCCAGCGCGCGGCTCCTCGCCGAGTACACGCTCTTCGTGGCGACGGCCCAGGCGAGCCTCGGCTACAAGCTGCGCACCGATCACCAGGTGTGGCCCTCGTCGAGCGTCGGCGGCTTCACCTTCGGCGACGAGCTGCCGTGGCACATCGGCGTGGGTGTGCGCCCGGGCATCTTCGGCATCGACAAGGAGAACCGTCAGCGCGTCGAGGTCGCCGCGCACGGGTGGCTCCCCGCGGGGCCGGTCGGGCCGTTCGGCGCCGGGGAGCGAGGCAGCGCCGCGCTCTCGCCCGCGATGCTCGCGGTGTCCGACCGCGTCGAGCTCGGAAAGTACCGCGACAGCTACTTCTTGGCGGGCGCCGAGGTCGGCCTCAACCAGGCCGTGGGCGTGCCGGCCATGCGCTTCTTCTTGGCCGTCGGCTGGGCGCCGCGCGAGCACGACAAGGACCACGACGGCGTGCCCGACGATCTCGATCTCTGCCCCGAGATCCCCGAGGACAAAGACGGCATCGAGGACGAGGACGGCTGCCCCGAGATCGACGTCGACGACGACGGCATCATCGACACCGAGGACGCGTGCCCGCGCGTGCCCGGCGTCGCGAGCAAGGACCCGAAGAAGAACGGCTGTCCGCTCGAGGACGCCGACGGAGACGGCATCGCCGACGACGTCGACGCGTGCCCCAAGGAGAAGGGCGTCGCGAGCACCGACCCGAAGAAGAACGGCTGCCCCGTGCGCGACACCGACGGAGACGGCATCCCCGACGACGTCGACAAGTGCCCCAACCAGCCCGAGGACAAGGACGGCTTCGAGGACGAGGACGGCTGCCCCGACCCCGACAACGACAAGGACGGCATCGCCGACGTCGACGACGCCTGCCCCGACGAGGCCGGCGTCCCGTCGAGCGACCCGAAGAAGAACGGCTGCCCCGTCCACGATCGCGACGGCGACACGTTCGAGGACGACGTCGACAAGTGCCCCGACGAGCCCGAGACGTTCAACGGCGTCGACGACGAGGACGGCTGCCCCGACAAGGGCGGCGCGCTGCTCGTGACCGTCGACCCCAAGCTCGACGTGCGCCTGTCCAAGCGCATCGAGCTGACGCCCGGCAAAGACCCCGACGTCTCTCCCAAGAGCATCCCCACGCTGCGCGCGCTGGCGATGGAGCTCAACCGCCACCCCGAGTGGACGCTCGCCGTCGGCGCGAAGCCGCCCGCGGGCGACGCCGACGAGGCGCAGATGGCCTCGCTCGCGCGGTCGTTCGCCATCGTGCGCGCGCTCTCGCCGTTCCTGTCACGCGACGGGAGCGCCGAGACCGTGGGCTGGGACGCCGTCAAGGGTCGCCCGGGCGCGGCGCAGAGCGGCGTGGGCCTGCTCATCTTGGTCACCCCCTCGGGCGGCGCCCCGGCGGTCAAGAAGCCATGAGGCGGACCAAGCTTGCATATGCATGTATATGCGGGCTGATCGTGCTCGGCGGAGCGAGGTGCGGCGCGGACGCGATGGCCCAGCCCGGGCGGCGCCCGCTGCGCTTGCCGACGCGCGGCGACGAGGCGCCCGCGCCGTCGTCGTCGGCGAAGACCTCGTTCAAGGCGCGCTTCGGCGCAGAGCTCGCGCTCCGGTTGCTCAAGTCGACCGACCCCGAGGAGCGGCTCCGCGGCGTGCAGCGGGCGTGCGCGACGGGCACCCCCGAGGCCATCGCGTCGCTGAGCCAAGCCGCAGAGGGCAGCTCGAGCCTCCGCTCCGACGGGCGCGCGTTGCTCGAGCTGTCGCGGTGCCTCGCCGACCACGTAGACAAGGACAAGGCGCGTCAGGCGCTGTTGTCGATCGTCAACATGGGGATCCCGAGCGGCGCCGCCCGCCTGCCCACCGCGCGACGCACCTCCGGTGACGCAGACGAGCCCGCACGCATCGACCTCGCGCGCCGCACGGCGGCCTTCGCGCTCGCGAGCTCGGGCAACGACCGCGCGCTCGAGGCCCTCTACGGCGCCGCGCGCGCCGGCGGCAGCGGACAGGAGGCCGCGCTCCACGCGCTCACGGCGCACGCGCCACGCGAGCCCGGCTTCTACGGCACGGGCGGCACGCTGCCCCCGGCCGTGGCGCGGGCGCTCGGCCGCGTGGGCGATCTGCGCGCGCTCGACCTGCTCCACGGCGCAGCGCGCGCGACCGACCCGTCACTGCGCGGCGCGGCCCTCGTCTCGCTCGCCGAGCTCGGCGACGCGCGCGCGATCCCGCTGGCCAAGGCCGCGCTCGACACCAAGGACGCGCGCCTGAAGGTGGCGGCGGCCGAGGCGCTCGTCCTGCTCGGCGCGCCGGGCCGCGACAAGATCGTCCTGTCGCTGCTCGACGACCCCGCCTCTGCGGCCGACGCCGTGCGCCTGGCCGAGCGTGTCCACAGCGACGCGCTCACGAAGGCGCTCGCGGCCCGCGCCGTCGGAGAGCCGGACGCCGACGCACGGGTCGCGGCGATCCACGCGCTCGGGCGATCGGCCGACGCGCGCGCGGCCGAGGCGCTCGCGTCGCCCAAGCTTCTCGACGATCGCACGGTGGGCACGGAGGCCTGGATGGCGCTCGCCCGCTCGCCGGCCGCCAACGCCACGGAGCTGATTCGTGCACGGAGCGCCAGCCACGCCAAGGACGCGGTGCGCGCCTACGTGGTCCGCGCCCTCGTCCGCGGCGCGCGCGATCGCGCGATGGACGACGTGGCCCGCGCAGCGTCGTCGTCGCGCGACAAGGCCCTCCGCGCCGTGGGCGTCTTGGCGCGCGTGGCCCTGTCCGACATGCCCCTCGCCGACGCCCTCGCCGACGCCGACCCTTGGGTGCGCCGCGCCGCGGTCATGGGCGTCTACGCGCGCCCCACCGAGGCCGCGCTCCGGACGCTCGGCGCGCACCTGCGGACGGAGAAGGACGCCGACACGCGCGCCGTGCTCGCCGCGGCCCTACTCGATCGCGACGCGGCCGACGAGGTGCCGACGTCGACGCTCGTGGACCGCGCCGGCGCCGGCAACCCCGACGGACCGCTGTCGGCGCTCGCGCTCGCGCGACGGGCGAAGTCGCGCGCAGACGGCGACCGCGTGGGGACGCTCCTCGCCAGCTCCGACCCGCTCATCCGCGCGCACGCGGCGCGCGGGCTCATGACCTCGGAGCTGCCCGACGCCTCGGGCCGCCTATCCGATGTATATACATTCGATGTCGACGTCGACGTCCGGCGCGCAGCCGTCGCGGCGCTCGCGGCACGTGAGCAAGACGCGTCGGCGCCCTCGCGCAAGACGACGCTCGAGCTCGCGGCTCGACTGGATCCCGACGACGAGACCCGCGGCGCCGCACGGCGCGCGCTCGCCAGGATCCGCGCCGGCTCGTCGGGCAGGGCCGAGGTCGCCTGGCTGCGAGCCGCGACCTCCGGCGGGGGCGCCCCCGCGAGCGCCTACCTGGGCGCGCTCGTCCGATCCGACGGGCTCGCCGTCCCCATCGCGTTCGACCCCGACGGCGTGGCGCTCGTCCCCGGCGTGCCCCCCGGTGAGGCGCGCCTGGTGCTTGCGCCTCGCGTCCCGCCGTACGAGCCTTGAGCCATGCCAAGCCCGCCGTCCAAGTCGCCCACGTCCACGCGCGCCAAGACCGCCGGTGACGCCACGTTCGAGGACATGGTCAAGCGGCTCGGCGAGATCGTGAAGAAGCTCGAGTCGGGAGATCTCCCGCTCGAGCAGTCGCTCGCGCTCTTCGAAGAGGGCGTCACGCTCTCGCGCGCCTCGCAAGACAAGCTCTCGGCCGCCGAGAAGCGCGTCGAGGAGCTGCTCGGCATCGACCGCGAGGGCAAGGCCCGCACGGCGCCGTTCGAGCTCCGCGGTGAGGCCGGGCCCGCCGACGTCGACGAGGACGAAGACGACGACGGCGAGCCCGATCTCGACGCTCCTTTCTGATTTCTCACCCCGTGGAGCGGAGGCGAGGCGCGCTCGGCGGGTCGGACGTGTAGTCGCTGGCCTGCACCTCGCGCACCGCGTCCATCGCCACGCGGAGCTCGTCGAGCCGCGACCCGATGTCGCTGGCGTCGACCATGCTGACGATGTCGTCCCCGAGCAGCGACAGCGTGTTCTCCACGAGCTCCATCTGCCCGCGCGTCGTCTGGAGCGTGCGCACCAGATCGTCGTAGCGAGCCCGGCGCTCACGGAGCACCGCCGCGTTCTTCTCGGCGACCTCACGGCGAGGATCGCCGGCGCCCAGCTCCTCGAGCTGACGCGCGTAGAGCAGCCAGCTCCGGTTCAACGACGCGAAGTCGAAGTCCGCGAGGTGACGCTCGCAGCGCGCGGCGCGCACGCCCAGCTCGACGAAGTCCGTGAGGAGCCCGTCGATGCGCTCGAGCTCGTCGAGCGTCAGGTCGGCCGTGAGCGAGCGGTTGGCCTCCGCCTGCCGCACGAGCCGCGCCTTCTTGGCGGCGAGCGCGCGCGCGCGCACCTGGTCCGACGTCGAGAGCTCGGCCATCTGCTCGGCGAGCCGCTCCGTCGCCTCCGCCTCCTCGGCGGCCGCGACGACGCGGTCGAACCAGACGCGGCGCAAGAACGCCGAGCCGGGCGCGTTGACGAGCCAGATCACCTCGAGCGCGGCCACGGCGGCCGCCATCGGCAGGTTGCCGAGATACACGGCGAGCGCCGCGCCGCCCAAGAAGAGCGAGAGGTTGTACGCGTTCAAGAAGGCCAACCGCGCGTACGACGGGCCGTCCTTCGCGGGGCGGCGGGCGCCTTCGGCTCGGGGCGTCGTTCGTGTGGTGGTCTTCATCGTCTTGTCCTTTCCAATCTTTTAGAGTTGATTCCAATGTGTTGTCAGCGGTGGCGCCCGCGTGAGCAGGCGCCACCCCTGCGGCTTCACGACACGTCGCGAAAGCGCCGCTCGAGCACGCGCGCGAGCGCCTCGCACGCGCGCCCTTCCCCGCCCTTCCACGCGATCCCCATGTCGACGAGGTCGTACGTGTCGACCACGCGCGCGCCGTTGGGCCCTTTGCCCAGGAGCAGGATGGTGTCGGAGATGGCCACCGCCGCGCGCACGTCGTGCGTGACGATGACCACCGTGTTGAGCTGGTGCTGGTGCGCGACGCGCGTGACGAGCTCGCGCACGTCGACGAGCGCCGCGGGGTCGAGCCCACTGAAGGGCTCGTCGAGCAGCAGCAGCCGGCGCGGCGCGACCACCTGCTGGGCGATCGCGACGCGCTGGCGCTCGCCGCCCGAGAGCTGGGCAGGGTAACGGTCTGCCTTGCTCTCGAGCCGCACCATCGCGAGCAGCTCGTCGGCGCGCTCGTTTCGGGCGCGCGCGTCGAGGCCCGCGATGCGGCCGGCGAGGGTCAGGTTCTCCTTCACCGTGCGGTGACGGAGGAGCGGATAGTCCTGGAAGACCATCCCCACCTTGCGCTCGAGCACGGGCTTGCCGCCCGGTCCGAGCACCTCGCCGCTGTCGGGCGCGTCGAGCCCCGCGAGGATGCGGAGCAGGCGCGTCTTGCCGGCCCCCGACGGCCCGAGCACGCACGCGATCTGCCCGGTGACGGCGTCCTCGCGGACGCGATCGACGAGGCGAAAGCAGACGTGGTCGAGCACGCGCTTGGCGCCGAGCGTGAGCGACACGCGACGGACGTCGAGGACGACGTCGCCGCGTGCCGCCTCGCTCTCGACGGAGCAGCGGGCCTTTGCGCTCTTGGGTGTGTTCTGTGCGGTGTTCACGATGCGCTCTCGGGGGCGTCGACGACGGACTCCGCCTCGGCGCGGCCCGAGTCGATCTCGGGCGTGGCGTCGGCGTCGTCCATCGCGGCGCGCGTGTGGGGGCAGAGGACGAGCGTGACGACGCCCATCGCGTGGTCGAGCAACAGGCCGACCACGAGCACGGCGCCGAGCACGGCGTAGACCTCTGCGAGGTGAAAGTGCTTGTTCTGGTTCAGGATCAGGGCGCCGATGCCGCCGTCCGACCGAGAGATCCCCTCGACCATGGTGATCATCGACCACCCCATCGCGAGGTTCTGCCGTACGGCGTCGAGCGTCCGATCGAGCGTACCTCGGACGATGACCTCCCACGCGACGCGGGCGTCGCTGGCGCCGAGCACACGCATCTGGTCGATCTCGGCGCGGGGCACCTCGTCGACGATGCGGGCGACGGCGGTGACGAGGAAGGTCGTCATGCCGAAGGTGAGCAGCGCGACCTTGAGGCGAAAGCCGCCGCCGGTCGCGAGCGTGAACGGGAAGACCAGGCCGGTGAGCCCGAGGAAGCGCAGCTTCGCGACGCCATGCGCGAGCGGACGGAGGGCCGGGACCACGCTGGCGTAGGCCAGCGCGAGCGAGATGCCCACAGTCAGCGCGAGCGACACGGCGATGAGCCGCGTGGTCGTGAAGAGCTCGGCCCCGAGACCTCCTTCGCTCCAGAGCCTGCCGAACGCCGAGGCGATTTCGCCCAGCGTCGGCAAGCTCCGGAACGGAGAGAGGGCCCAGGCCGCGAGCGCGGCCGCGAGCCACCCGGCCCCGAGCACCGCGGCGCCCCTGAGGGAGCCGCGGGCCCGGAACGGGCGGACGAGGGACATGACTGCCTTTCTCTGAGTGTTCAGTTCGAGGACTGCGTGCCCATCACGATGACGACGCGACGGTTCTTGGCGCGACCTTCGGCCGTGGCGTTGGAGGCCACGGGCTCGGTCTGCCCGTGCGCGACGACCTTCACCCGACCCTCGGGGAAGCTCGACGGCGCGCGGGTCTCCAGCCAGTGCTTGACGGCAAAGGCGCGCTCCTCGGAGAGGCGCATGTTGCCGTCTGCATTGCCTGCGGCGTCGGTGTGTCCGTGGACCTCCACGGCCGTGCCGCTCGCGACCACGAGGTCTGCGAGGAGAGCGTCGAGCTCCTTCTGGGTCTCGCGCGAGAAGGAGGCGCTGCCGCTGTGGAACTCGATGTTCCACGCGCGGCGGCTGACCACCTGCTTCACGCCGTTGCCGTCGAAGCTCACCGTCTCAGCCGTTCCCGCGGGGCCGGCGGCCAGCAGGTCCTTGATGTAGGACGTGTCGGTCACCTTGTCTGCGGGGTCGAGCGTCGGGACGAGCTCCGGGTACTGCGAGCGGACGACGTTACCGAAGACGGTGTACGTCGTGCCGAACGCGTTGACGGAGCCCGGCGCGATGCCGAACAGCTGCGCGTTGTCTGCGAGGTTGTTCACGCTGGACCCGCCGAGCTCCACGAGGGTGCCCTGCTTGTCCATCTCCTTCTGGACGTTGAAGTACTTGTACCAGTACGCGGCGTCCTTCTCCTTGTAGACGACCGCGCTGACGGCAGCAGCCTCACGGAGCGCGCCGTCGTCGTGCTTGATGCGGTCTCCCGCGTCGAAGATCGACGAGAGCATGCCCGTGGTGAGCGCGCGGTGCTCGCGCATCCACTTGGCGTTGCCGATGATGACGTTGGGCATCTGCGATCGGTACTCCTTGGTGGAGACGATCGACACGAGCCCGCCCTTGCCCTCGGCCACCGTGACGTCACCCGGGGTCCAGGTGACGACGGCGTCCACGCAGTGCTTCTCCTTCTTGCCGGTCTTCACGTTCGTGAGATCGGTGCAGTAGCCACTGACGTACTTCTGGGCTGCGTCGACGTAGTCGCTCGCCGCGATCCAGTTGACCGCGTCGGGGTCGTACGTCTTGTCGTCGGGGTTGTTGGCGATCTTGTTGTCGCCCATCCACTTGAGGGCGATGTTCCAGTCGCCGTCGCGGAGCACGCCGGCCACGACGCCGCCGCGCGCCTTCTGCGGATCCTGCCGCCACGCAGGAGGACCCATGAACTTGTCCTCGCCGCGGCTGTAGCCGGCAGAGCCGACGACCACGACGCGATACTCGGGCCCGATCTTCACGAGCCTGTCGTTCACGCCCTGGAGGAACTGCGCCGATCCGTCGCCCATGATGGCGACGAAGTGCGCCCCCTGCGTGGGGTTGTCCTGCCCGTTCTTGTACGCCTCGGCGAACGTGACGAGCTGCGCCTGCATCTGGTCCGGGTTGTCCTCGCGCACGAGCGAGAGGTTCACGCCGCGAGAGCACATGAGGCTGCCCTGCGTGGCTCGAGGCCCGCCGGTCGCGAGCATCGTGCCCATCTGCGCATTCCACGCCCAGTGGTACATGCGCACTTCGGGCTTGTCGGTGCATCCGGGCGCTCGGCCCTCCACGCTGGGGAACGCGCCCGCCTTCTCGCCCGGCAAGACTGCCTGCGGCGGAACGGCGGAGTGCCCTCCGTGCGCGTGGTTCACGCGCGGCGAGAAGTACGTGGCCGCAGCCACGATCGACAGAGCAACGGCGGAAACGAAGACCTTCGCGGTCGTCGTGAGACGTAGACGCCTCATGACACCAACACTCCTTTCTCTGCGCGCCGAGCACGCCCCGCGCGCACGTGTCCGGGGCGCCCCGCGCGCATTCGCGTGGCGTCATTCGGTCATCGTGCGCTCGGCGGCGTGCTCACGTCCGCGCTCATGAGAAAGTAAGCCCGCCCCGGGCCGTTGCCGCGAAATCGGACATGCGACGCGTACGATATTTCGCGGCGTGGATCGTCGAAATACCGGTCGCCGTCTCGGAGCTCGCCCCGCGACGTCCCCACACCATTACGTGCATATTGCACGCGTGCGGTCAGCGGCCGATGGCGCCGCGGTAGACCCAGCCCTGGCTCGCGAACCCGTCGCCGAACCGGATCGAGTACCAGCCGCCCTTGGACTCGCCGGGCTGCACCTTCGCGCCGCGCGGGAGACGCGCCACGATCGCGCCCGTCTTGGGCACGTCACGCACGAGCGCGACCTCCCACGCCACGGTCGCCTCGCCGCTCGCGCCCTTGGCCGCGGGCGGCGGATCGTTGGCGGAGTCGTCGCCCGGAGGCGGGAGCGCCGCCGTCGACGCCGCGTTCGGCGTGGCGTTCGCCTTCGACGTGACGGCCGCGGTCGGCGCGTCGTCGGCGTCTGCCGCGGCGCCCTTGGCCGCTCGCGCCGCCGGGGCCTTGAACGTGGCCGCATACGCGACGACGTATCGTTTGTGCTCGTGGGGCACGTCCTTGGCGACGACGCCCGAGAAGTGGGTCTTGAGGCAGCCCGCGATGCCGTCGACGTTCCCCACGGTGCTCGACTTGCCGACCGAGTGCGACACGCCTCCGCGATTGAAGTCCACGGTGACGACCACGCTGAGCTTGCCCGCTTGGCCCTCGGCGGCGCCGCACGACGCGAGCTTCTGCAGGCGCGGGGTGACGATGGCGTCGAGCCCCGAAGGCGCAGCGCCACACTCCTTGCCCTTGAGCGTCTCGTTGTCGGCGTTCTTGCAGCTGATGACGTAGGGTCGACCCACGTGCACGTCGGGCGCGCCGAGCGAGCCCGCGCCGTCGGTCTTGGGCGTGGCGGCCATGGCCGCGGGAGCGGCACCCGAAGCGGGCGCGCGGGGGGCGGCGGTGGCGACCGCGCGCGGCTCGGCGGTGGAGGTAGCGGTGGCGGCGGCCGTGGTCGAGCCCGGCGCGGAGGGGCCGAGCTTGACCCCGAGCAGGCGCGGCCACGCGACCCCGACGCCGAAGCCCACGGCGGCGATCACCGCGACCTTCACCCACGCGGCGCGGTCGCGCTCGGCCGAAGGGATGTCCATGGCGATCGGCGGACGTTGGCGCATCGTCGCTCGATTGTTAGCACGCGCGGCGTTTCGACCCCAAAATCTCACCACGCCCTGAACGCTCGGGGCGGGTGCGGATCGTCCCGGCGGAGCTTACTGGGCGAGGATGCGGACGCCGATGACGAGGCTGCCGCCCTGGTACGTCTGGCCGCCGACGAAGAAGCGCTTGTTGGGCTGCGCGGTGATCTCGAGCAGCTTGAGGAACGCCTTGCCGTCGGGCTGGCTGATCGACGCAGAGATCTTGTAGCGCTTGTCGGGCGTGACGTCGCCCAGCACCAGCTGGAACGTGCGCCCGGTGGGCAGGCCCGTCGAGCTCGCCTGGCCCTTGGAGAGGGGCAGCACCTTGCGCTCGAGCAGCTTGTAGTTGTTGTACTTGAGCGGCGGCATCTCGCCGATCGCCGGGTCGACGCTGGGCGTCCCTTGCGTCGCGTGGATGATGAGCACCTCGGCCGTCACCGGCCCGTCGGCGCGTGCCTCGGGCGTGGGGACCAGGAGCGCCGCGCCCATCACGAGCGCGCCGAACGTCAGATGTCGTCGAGAGACTTGCCGCATGTCATTTCTCCCCGGTCTCGTCGATCCACACGACGACGCTCGTGGACACCTCATTGGCGTTCGGAAGATAGAACACGCTCACCGAATGCCCAGGAGATTCGATCGCGTCGACCTCGACGCCAGGCCCACCTTGAGCAGGGAGCGGGTCGGCCGAGGCCACCTGCACCGGCTCGGGTGCCGGCGTCGCCGACGGCGGCGTCACCGGCGTCACCGGCGTCACCGGGCTCACGGGCACCTCTGCCACGGTGCGGTCGTCGCCGTTGCGCGCCATCACGATGAAGCCGGCAGCCAACGCGAGGGCCGCGGCCACACCCGCGGCGAGGCCCATCCGACGACGACGCACGTCCTCGAGAGAGTGCACCTTGGCGACGGGCTGCGACGGCGACATCGACGGTCGCTCGGGCTCGATGTCGGCGACGCCCGCCATCACCGCGTCGGCGATGTCGAACGTGGCGACCGCCTTGCTCGACGTGCGGTCGGCGTGGACGGCGCGGATGACGTCACCCAGCGCGCCCATCTGCTCGGCCACGCGGCCGGCCTCTTCGTCGCTGTCGACCAGGCGCGCGATCTCGTCGCGCTCCTTGTCGGACAGCTCACCGTCCGCATACGCCATGAGTTGGAGGAGCTCGGCCTTGTTCACGACTCTTCCTCTTCCTCGGACATGGTTCCGCGGCCGGTCGGCTTGTGGCCGATCTGCTCTTCGTAGCAATCGACCAGCGCCTTCTGCAGCTTCTGACGCGCATGGAAGAGACGGCTCATGATGGTGCCCTTCGAGACACCCATCGCCTGCGCCATCTCCTCGTAGCTCAAACCTTCGATCTCTCGCATGACAATGACGCCGCGGTGGTAGCTAGGCAGCGCGTCGAGCGCGCTTTGAAGGCGCGCGGCGATTTCGCCCCGGCGGACCACGTCCAATGGGTCCGCTCCGTCGACACGACTGAGCAGCGGAAACTGAGCCTCCTGGGCTTCGTCGGACTCGAACCGCGAGTCATCGAGGTCCGTGAGCTGGCGACCCGGCTTACGGATGAGATCGATGCTGAGGTTGGTGATGATCCGATAGAGCCAGGTGAAGAAGCTGCTGCCACCCTGAAAGTTGTTGAGGCCCTTGTAAACGCGAAGGAAGGCTTCTTGGACGAGCTCGCGGGCGTCGTTTTCGTCGCGGACGAGGGCGAGCGCGATGGCGAACGCACGGCGCTGATGCCGTTCGACGAGCTGTCGAAACGCCACCTTGTCGCCTTCTTGTGCCTTCGCGATGAGCGCACGATCCTCCTCCGCCTCGCGGATCCGAGCCTGCTTGGTATTGGACGCCTCAGAAACCCGTGTATTCACGCTGTCCGAGGGCATCGGCGGCGGACGGCTCACGGCGCCTTCGGCGGGCGGTGGACGCGCGTCCAGCTGTGAAGAGTCCGGCGGGGACGAAACCGCGGATTCTTCGAGCTCGTCCGCCCCATCGGGCGGCGCGCTGGTTGTCGCCGGACGCACCGTCATGCGACCGCAAGGTCTAGCACGCCTTCTTTTCTAGGCCGAGATCTACGGGCTCGCCGTCCCCGGGGCGCGCGCCACGGCCCGTGGCGCCCAAGGCGCCGTTCGGGTGGGCCGAGCCTGGCGCTACGGCTCGTCCTCGAACATCGACCGGGCCCGCCGGCGATCGTCGGGCAGCTTACCGAGCGTGACGTCCTTGTCGAAGGCGGTCTCGCCCCGCTGGACGCGCACGGTGACCTTTTTGCCTACACCGGCCGTGCTGGCGAGCCACTGCAAGAGCGTGCCCTTCTGCACCTCTTTGCCGTCGAACCCGACGACCACGTCGCCCGCCTTGAGGCCCGCTTGCTCGGCCGGGCCGTTGGGGGCCACGCCCGTCACGAGCACGCCCTTGGCGACCTTGATGCCCCGGGCCTCACGCTCGCGCGCGGTGAGCGAGCCGACGTCTTGGATGAGCACGCCGAGCGCGCTCCGCGTGAAGTGGCCCTCCTTGAGGAGAGAGGGGAGCAGCTGCTTGACGAGGTTGATGGGGATGGCGAACCCGATGCCCTGCGCCCCGCCACCGCGGATGGCCGTGTTCACGCCGACGACCTCGCCGTCGAGGTTGAGCAGCGGGCCGCCCGAGTTGCCCGGGTTGATCGACGCGTCCGTCTGCAAGAAGTCGTAGTACCCGCTCGGGTCGAGCGGCACGTCGCTCTGACCGCGGTGCTTGGCGCTCACGATGCCCGCGCTCACCGTGTGCGAGAGCCCGAACGGGTTGCCGATGGCGACCACCCAGTCGCCGACCTCGACGCGGTCAGAGTCGGCGAGCGCGATCGGCTTGAGGTCCTTGGCGTCGTCGAGCTTGAGCACGCCGATGTCGGTGCTCTCGTCGTGCCCGATGACGCGCGCCTCGAAGGCTCGCTCGTCCGACAGCTGGACCACGATCTGCGCGGCCCGCCGGATGACGTGGTAGTTCGTGAGGACGACGCCGGTGTCGTCGTAGATGAAGCCGGTGCCGAGGCCGCCCGCCGATCGGCTCCCCGCGGCGCGGGTGGAGATCGTGACGACGCTCGGGTCGGCCTTGCGGGCGATCGGCGCGAAGCTGATGGGCGCGACGGCCCCCGCGGCGGCAGGCTCGAGCCTCGCGGGGGCGGCGGACGGCGTCGCCGGGGTGAGCGGCGCCGCGGAGGTGACGGGGACGGCCCCCTTGGGCAGGTCTTCGCGCGACGCTTCGCCCGTCGACTTCGCCTTGCAACCGAGGGCCGCCATCGCGACCCAGAGCACCAGCCCGTACTTCCGAAGATTCACTTTCCGCCCGCGGCTCCTTTCGTCTTCTCGACGTAGCGCATCCGCAAGTCGAAGAGGATCTGCGTGATCAGACGCTCCTCTTCTCCGTCCAGGTTCCCCTTCGTCTTCTCTTCGATGAGACCGAGCAGATCGATGTTCTGCTTGGCGAGGGGGAGGTTCTGTTCGACCACGTTCGACTCTGGGTTGGGCGCCTCACCGAGGTGCATCAGGGCCGAGTGGCTGAGCGAAAGCACGAACGTCGCGAAGTCGATCGGGGCGGCTGTCTCCTTGGAGGTCACCGGCATCCCTCCGTCAGGCAGGCTCGGCGGCGCCGTTGGTGGCCGCGGCGTCGACGACGTCGTCGTCGTCGTCCTGGTCGTCGTCCTCCTCGGGGAGGTCGAGCGCCGGCTGCGGGATGCTGATGGTCTCGCAGTGAGACTCGAGATCCGGCAGGGCGGCGATGGCCTTCTCGATGTCCTTCTCGCTGACGGCGCCGGCCTTGATGAGGCGGTCGCGGACGCGGTTGTCGAGCAGCCAATCGTTCAGGTTCTTCGTGCTCATTTTTCCTCGGCTTTTCGCGATGTTACATCGGGGTCAGGCCTGCGCGGACGCCCTCGAGGAGCGCGATCCTGCCGATCGAAGCCTCAACCGACGACGCAGGGAGGTTATGCCTAGTCAAGCGCCGGGCGCGGCGCAAGTGGCGGGTTTCTCCGGGGAAAATCCCGTCACGAGGGCTTACGGCCGAGCTGGACCAGCGCGGGCGGCGGCGGCTCGCCCGGGAGCGGCGCGTCGTAGCCGGCCTCGCCGAACTCGGCGGCGGCGGCGAGCACCTCCTCTTCTGTGGCGGCGCGCACCTCGCGCACCTCGACCGCGTACGTGAGGACGCAGCCCGCGAGCGGGTGGTTGCCATCGAGCACGGCGCCGTCGTCGGTGAGCTCGACGAGCACGAGCGTGACCTCGTCGCCGTCGGGCCCCTCGGCCGTCACCTCGTCGCCCGGCTCGAGGTCGGGCGAGGGCAGGTCGGCGCGGTCGATCTCGATGACGAGCTCCTCGTCTCGCTCGCCGAAGCCCGCCTCGGCCGGGACGAGGATGTCGCGCGCGTCGCCCGCCGACAGGCCCGCGAGCCCGGCTTCGAGCCCGGGGACGATCATGCCGTAGCCGTGCACGTAGACCATGGGCATGCCCGACGCGCGGCTGTCGTCGAGCACCTCGCCGTCCTCGTCGCGGAGGACGTAGTCGAGCGTGACGTGGGCGTTGGGTCCGATGCGCACGGGGCTCAGATCTGCTCGGGGCCGGCGATCTTGCCGCAGACTGCGCTGGCCGCGACCACCAGCGGGCTCGCGAGGTACACCTTGCCGGGGCCGCTGCGCCCCGGGAAGTTGCGGTTGATGGCGCTGACGGTGACCTGCTCGGCGGAGTCGCTCACGCCCGGTCCCGCCTTGATGCACGCGCCGCACGACGGGTCGACGAGCTCGGCGCCCGCCGCGGCGAACACGTCGAGGTAGCCCTTGGACTCGGCGTAGCGCCGGATGTCTTGCGAGCCGAACTGGATGTAGAGGTGCACGCCGTCGGCGACGCGCTTGCCCTTCTTGACGGCCGCGCCGAGCACCTCGGCGTACATGTCCATGTCGGCCTTCTTTCCGCCGGTGCACGAGCCGCCGTAGGCGATGTCGATCTTCACGTCAGCGCCGGCGTGGGTCTCGGCGAGCGCGCGGAGCGGCACGCCGTTGCGCGGATCGCCGGGCGTGGCGACCATGGGCTCGACCGCGCCGAGGTCGACCTCGAACGTGCCGACGTAGCTCGCGCCCGGGTCGGCCTTGACGATGCGCGCGCGCACGGCGTCCTTGTCGAGACCGCGCTGGGCCGCAAGGTAGTCGACGACGACCTCGTCGGCCTCGATGATGCCGGTGAAGCCGCCGGCCTCGACCGCCATGTTGGTGAGCGTGGCGCGCTCGTCGAGCGGCATGCCGCGCACGCCGTCGCCCGCGAACTCGAGCACCTTGCCGATCCCCTGCCCCGACTTGAAGAACGGCTGGCTCAGGATGTGGAGCATGACGTCCTTGGCGCACACGCCCGGGCGCATCTTGCCGGTGAGCACGAAGCGCGCCGTCTCGGGCACCGTCACGCGGACGTCCTTGGTGTACCAGGCGTTGGCCATGTCGGTGGAGCCGACGCCGAACGCGAAGCACCCGAGCGCGCCGGCCATGCACGTGTGAGAGTCGGTGCCGCACACGAGCTGACCGGGGAGGGCGATCTCCTCGATGACCTTGTTGTGGCAGATGGCCTCGCTGCCCACGAGCTTCCCGTCGCGGTGGACCTCGCCGTACAGCTTGACGCCGTGCCGCTTGGTGAAGCTCTCCTGCACCGTGCCGAGCTTCTCGGCCTGCTCCTTGAGCCCCATGTCGCGGTGGGCCTTGGGCATCACCAGGTCGAGAAAGGTGAGGTGGTCGCGGAAGGCCCACACGCTGTCGGGATCGTTGACCTTGGCGTCCTTGCCGAGCTCGGCGACGAAGAGCGACTCGGCCATCGGCGTGACGTACTCGTGCGAGAAGCGCACGTCGGTCCGCGCAAAGAACGCGTCGCCCGGCTTGACCGCGGTCGCGCCGAGCTCGCCGGTCTTCGCGTCCTTGATGACGTGGGCGGCGAGGATCTTCTCGCAGAGCGTCATGGGGCGCGCGGGCGTGGTGATCGCCGGCGGTGAGACCTCGCCGGCGAGCCGCGCGCGGTTGTAGGCGAAGAGGCCGCCGTGCTCGACGATGCCCGCGCTGATGGCGTCGAGCCCGCGCGTGAACTCCTCGACGGGGATCTCTTCGCCCTTCTGGATGCGCTCGATCAGGCCGAAGTCGGTGCTCGTGAGCAGCCCGATGTTCTGGGCGTTCTGCTTGTAGATCTTCTCGATGCTCTTGGCGATGACCAGGCGCACGCCCGACTTGAGCTCGCTGTAGGGGGCCGTCTCGCGGCTCGAGCCGCAGCCCTTGGAGATGCCGCTGACGATGACGCCGAAGCCGCCGCCCTTGATGGCGTCTTTGCCGACCTTGCCGCCGCGCAGCCCCACCATGCAGTACCGGGCGAGCGTCTCGTCGTAGTAGTAGCAGACCCACCCCGGCGTGATCTCGTCGGTCGAGATGTTGGAGATGAGCGCGCGCTCGGGGTCGAGCGGGAGGTCCTCGCCGCCGAGCTGGCGCTCGAGGAGGCTGAGGTCCTCGGTGAGGTAGAGGATGCGACCCTGGATCTTGACCGAGCGGGACATGACACGGCCATAGCATTTCCGCGGCGGGGGCGGCAGGCGTGGGCGGGCGGTCAGTAACGCTTCTGCCACACCGCGTCGACCTGAGCCTTGCCGCGGTCGCCGAACGTCGTCTGGAGGGACCACCGCTTGAGAAAGCGCCAGTCGATCGTCGCGAGGTTGGTGTCGGGGTCGGAGATGGGCGGGTTGCCCAGCACGTGCTGGAACGCGAGCGACACGCGGCGCGTCAGCTGGATCTCGAGCTCTGGCGCGGGGTTGTTGGGTCGCGTCGAGTCGATACGCGCGGTGACCTCGACGCCGCCGAGGTCGTCGAGCGCCTCGTTGAGCCCGCGCGTCGCGAAGCCGCCGCCGAGGCTCGCGGCGGCCTTCGTGGTGCCGTTGTCGGCCTTGCCGGGCGGAGGGGGCGCCGCGTTGGGGCCGTCGGCGGTGCCGAACAAGAGGATGGAGAGGATCTCGTCGCGGGGGCGGGCGGGCTCGGAGCGGAGCGTGACCTTGCCGGTCTTCACCGGGCCGACGAAGTCGGCGTAGATGCGCGTCTCGTCGTCGGCCGTCCAACCCGCGGTCGCGATGAGCACCGGGTTCGTCGCGTCCTGCTCCTGGAAGGTGAGCGTGCCCTTGTCGACGTCGAACTTCTTACCCTGCACGTCGACCTTGCCGCGCTTGATGACGATCTGCCCTGTGACCGCGGGAGGCGCACCTCCCCGGAGGTGCACGCGCGGGTTTCCCGAGAGCTCGACGCGAGCCATCTTCCCGTACTTCACGACAGCGTCCTTGAGCTTGACGTTCACGTCCACGACGCGGAGCGACGGCGAGGACGCCGGCGCCTCCTTCTTGGTGTCCGCCGCGTCGAGCGGGAGGGCCACGAACGCGCCACCTTCGCGGTAGGTCCCGACGCGGACCGTCGGGCTCTCTGCGTCGAGGTCGTACACGCCCGACTTGGGTGTGTGGGGCACGTCGAGACCGAAGCGCGGCACGTCGACGTCGACGGCGAGCCTCGTCCCGCGCTCCGACGCGCGCGCCGAGATGTCGAGATCCCCCCAGACCGCGCCGACGGGGACGCCCTCGACCGACACGTCCATGCTGTGCTTCTCGGGGACGTGGACCTCGCCGCGCGCAGACTCGAACGCGAGCCCCCGGGTCTTGACGGTCCCGCTCGCCGTGATGTGGCCGCTGAGGCTCCGCGCGAAGACGTCCTCGACACGCACCGTCCCGTCCGGGCGGAGCGTGACGCTGGCGCGTACGTCTTGCAGCTCGTCCCCCAGGCCGGTGATCGCGACGCGGCCCTCTCGGAAGACGAGCTTGCCCTCCATGCGCGTGTCGCGGCCCTCGGGCCCGACGTGCACGCGCGCGTTGGCGTCGACGCGTCCGTCGAGCGTGTTGAGCGAGCGGCGCACGAACGGCAGCGCCGCAGCGGCACGGAGCGAGATGGCGTCGAGGCTCGCGTCGACGGCCACGGCGCGATCGAGCCTCGGCACGACGGCCGCGCCCCAGACGAGCCCCGCGCTCGCGCGCCCCTCGGCGAAGCCGTCCGCTTGATCGAGGCGCGCCAGGGCGCTCACCTTGCCGCCGCCCGCGTCGAGCACGAGCTTGCCGGCGCGGTACGCCGCCGTGCCGACGCGGAGGCCGGCGAGGTCGACGCGCGCGCGCAGCTTGGCGTCCGCGTGCAGATCGTCGAGCGTCGCCTCACCGCTCACACGACCACGGATCTGCATGACGGCGAGCGCGTCGAACGTCTCGAGCGGAAAGCTCGCGAGCGACACGCGCGCCGATCCCGTCCAGGGCAGATCGTCGACGGGCCCGCCCGCGAGGAGGTCCTTCGTCCGGACGCGGACCTCGGCCGACGCCTCGAGCGCTTCTTGCGCCGCGGTGCCCGCCCGCACGTGGAGCTCGGCGAGCTTGCCGTCGTAGGTGAGCACCGCGTCGGCGTGCCCCGTGAGCTCGGGGACGCCGGGCGCGCGCAGGCGCGCGATGCGGGCGGTCAACGTGGCTCGCGGCTCGAGCAACGAGCCCGAGACATCGAGCTCCGCGCCGCCTCGCCCCGTGATCCCTGGAGGCTGGAGGGCCAGGGGCAGGTCCGCGAACGCGCGCTCGGGCACGCGCACCTTCACCGCGAGCGGCGAGGCGCCGAGCACACGCACGGCCTCGGACGGCGCCGCCGCGAGATCGGCGTAGGGCACGTGGGCCTTGGCCTCGACCGAGGCGACCGTACCGCGCGCGTCCCAGGCGCGGAGCACGACCGTCCCCCAGTCGTCGTTCGCGTCGAGCAGAGCGTCGAGCCCGACGTCGACGCCCTCGCTACGCCACGTGGGCCTCGCCTTGGCCTCTGCGCCGTCCGTCGACCGGCCGGAGGGGCTGCGCCCGGCCACGACGAGATTGCTTGTATATACCTGTATCGACGCCGAGGGAGAGGTCGCGCCGCGCGCGCGCACGACGGACCCGCCGAGGGACAGGCGCCCCGAGATCTCGGACAGCGGGACCCACGCGGCCGGCAGCGCCGCGGCGAGGCGCGTGAGATCGAACGCCCCCTCGACGCGCCCGCCGCCGTGCGCTCCCGTCCACGAGCTCGCGACGAGCGGGCTGCCGGCGAGCTCGAGCCGCGTCGTGCGCGCCGTGACACGCCCCGCTTCTCCCAGCTCGGCGCGGACGTCGAGGTCGATCGCGCGCCCCGCGGCGCGTGCGTCGAGCGAGGCGCGCGCCCCTTGGACGCCGAAGCCCGAGAAGGCGCGGAGCTCCGCGTGCGCCGTGCCGCGCGCGCCCGCGTCGCCGAGCGTGACCTCGCCACGCACCGACAGCGTGCCGCTGCTCACGTCGCCGCCGCGACCGGCGAGCGCGGCCGCGCGCGCGAGATCGACCGACGGCGCGTCGACGCTCAAGTGCAGACCCGACCCGTCGCGCGAGAGATCCGCCCGCACCGGCAGCCCGAGGCCGGTCACCGCCGCGCCGTCCACCGAGATCGTCGAGCCGCGGACGACCACGTGCGGAGACGACGCCGAGATCCGTCGTCCGTCCTTCTGGATGTCGAGCGACGCGCCCGTCACCGTGATCCCGCCCCCGCCCCCACCCACGTGCACGCGTCCCCGCGCGTCGGCTCCCGCGAGGGCGACGCGCCCCACGCGCGCCGCGTCGGTGTGCAACGTCACGTCGATGCTCGGCGCGTCGACGGGACCCGACGCGGTCGCGGTCGCGCGCACGCCGTCGATGCGATTCCCGCGCACGGCGATCCCGTGGCCCGTGACGTCGGCGCGTGCCTCGAGGTGACGCGTCTCGAGATCGAGGCGCCCGTGGGCGCGCACCGACGCGCTGCCCGACGCGGCGCCGCGCACGCCCGGAAGACGCGCGAGGGACGGCACGCGAGACGTGACGTCCGCGACGACGACCTTGGCGCCGCGCTCGGTCTTCAGCGTGGCCGTGACGTGCGTAGGCGCGCGCGCGTCGTCGATGTGCGCGTCGACGTACGCGTCCTCCTTGCTGAAGCGCCCCGTCGCGCGCAGCCCCGGGAGCGGCTCTCCGTCGAGCGTGCTCGGTGTCGTCTCGAGCGCCGCGTCACCCGTCACGTCTCCGCCCACTCCGAACGTCACGTGCCCCCGCGCCGTCAGGCTCACGTCCGTGGCGGGCGCCGTCTTCGAGAAGGCGCCCGCGTCGATGTGGCGCGCCTCGACCTTGGCATCCACGCGCGTCGCGTCGCCGGGGCGCACGTCGGCCTCCACATCGACGCTGCCCTGCCCCGCCGTCGCCGTGACCTTGGCCTGCAGGTGGTCGAGCGTCCCGTGCACCTCGGCGTGGGCTCCCGCCACGACCTCGAGAGGCACGTCGCCGAACGCGTCACGCAGTCCCGCTCGCGTCACGTCACGCAGGTCGAGCTTCGCGTCGAGGCGCGGACCGTCGAGAGTCGCCTCCGCGCTCGCCTGAGCACCGGCGACCACACCCGCGTAGGTCGCCTTCACCACGCGCTCGCCTTCTGCCGGCAGCGAGACGTGCGCCGTGACGCGGCCTCGCGGGTCGACGCGGGGCGAGAGGCCGCGCGCGACGAGGTCCACGGCGTCGACGTCGAAGCGCATGCCTGCGGCGTCGATCTCGGCGCGGCCTTCGAGCCCTTCGATCTCGACGTCGAGCGCCGGTGCCCCGGGCGGCGTGCCGTGGGCCCACGCGTGTCGTAGGCGGAGGCGGGGCGCGTGCAGCGCGACGCCGCGCGCCTTCGGATCGGGCGGAGCAGGTGGCTCGGGGCTCTTCGACGCGAACGCGCGCGCGAGGCGCAGCGCCCGCTTGTCGTCGGTGCCGACGTCGACGTCCGCGTGATCGATCTCGAGCGCGTCGACGTGGATGGCGTACGGGCCCGCGCCGAAGAGCACCGATCGCAGCAGGGAGAGCGTGCGCAGCCTCACCGAGATGCCGTCGACGAACAGCACCTGTCGCCCCTCCGGATCGCGCACACGCACGCGTCCGCCGCGGAGACCGCCGAGACCCAGCGCGTCGACGCGCTCGATGGTCACGTCCCCCGCGAGCTCCGAGTGGAGCACCTGCGTGACGCGCGCGGCGACGACGCGTCGGGTCGCGGGAAGATCGAGGTGAGCCACGACGGCGAAGACCGCCGACAGCGCGAACGCGACGACGACGGCGAGGACCGAGACGACGCGCGAGACGGCGCGGAGCGCGCGAGCCCCGCGACGCGCCGGAGCGACGGCCGTGCCGCCTTCACTCTGTCGGTCCGCGCCGCTCAATACGCCTCCCCGATGCCGATGTGCACGGCGATGGGCGCGCCGAAGAGCAACGTCGGCTCGCGCTCGTCGGGGGTGAGCCCGCCGAGCACTTGCGCGCCAGGGATCCGGTAGCCCACGTCGAGGCGAACGGGGCCCACCGGCGTATCGTAGCGCCCGCCCGCGCCGCACGAGAGGTGCAGGTGGGTGAGTCGGATGTCGGCGACCTGCGGAGAGACGTCGCTCGCGTCGCAGAACGCGGCGGCCGAGAGCGGCCCCACGATGAGCACGCGCGCCTCGGTCGACGCCTCCCACAGCGTGAAGCCACCCGTGGGTGATCGGCACCGGTCCGTGGCGCTGCCGCTGCAGCTCGCGTCGAGCTGGGCGAGGGCGATGTCTGGCGTGAGGAAGGGCACGAGGTCGTACGGACCCACGCCGCGGATGGGATATCCGCGGTTGGACGTGGGACCACCGGACACGAAGCCTCGGAAGAACGTGACCTGGTAGTCCTTGGTCGTCGCCTCGGTCGCGGGCCCGAAGGTGCGGGGCGGATTGCGCACCACGCTGCCGTAGTCCTGCGGCGCGAGCAGGCCCACCGACACGCGCGCCGCGAGCACGACGCGTTTGCCCAGTGGGACGTACCCGCGCACCTCGGGTTGCACCTTCACGTCGGTCGCGTCGCCGCCCAGACCCGCGAGCTGGAGCGTGTTCGCGATGTAGAAGCCGCGCGACGGGTGCACCTTGTCGTCGCGGAAGTCGAGCGCCGTGAAGAACGCGGGGTACGAGATGAGCACGGGCCCGAGCGTGGGGTCCTTGGCGCCGAGGTAGCCGAACGGGTAGGCGAGCTGCACGTTGTGCGAGATGGACGCGTGGAGCCTCCAGAACGAGCGCTCTACGCCGATGGCGTTGCGCAGCTCCGCGTAGCCGAGCACGCGCGCACCGGGCGGCGGGTCGGGGTTGATCAGCACCGGGTACACGTTGAACTCGGGCCGCACGAACCCGTCGGTGCGCGCCTCGACGAAGCCCGGCTGCTTGAAGTCCACGCGCAGGCGCTCCTCGAGCAACGGCGCCTCGGGCTCGACGAGGTTGTTGAGGCGGATCGGGTAGAGGACGACGCCCGGGCGGAACGCCACGCGGAACGAGCGGAGGCCACCGAGGAAGTTCCGGTGCTCCCAGCCGACGATGGCGTGGACGTCGGTCTTGAGCGCGTCGAGCTCGACCCCGCCGCCGAGTCGGATCGTGCGCAAGCGCGACGGCGCGACGCGCACCACGACGGGGACGACGCGACTCGGCTGTGCGCCTTCGGAGCGCTCCGCCGTGATCTCGACGGACGCGAAGACCCCGAGGTCGAGCAGCTGCTGCTGCGCGTCGTCGAGCTCTCGCTGCGAGAAGTCCATCCCTTCGCGCAGGTCCATCGCGCGGCGCACGGGCCCCTCGGGCAGCTCGCCCAGCCCCTCGACGCGGATCGGACCGAGCACGCACTTGGGCCCGGGCGTCAACGTGTACACGACGTCGGCCTGGTGACGCACGACGTCGACCGCAGCGTCGCTCTTCACCTCGGCGTAGGCGAACCCGTGGTCGAGGAACACGCGACGCAGGTCCGCGCGCACGCGCGTGTAGTCGGCCTCGACGAACGGCTTCCCCTGCGGGAGCCCTTCGCGCGCCACCGCCTCGACCTCGGACGCGAGCTCGGGCGGCGCACGCTCGGTGCCCTCGAGGCGGA
>JAGQJA010000797.1 GCA_020430845.1 Myxococcales bacterium
CGCAGGCGCAGACGCAGACGCAGACGCAGACGCAGTCGCAGTCGCAGTCGCAGTCGCAGTCCCAGTCGCAGACCCGACGCTCGTCTCCGCGGGGCTCCGCGCGACGCTCACCGCGCCCGCGACGGCCGCGGTGCCGAGGAGCAACGCGCCGACGACCTTCAAGGCGAGCACGCCCGCTGTCGCCTTGGCGGCTCCGGTCGCGGCGGCTCCCGCGCCTGCGCTCGCCGCGCCGAGCGCCGCACCCGTCGCCGCGGGCGGCGCGATCGACGTCGTGGCCGCGGCCCCCGCAGCGCCCTTCGCGGCGGCGATCTTGGCCGCGCCCGCGCCCGCGCCGACCGCGGGGGCGAGCCCGAGCCCGAGCGCAGCCACGGCGCGATCCTTGGCGCCCTCGGCCGGCGCGTCGTCCTTGGCGGAGGAGAAGAGCGAGGCGAGCGCGCCGCCCTCGTGCATCAGACGCTTGGGCTCGTTCATGTCGCGCCTCCTCGCTGTGACGGCTGCGCCGCGAGTCGCCTCATCCGCCCCTCGAGATCTTCGCGCGCGCGGCGGAGGCGCGACGCCGCCGTCCCGAGAGGGATCCCCAACAGCGCCGCGATCTCGGGCGTCGACATCTCCTCGAGCTCGTAGAGGACGAGCACGGTCCGGAGGTCGAGGTCCATCTCGGCGAGCACGCGGTCGAGCAACGCGCGCGCGCGGCGTTGATCGAGCAGATCCTCGGCAGACGGCACATCGTCGGCGGCCTCCTCGAGCGCGTCGGTCGCGATCTCTCGCCGTACGTGCGCACGCTTGCGCGCGTCGGACGCGACGCGGACCGCCGTGCCGAAGAGAAAGCTCTTCTCGCTCCCGTCGGCGATGTCGCCGACTTTGCGTGCGGCCACGAGAAACACCTGCTGCACCGCGTCCTCCACCATGTCCGCGCGAACCCCGAGTCGGCGGACCGACCGCCAGATGAAGTCGTAGTGCGCGTCGATCATCGCGCGCAGCCGCTGCGGGTCGGCGCAGGCCCGATCCGCAGACGCGTCGCCCCCCGTCTCCCCCCCAGACCCGACGCAAACGCTCGATCGCGCGGCGTCGTGGGGCTCGAGCGTGGCGGCGACCATCTCCCCTTCATGGAGGCTGGGTGGGCGTTCGATCACGGAATTCGCAGAGAAAATCCTAGCCCGCCCTCGAGCGTCACCACAGGCGCGCGGTAGACCTCCGTGCGCGCGTCGAGCACGAAGCTCTCACGAAAAAATGGGCTGATCACACCCAGTTGCGCCTCGATCACGAGCCAGCTCGCGGCCGCCCATCCCATCCTGCCGAGCAGGCCCGCCGCGAGCCACGGACGTGTACGCGTCTGTGGGAGAGAGACGTCTCGCCCTTCGCCCTGGATCCAACCGACGTCGAGCGCCGCGCAAGGACGCAGGAGAAGACGTTGCCGACCGTCGAGTCCGAGCGCCAGCGGACAGCCCTCGGCCCGCGCCGCCGAGAGCACGACGAGCGCCCCGACCCCCGACGCCTCCAGGCGCATCCCTGCTGTACGCGCGAAAGACAGCCGCGCCGCCGGCGCCCACCCGCTCGCATCGCGCTCGAGCGCAACATGCACGCGCAGCGTCGGCGCGATCTCGACCGCGCTCGTGCCCCCCACCTGAGCCCCAGCCCCGATCCGCCACCGCTCCCCGACGCCCCC
>JAGQJA010000798.1 GCA_020430845.1 Myxococcales bacterium
CGCATCCGCACCCGCGTCCGCGCCCGCCCCCGCGCCCGCGCCCGCACCCGCATCCGCCGAGGCTCGCCGCCCGAGCCCGGTCGGCGGCTGGCGCGTGGGCGTCGGTGGCGGTGCCGCTGTGATCGCCCTCGCCGCGCCATCCTCGATCGCAGGCTACGGAGGCTTCGCCGAGATCGCGCGCGACCGCCCCGGCCTGTCGCCCGCGATCCGCCTCGCTCTCCTCCACGCCGAGGGCGGCTCGCCCGACGGCCCCGCGCGCGCCGAGCTCTCCTGGTGGCTCGCGCGCGCCGAGGTGTGCCCCCTCCGCGTCGACGTGCTCCGCACGGTCCACGCCCGCCCTTGCCTGGGCCTCGAGACGGGCGCGCTCACGGGCACACCCAGCGGCGCAGCCCGCGCGCAGACGAGGACGCGGCCTTGGCTGGCGCCCTCGCTAAGTGGCCGTATCGAATGGGAAATCTACCGCGTTTCGTTCATCGAGGCCGAGGCGTCGCTCTCGGCTCCGCTCGTCCGCGACGAGCTCGTCGTCGATCCGACGGTGTCTCTCTACCGCGCCCCGGCGCTCGTCCCGTCCGCCCGAATCGCTGCGGGCGTGCGCTTTCCGTGATCAGAAAGGGCGCGTGCGGGAATGACCCTCGGGATGATCGACAAGTCTGCACCGGCGAGCGCGCAAGGACGGGGGCCCACGGCGGCGCCCGGCGGCACGCTCACCGCGGCCGACCTGCCGAGCCTGGTCGAGCGGTACGCCGATTTCGTGTGGAGGAGCGTGCGCCGCCTGGGCGTGCCCGAGGCCTACGCCGACGACGCGACCCAGCAGGTCTTTCTCGTGACGCAGCAGAAGATCGCGCGCGTCGAGCGCGGACGCGAGCGCGCCTTCTTGTTCGGTGTGGCCACGAACGTCGCGGCCCACGCACGGCGCTCGCTGGCACGGCGCCGTGAGACCGGAGAGGAGCCCTCAGACGCGCTCGCCGACCCTGCCCCGCTCCCCGACGCAGCCCTCGACGCGCGCCGCGCCCGCGCGGTGCTGGACTACGTGCTCGACGCGCTCCCGATGGAGCTCCGCGTGGTGCTCGTCCTCGCCGAGCTCGAGGAGATGACGATGGCCGAGATCGCCGAGATGCTGGCGCTGCCGCCGGGTACGGTCGCGTCCCGCCTGCGACGCGCGAGAGAAGCCTTTCAAGACGCCGCGCGACGCGTCCGCGCCAAGATGGACCGCCCGAGCGTCCGCGAGCAGATCATGGCCCGCCTGGGCTCGTCGCCGTTCTTGACCTGCAGCGAGGTGACGCGATGAGCGCCCAGCCCGACATCGAGCTCGACGCGTTCGAGCAGTCGCTCTTCGCCTCCGCGCGCGGCGACCGCATGAGCGACGCAAGCAAGAAGGCCATGCTGCTCGCCCTCAGCACCGCCGCCCTCACCACCGCCGCAGGAGCAAGCGCCAGCGCAGGAGCATCCGCAGGAGCAAGCGCATCTACAGGCGCGACCGCAGGCGCGACCGCATCCGCAGGAGCAAGCGCATCTGCAGGCGCGACCGCAAGCGCAGGAGCAGGCGCATCCGCAGGAGCAGGCGCATCCGCCTCGACCGTCGCAAAGCTCAAGACCCTCGTCATCGCCAAGTGGCTCGCCGCCGGAGTCGCAGGCAGCGCCGTCGCGGTCGGAGGCACGGCCGCCGTCGTCCACCACAACCAGGCGCCCCAAACCGCCGCCGTCGCCGCCCACCAGGCCCCCGCGCACGCACCCCACCAGGCCCCCGCGCACGCACC
>JAGQJA010000107.1 GCA_020430845.1 Myxococcales bacterium
CCCGCGCGACCTGTCGGCCCTCGCGACGTCGGCGCCGGCGTACGCGATGGCGCCCTCGGGGCCCGGCCCGCCGAAGCGGACCGCGCCGTTGGTGCGCGACATCACGATCTCGCGCACGCGCGCGATGGCACCCCAGAGCGGCGCCATGATCTCCGTCCCCTCGCCGAGCGGCACGCGCAGCTCGCGCATCGCGGGGTCGGAGCGGCCGACGATGGCTTGACGGATCTCGTCGGCGAGGCGCTCGCCCAGCTGCTCGAGCGTGGGCTCTCCCAGCACGAGGCGGTCGGTCTTGCTGTCGCGGACACGCAGGGCCTCCTCGCACGCCGCGCGCAGCGTCTCTCGCGACGTGGGCTTGGCGATCGTCTTTGCGACGCCCATCGCCACGTAGAGCGACGCCTCTCCGGCGGTGAGGAAGCTACCCACGACGATGATCGGCAGCGACTCGGTGAGCGGCTCGTCCATGAGCGCCTCGACCAGCTCGCTCGCGTCCTCGACGTCGGCGTCGAGCACGATCACGTCCGGGCAGCTCGAGCGCGCGAGCTCGAACGCGGCCTGCGCGTCGGGCGTCGTGTCGCACTCGAACGTGGGGCGCCGGGTCGACGGCTCGTCGAGCAGCGCGTCGGCGATGCGGGCGGGGCCCACGACAAGCGCATGAAAGTGCGGGAGCACCTCGCGCTGCGCCTCTTCTTCGCGCGACGACCGAGCCACGCCCTCTCCCCACGCGAGCGCGGGCAGGTCTTCGAGCACCTGCTCGATCGTGTCGAGATCCATCGTCTCGATGCGGCGCTGGTCGGAGGCGCGGTCGAGGAGGCCCGTGGCCTCGCACACCGAGCGCTCCATCGCGTCGAGGCGCATCATGCGCGCGCCCTGACCGAGCGCGTGCAGCTTGCGCCGCAGCTCCTCGCGTGGCTGCGTGCCCTCTGGGGTCACCCGCACGCGCCCGAGCAGCGCGCGCAGCTCGGTCACCTTCTTACCCAGCGAGGCCACGAAGTCGGCTCGTGCCCCGCCAAGCCTGAGGCTACGCCCCTTACCCTGCGCGTGTTCAGCTAGCATCGTCTTTGCCGGTATCATGCAGGTATTGGCGCGGCCCAATTTCTGACAAACGCATGCCCATCGCCCTGAGAAAGGCCCGAAAAGCCGACCTCGACGCCCTCGTACGGATCCACACAGCCGCCTACCCCGACGACCGCGACGCGGCCGCGCGGCGCCGGGGGTTCGAGCGAACCGGCATGGGCACCTTCGCCGACACGCACGTGGCGGTGCTCGACGGCGAGGTCGCCGGTCACGCCTTCCTGCGCCGCTCGCGCGCCTTCTTCGGCGGTCGCCCCGTGGCGCTCGGCGCCGTGGCTTCGGTCGGCGTCGCGCCCGAGGCCCGCGGGCGCGGCGTGGGCGCGGCCCTGATGGCGCACCTGCACCGGATCTCCGAAGCGCGCGGCGACGCGCTCACCATGCTCTACGCCTTCAAGCGCGGGTTCTACGATCGACTCGGCTACGGTCCGTCGCGGCCCGCGACGCGCCTCGTCCTGTCTCCGCGCGCCATCCCCTCGTCGTGGCGCGCCTCCGTCGTGCATGTAGGCAAAGGTAGGCTCGCGGAGGTCCGCGCCGTGTACGCGTCGGTGGCCGCGGGCAGCACGGGCTGGCTCGCGCGCTCCGACGTGTGGTGGACCCGCTGGTCGAGCCACCCGCGCCGATGCGTGCTCGGCGTGGACGCGCCGCGCGGCAAGGGGCTCCGCGGATACGTGTCGTTCTTCCTCGAGCAGCGCGAGTCGCACGCCGAGACGCGCCTCTACGTCGACGAGCTCGTCGCGGTCGGCCACGACGTGCGTCGCGCGCTCGTGGGGGCGCTCGGCGCGATGCGCGATCAAGTGAGCGAGATCGAGCTCGAGACCGCACAAGGCGATCCGCTGTGCTTCGCGCTGGTCGACCCCGATCGCCTGCGGTTCGGCACCGACGTGGTGGAGCACGCCATCGGAGACGTGGTCACGGGCCCGCTCGTCCGCGTCGGCTCGCCTGCGCGCGCGCTCGAGGCGCGTGGGTACCTCGCCGACGGCTCCGTCGACCTCGTGGTGACCGACGAAGACGGAGCGCGAGAGGCGGTGGGCGTCGACGTGCGGCGGGGTCGCGGTCGCGCGCGGCCCGGTCGTACGCGTGACGCGCTCGAGGTCGACCGACGGACCTTCGCCTCGCTCCTCTTCGGAGGGCTCGCGGCCTCCGACGCGCACGCGCTGGGTTGGCTCGGCGGGTCCGATCGCGCCATCGCGCGCGCCGACGCGGTGCTCCGCCTGCCCGCGCCGGCCCCGGTCGACCGATTCTGACCTGCGACCCGCCCGCGCGACGCGCGTGATCGACCGTGGCCATGGAGTATAGTCTCCGCGCGCGATGAGCTCGCCCGACGCATCACGAGACCAAGGGCCGACGGCGTCGTGGGCCATCCGGTTCGGCTCCACCGTGGGCGCCGGTGTGCTCGCCGCGCTGCTCGCCTCGCTCCCGGTCGCGTTGCGCCTCGGAGGCGGTCGCGTGGGCAGCGCCCTCGGCGTGTGGCACGTCCTCGTGGCGCTCGCGCTCCTCCCGGCGCTCGTCTCGACGTACATCGCCACGCGCTCACGGGTCGGCGCGCGCATCGTCGTCTCGGGGCGTGTGGTCGAGCTCGCCACGGTCGCGTTCGCGTCGTTCGGGGCGCTCTCGGTGGTGCTCGCCATCTTCGGCGCGCTGCTGCGCGCCAAGACCCACCATCGCGGGCTCGGGGGCACCACCTTCGCGCTCGTCGCGCTCGTGGCCGCCGTCGGCGTCGTGTCGGTCGTCACGCGCGCGGTGACCGGGCTCGCGTCGCGTCGCACGGCGCTCCGCGTGCTGCTCATCGCGACCTCGCTGCTCGCGCTCTTCTCACTCACCGCCCTCGCGCGTCAGCTCACCGCAGACTTCGGTCACCCGTGGACGCGCCCGCTCATGGACGTGCTCGCGCTCGTGCTCGCTGCGGGGCTCGCGTCGGGGAGCGCGCTCGGCGGTCAGCGCGTGCTCGCGATCGTCGGCGTGCCCGCGGCGGTCGTGCTGCTCGCGATCGGCTACGCGTCGCTGCGCGCCGAGCCAGGCCTGCTCGGGCTGATGGCGGACGGAGCTCCGCTGCACGCGTGGATCGCGCGCCACCTCATTTCTCCCGCGGGCGGTTGACGGGGTACGGTGCGGTCTTACGTTCGCGCATATGCATTGGGCGCCGTGGTCGCTTCGTGCGTCCTCGTCGGCGCCGCCCCTCCGTCTCGCGCGGCCGACAGCGCGGCCGATGCTGGGGCAGACGCGCAGCCGCGGTCCGACGACGCGTTCGTCGCCGTGCTCGCGCTCGGGGCTCCGTCCGACGCGGCGCGCCGAGCGGCCCGCGCCGTCTACCGCAGTCGGCTTCGGCCTCCCGAGCTCGACGAAGAGAGCGCGCGCGCCCTCGTGGGCGATCTCCCGGCAGGCACCGGCGGCGCTGGCGCACGTGAGCTCGCCGAGCTGCGTGACGGTGTGCGCGGAGAAGACGCCGCGTCTCGCCAAGTGCTGGCGGCGATCGGTCGCCGGCTCAAGCTCAAGGGCATCCTCGTGGTGACGGGAGCGGCAGACGCTCGGCCCGCGTCGTCGGCCGTCGACGCGGGTGCGTCGTCGATCGCGACGACCGACGGTGGCGCGTCGCCGATCGCGATGACCGACGGTGGCGCGTCGCCGGTGGCGGATCTCGACGCGGGCGCAGCGTCTTCGTCGGACGCGTCGGCGCTCGAGGTGCAGCCTACAGACGCCGGCGAGGTCGGCGCGTCGGCGGTCGATCCCGAGCGCGCGCTCCGCGACGACGCCCAGCTCCCGAGCCCGGCCGGGGCCCCCAAGGCGCGGGCGCGGCTCTTTCATGTCGGGTTGGGCTCGTTCGACGCCGCGACGTACGGCGCGGACGACACCACCGGCTGGGGCAGCACGGTGGCCTCGCTCGAGCGCCTCTTTCCGGCGCCTGGCTATCGCAAGTACACGAAAGCAAAAGAAGAAACGCCTTCGAAGCCGTTCTATACCTCGCCCTGGTTCTGGGGTGGGCTCGGCGCCGCGCTGCTCTTCGGCGGCGCGTTCTACTTTGCGTCACGGGACTCGGGCGGCGACACGATCCATCTTCAAATGAAGGTGCCGTAGTGCGGAGCGCAAACCCAACGCGCTCGTCCGGGCATCGAAGCTTCATCGCCGTGCGAATCCTCCGCTCCCTGCTCATCACCCTGTTCGCGCTCGTGCTGCCGAGCCTCGCGCTCGCCGAGCCGTCGATCGGGCCCGCGCCCGGCGAGGCCGCTGCGTCGGGCGGCTCCGGCTCGCTCACGCTCCCGCACGACGTGCCTGTGGTCCTCCCGGCCGGCGTGACCATCCCGCCGGTGCCCGCGGGTTTCCAGCGGGTCGACCACGGCTGGCTCACCGTCAGCTATCCGCCGGCCGCGGCGCCGCGCGTCGAGCCGCTGCTGCGCGACGCCGACGCGATCAAGGCCGCGCTGATGGACTCGTTCGGTCAGCCCGTCCTCTCGCACGTCGAGGTGCGCGTCGCGCCCACGTTCGACGAGATGGCCCAGCTCGCGCCCGTCGGCGCGCCGCCTCCGGCGTACGCCAGCGGCGTCGCGTACACGCAGCTGCGCCTCGTGCTGCTCACGCTCATGGCGCCGCGCGGCGCCGAGGCGGTCAACCTCGACGAGGTGTTCCGGCACGAGCTCGCGCACGTCGCGCTCGAGGACGCGCTGGGCGGCCAGTCGGTGCCCCTGTGGTTCAACGAGGGCCTCGCGATGCACGAGTCGGGCGAGCTCATCGCGCAGCGCATGAAGACGCTGTGGTCGGCGACGCTCTCGGGCACGCTGCACCCGCTCGCCGATCTCGACAAACGTTTCCCCGCCGATCCGTTCCAGGTGCAGATCGCCTACGCGCAGAGCGCCGACTTCGTGCGCTTCATGCTCCGCGACTCCGACCGCGCGCGGTTCCACGCCATGATCTCGCGCGTGCGCTCGGGCCAGCCGTTCGACCGCGCGGTGCGCGACGCCTACGGGAGCGATCTCCGCAAGCTCGAGTTCCAGTGGCGCTCCGACCTCGAGCACCGCTACTCGGTGATCCCCATCATCACGGGCGGGACGGCGCTGTGGGTGCTCATCGTGGGCGGGCTCGGCTGGGCGTACGTGCGCCGCCGACGTCGCGCCAAGGCGGTGATGGCGCGCTGGGAGCGCGAAGAGGCGCTCGAGGACGCGCTCCGCGCGCAGCTGCTCGCCGACGAAGACCCGCCCCACGTGCCCGAGGGGCTCCTGCGCCCGACCAAGGTCGAGCACGACGGCCGCTGGCACACGCTGCACTGACGACGCTGCGCCGACGGCCACGCGGTGAGGTGAGGTCACGCCGCGCTCGGTTCGAGGCGGACGCGCCACGCGCTGTCGGCGTCAGCGAGGGATGACCGTGGGGCAACCCGCGATGATGCGCACGTCGAGCACCTCGCCGTCGAGCACGCGCCGGCACGCCTCGCCCGTCAACGTCACGCTGCTACCGTCGAGCGTCCACCCGTTCGCGGGCTCCTTGGGCAGCACGACGTCGTCGAGGTACACGTTCACGCCCGTCGGGTCCTCCGGGGGCTTGTTGAGCTGAAACGTGCATGTTGCAATGATCTTCGCGGCGACCTTGCGCAGCGCGGTGAGCAGCGCCGTCTCGCTCGCCGCGTCGACGGCGAAGTAGTTGCCCGTGCCGCCGGCGGCGGCCATCTGGTTGAGCACCGACGCGTACGGCTGGCTGCCGGGGACGCCGATCACGTAGACGGGGACGCCCGCGGCCTTGAGGGCCGACACGGCCGCGACCGAGGCCGTCGTGTCGAGGCAGCCCTCGGGCCCGCCCACCGGCGGCGCGCAGCAGCTCTGCCCGACCGGTGAGCAGCCGCCCGCCGACTCGATGTTGGGGATGCACTGCGTGACGTCGCAGCCGCCGGCGGCGTTGCAGTTGGGCCCGCCGTCGGTGGCGAGGATGACGAACGTCTTGCCGGGGAGGTTGCGCACGCGGTCGAGCGCGTACGTGAGCGAGGCCGCCGTGGGCGTGCCCCCGGACGGCGGCCGGTTGGTGACGGTGAGGAGCTGGAGCGTCGTCGGTCCGTCGGTGCTCGACGACGGCGGATCGCCGGGGCGCACGCTCATCACCTCGGTGCCCGTCCCGCACGAGGCGTTGCTCGGGTACATCGTGGCGCCGAAGTTGGCGCGGGGGCCGATCCCGCGCATCAGCTTGCCGAGCGTCACACGGATGGACGACCACTTGCCGCCGACCTCCATGCTCCCGGAGTGATCGAGGACGAAGTAGATGTTCGGGGCGTCGGCGAAGAGCGCCACGTCGACGCAGTCGCACACGCCGCCGTCTGCGAGCACGCCGCAGCCCGGAGGCTTGGTCCCGCCCGAGTTGCCGAACCCCGTGCCGCCCTCGTTGCCCTCGCCACCGCCCGCGGACGGCGTGAACGTTCCGCTCGCGAGCGGGGGCCGATCCTTGTCGCCGCAGCCCCATCCGACCGCCGCGGAAGTCGCGAGCACCAAGGCACATGACGCCAGCGAGCGGCGCGCTCTCCCCGAGGTCGGCACCTCTGAAAAGTAGCAGACGCGGGCGCGCGCGCGACAATTGGGAAGCGCTCGCCGCGCCGGCGGTTCTACCCTGCTGGGGAACGATGGCGCACGACGCGACAAAACGACGCATGGCGGCCCTCGCGGCGCGCGTCTTCGTCATCGTCGCGTGCCTTTTGTATGTTGCATCCATTCCCGGGGCGGCCCTGCGGACGTTGGTGATCGACGTCACCACGGCGCCGCTGCCCGAGTCGGTGCGGGAGCGCGACGGGGCGCTCGACGTCTTCGTGAAGGCAGAGAGCGGCGGCGCGCCGATCCGGGGCGCGCGTGCTCGGGCGTACGCGTGGCTGTCGGGTCGCGCTCACTTCGCCGCCGAGTCCACCACCGACGACACGGGGCGGGCGCGCCTCGACCGCCTCCCGCGCGCAGAGCATTGGATCGTGGTGGAGGCCGAGGGGTACGCGCGCGCCTCTCGTATGGTCGTCATCGTCGAGGGCGCTCGCCGCCTCGACCTGTCCCTCGGACCCGCGCGTGAGCTCGAGGTGGAGGTGAAGTCCGAGTCGGGCGCGCCCGTCGCAGGCGCCGAGCTCGAGGTGCGCGCCGCCGACCCGTTCCCCGTCGGCGCCAAGACCGACGCCCAAGGTCACGCGCGCGTGGGACGGCTGGGGGACGGGCCGTTCTCGGTGCTGGTGCGCGCCGCGGGGTTCGAGGAGGTCCGTCGTCGCGGCGTCGCAGGCGATCGCCCGCTCGTCGTGACGCTGTCGAGGCAAGGGACCGTCGTCGCCAAGGTCACGGGGCCCGACGGCGAGCCTGTCGACCGGGCGCGCGTGCAGATCGCGGGGCCAAGCTTGTGGCCCGCGCGCGAGTCGATGTCCGACGCCAAGGGCGAGGTGAGGATCGGCGGTCTGTCCGCGGGCGTGTACACGCTGCGAGCGCTCAAGGGCGCGCTCGTCTCGCCGACCGAGATCGCCGTCAGCCTCGAGAAGGGTCAGGAGCGCGAGGTCGCGCTGCACCTCGCCGCGGGCGTGATGGTGTCGATCGAGATCGTCGAAGAGGGAACGGGCGACGAGGTCGCGAACGCCGACGTCACCCTCGCGGAGGACGGGCTCAGCGCCTTCCCGTTGCACGCCCGCAGCGACAAGAAGGGGCGCGCGCAGCTCGGCCCGATCGCGCGCGGCCCGGCGACGCTCTCGGTCTCGGCCGAGGGTTACGTCCAGCACGCCGTCGGTCTCGGCGCGGGCCAGAGCACCGTCAAGGTCGAGCTCTCGCGCGGCGCGACGCTCATCGGAAAGGTCACGGACGCGCGCGGCTACACGGTCGACGGCGCCACCATCCGCGTGATCGGGACCGACGTGCGCGGGATGCCGATCGACGAGGATCCCGTCGTCGCGGGCTTTCGGCAGGCGCACTTCGCGGCGTCGGTGGGCGGTCCCGCGCCGCTCGTGCCCGCGGGCGAGCTCGGCGTCGTTCCGGGGCCCGTGCCGGGCATCCCGCGCGTCGGCGCGCCCGTCTCGGGGGGCGGCGCGTCGGTGAGCGTCGCGCGCGAGCCGTGGGTGTCGGAGCGCGACGGACGTTACCGCGCCGGACCGGTCCCCGCCGGTCGCCTGCGCGTCGTGGTGCGACACCCGCAGTACGTCGAGACCATCAGCGAGGTGGCACAGGCCGAGGCCGGAAAGGAGACGCGCATCGACGTCGTCTTGCAGCGCGGCGGCTCGCTCGAGGGGCGCATCCTCGACGCGCGCAAGCGCGGCGTCGCGTCGGCACGCGTCACGCTCCTCGCGGTCCGCGGCTCGCAGGAGCGAGAGACGCGCACGGCGTCGGACGGCTCGTTCGCGTTCGCCGCCGTGCCCACCGAGGTGATCCTCATCGTCGCGCGCGACGAGACACCGACGATGACCGTGGCGCGTATGGTGGTCGAGGTGCCCGACGGCGAGAAACGCAGCGTCGAGATCACGATCCCCGACGAGCGACCGTCGCTGCCCATCCGCGTGAGCGCGCGGGGCAGGCCCGTCGCGTCGGCGCAGGTGGGCGTGTCGAGCCTCGACCCCGCGTCGCCCGCCCGCACCACGGTCTTCACCGACGCCCGCGGCGAGGCGCTCGCGGTGGGGGTGCTCGGCTTGCCGCTCCGCGTGGAGGTGCACGCGCCCGGCTATGCGGCGTACGTGGCGACCTCCAAGAAGGACGACGCCGAGCTGCGGGTCGACCTCGAGCCCGGCGAGGCCCTCGAAGGGGACGTGTACGCCGAGCTGCGCGCGCCGGTCGTCGGCGCTCAGGTCACGCTGCACTCCGCGGCGGGCGTGCTCCACACGCGCACCGACAAGGAGGGCCACTTTCGCGTCGCCGACCTGGCCCCCGGGGCTGCGCGCCTCGTGATCCGCGCCAAGGGCAAGACGTCGTTCGAGGCCAACGTGACGATCGCCAAGCACGACGGCACGCGGCCCACCACGGTGCCTCGCGTCGAGCTGCGCGACGAGGGCACAGTGCGCGGCGTCGTCGTCGACGAGAAGGGCGAGCCGGTGGCGGGCGCGCGGGTCGGCAAGGACACCGTGCCCACGTACCTCCCGGTCGGCTCGTTGCCTCCGGGGCTCGCGCTCACCGACGCGCGCGGGCGCTTCGAGCTCGGAGGTCTGCCAGCGGGCGAGATCGCGCTCGAGGCCTACGCCGCGCACCTCGGGCGGGCGCGCAAGGAGGGCGTGCGCCTCATCGCCGGCCGTGTGACCGAGGGCGTCCGCATCGAGATCAAGCACCAAGCGGGCGCAAGCGAGCCCGTGGCCGCCGGGGGCGTCGCCGTGACGCTCGGCGAGACGTCGACCGACGGCGAGGCGCACGTCGTGATCGTGGCGGTGGCCGAGGGCAGCGCTGCCGAACGCGCCGGGGTGTGGGCGGGCGACGTCGTCGTGTCGGTCGACGGCGTCGCGGCCACGAGCCTCGAGCAGGTCCGCGGCAAGCTCGCCGGGCCCGTGCGTGAGGACGTGCTCCTCCAGCTCACGCGCGGCGGACGCGCCGTCGTCTTGCGCGTGGCGCGTGAGCCGGTGCGCCGCTGACGCCTACTTGCCGCCGCCTTGTTTCTTGAACTCGATCGCGCGGCCGTCGCCCAGCTCCCAGCGCATCGTCCCGGGCGCCGAGAAGACGAACTTCTCGCGCATCTGCGGGCCGTCGGCCTTGGTCGTGATGACCACGTGCGTCTTGTCCTCTTCGACGACGGTGTACTTCGACTTGGTGGGCTGCTTGCGCGGGGGCGTCACGATCGTGATCTCGTCGCCTTGCGCGACGATCTCCATCTCGTTGGCGAACGCCTGCGCCGCGACGGTCTGGTCCGGGGCCACCCCGATCACCGTGGCGCCTCGCCAGCGGCCCTCGAGCCGCTTGGAGCCCCCTTGGCACGCGGTGAGCGTCGCCACGAGCACGAGGGGGATGGAGAGGAGGCGACGCATGAGCGCGGTCGGCCGAGGATAACGGAGCCGCGAGCCCCTCGCACCCATTACGAGCCGAGCCGGTCCGGTCGGCCCGATCCCCGCCGGCCGGGCACGAAAAGGATGTATATGCAATGCAAATGGTCGCCCGCCGTGCCCCCGCGGTGACGCGTCGACGGGACGGGCGGGGGGACGTATCCTCCGGGGATGGAGCCCCGCGCGCCTTCGCGACGGCGTGGTGGGTCGCGCTTGCGTCCCGCCGCGAGTCGAGCTTGAGAGACACCGAGTGACCATCCTCGAAGACACATTCGGCCTGGTCGGGGTCGTCCTCGAGGGGCAGTACCGCGTCGACGCCGTCGTCGGCGAGGGCGGCTTCGGTGTCGTCTACCGCGGCTGGCACCTGGCCTTCGAGCAGCCCATCGCCGTCAAGGTGCTCAAGGTCCCCGTGGTCGACGACCCGAGCGTGCGTGACGGCGTCCTGCGAAAGTTCAAGGACGAGGCGCGCCTCCTCTACACACTGTCGCAGGTCTCTCTGAACGTCGTGCGGTCCATCGACTTCGGCGCGGCCGTCACGCCGCGCGGCGTGTGGGCGCCCTACATGGTGCTCGAGTGGCTCGAAGGACAGTCGCTCGCCGACGATCTGCGCGCGCGGCGCGGCCGAGGGCTCCGGGGCCGCTCGGTCGCCGAGGCGCTGGCGCTGCTCGAGACGGCCGCCGACGGTCTGGCCGTCGCACACGAGCGCAAGATCGCGCATCGGGACGTCAAGCCCGCCAACTTCTTCTTGTGCGCGGGAGACCCGCCGCGCACCAAGGTCCTCGACTTCGGCATCGCGAAGCTCATGCGCGACGAGGACGCGATGACCCCGGGGACGCGCAGCGCGTTCTCGTCGTTCACGTGGCTCTACGCCGCGCCCGAGCAGCTCGATCCGCGGCACGGCGCGACGGCCGCGTGGACGGACGTCTACTCGTTCGCGCTCGTGCTCACCGAGGTGCTCACCGATCGGCCTCCGGTCGAGGACGCCGACGTGATGTCGATCATGCGCGTCGCGACCGACGTGGCCAACCGCCCCACGCCGCGCTCACGCGGCGCCAACGTGCCCGACCACATCGAGGACGCGTGTCGCAAGGCCCTCGACGTCGACCCCAAGGCGCGCTTCGCCAACGTGGCCGAGCTGTGGGCGCAGCTCAAGGCAGAGCCGAAGCGGCGCGCCAGCACGGTGGTCCAGTCGGCCGTCGTGTCCGCTCCCCCCACGGGCGAGCCCGCGACCGGACACGCCGCCACCGTGGCCGTCGCGAGCTCGGGCGCCCCCGCGCCGCTCGCGTCGCACCGCGGCCCGCCGATCCCGCCCACGCAGGCGTCCGGGCCGGGCGGACACTCCGGAGCCCCGGCCCCCATGGCGTCGGCGCGTCCGGGCGCAGCGCCGCCGCACCCGGGGCACGTGCACGCGAGCCCGCCGATCCTCACCGGACCGCCGATGCACGCGCCGCAACATCCCATGGCGCCGCCGATGACGGGCGGACCGGTGGGTCCTCCGCGCATCGCGCGGGCGCTCCCGCAGGAGTCGGGGTGCACGACGGCCCTCATCGTCGGCGGCATCCTCGCCTTCATCGCCGCGTTGGTGCTGTCGACCTGCGTCGCAGGGCTCGCCCAGGCCTGCTGACGCGATCAGCCCGCGGCCCTCGTTTCGCCGCCGAGCATCACGTCGCGCATCTCGGGCGGGATCTTGTAGATCTTGCCGCGGTCGTCGACGCAGCCGAGGCGCGTCCAGCCCGTGGCGAGCTGCTCGTCGCCGCGCCGCAACACGTACTCGAACCGCAGCGACACGGTGCGCAGGTCGGCGAGCGTCGTCACGACGGTGAGAAGATCGTCGAAGCGCGCGGGGAGCGCGTAGCGCACGTTCGCCTCGACCACCGGCAGGTGGACGCCACGCGCCGCCCAGTCCGCGTACGTGACGCCGCGCGCCCGCAGCCACTCGACGCGCCCCACCTCGAAGTACGTCAGGTAGGCGGCGTGGTGCACGATCGCCATCAGGTCCGTCTCGAAGAAGCGCACGCGCAGCTCGTGCGAGCTCGTCCGTGGATCGACGTCAGCCATGGCCCTGCGATAACACAGACCCGCGGCCACGATCGCGCGCCGGGCGAGATCGACACGACGGGCCCTGCGGCGAGCGTTTGGGGATGGGCGGGAACGCACGGGCGGCCTTAGAGTTCGGTCGTGACCAAGCGCCGCCTGCCCGTGATCCAGCGCGCCGCTCCCGACGAGGAGCAGGACGAGCCTCGCCCGACGTGGCACTGGGTCGGCTTCGGCACCGTGGCGATCTTCACGGCGTGGTTGCCGCTCGCGTCCGGTGCGCAGGCCCTCCACGCGTGGAGCCTCCGGCGTCGCTTCGGGGTGACGGGAGGGGCCGACGAGATCTTCGCCGTCCTGAGCACGCTCCACCCCGAGATCCGGCGCCAGCTGCTGTGGGAGATGGTCGCGCCGCACGCCGCCATGCTCGCGCTCGCGTCGTTCGCCGGCGGATACCTCGTGGGACGCTTCGGCGAGCGTACGGGCGTCAAGGAGGCGGCCCTCGCGGGGGTGGCGACGTCGGTGGTGGCGGCGCTGCTCTCGTGGTCGACCGCGGGCATCTTCGCGCTCGTCCCGTTCGTGCTCGCGGTGCCGTTCTCGTCGCTCGGCGGCTACGTCGGAGCCAAGAAGAAGAAGCCGTGACGCACGCGCGCGCGGCGTCACCGGACGCAGCGCGCGGTGAGGTCGAGCTCGGGTCGCACGCCCGACGCCGCCGCCACGAGTCGCAGGGCGCCGCTCTTGCGCGCGCACGTGAGCGCGAACGTCGTCGTCTTCCCCGTCGTCTCTCCGTCGCCCAGCCGACACGGTCCGGCGCTCGCGCCCGCGGCGCGCAGGCGCGCGCCCGTCGCCGCGGCGTCGCGCACACCGAGCGCCGTCGCGAGCTCCGCGTCGGCTTGCCGTGACATCGACGTCGTCACGGCGCGCGCGACCTTTCGGTCGTCGTCGCTCGGAGGCGTGACGGTCGTGATCGCGAACGTCTGGAGGCGTAGCGGTGAGCCCGTCCCCCGCGCCG
>JAGQJA010000108.1:0-3923 GCA_020430845.1 Myxococcales bacterium
TCGCGCGTCGAGCCCGTGGTCGTCGTCACCAAGTGTGACGTCGACGTGGGCGCCGAAGAACGCGCGCGCGCGGCGATGGGCGCGGTCGACGGGGTGCCCCTGCACACGGTGTCGGGGCGGACCGGCGATCGCGTGCACGAGTTGGCCGGGTACTTCGCGGGGAACCGCACGATCGCGCTGCTCGGGTCTTCGGGCGCCGGCAAGTCGACACTTGCCAACCGCCTGCTCGGGGCCGAGCTCCAGCGCGTGTCGCACGTGGCGGCCGACGGTCGCGGGCGGCACACGACGACGACGCGGCAGCTCGTCGCGCGGCCCGGTGGTGGGCTCGTCCTCGACACGCCCGGCATGCGCGAGCTGCGGCTGTGGGACGCGGGGGACGCGCGGGGCGGCCTCGAGGACGCGTTCGCCGACATCGCGGAGCTCGCGGCGCGGTGCGCCTTTCGCGACTGCCGCCACGACGGCGAGCCGGGGTGTGCGATCGCCGCGGCCCTCGACGACGGGCGCCTCGACGCACTGCGTTGGAGCAGCTATCTCAAGCTCGACCGGGAGCTGGCCGCGCTGGCCGTCCGCCAGGACGCGCGTAAGCACGCGGAACGAAAGCGCGCGCTCAAGGTGATCGCCCGAGCGCGGCGCGCCCGGCCACCCAAGGGGTAGAGGAGGGGGGGCGGCCTCCCCGCGTCCTATGTCCTGATTTTCTGCAAAAAGTGCGTTCGCCGCCTCGACAAAGGCCTATCCGCGATGTAGGGAAAGCGCGCCTGTCGGAGGGACAGGTACGTACACTCTCGCGTAGCCAAGGGGTCGAATGAAGAAGCTTCTCATCGCGCTGTTCGTGGGCCTTCCTCTCGTGGGCTGCACCGAGGAGATCATCGTCAAGAAGGTCCCCGCGCCCGAAGAGCCGGCCGGTGAAACCCCCGCCGAGAACACGGACGGCACCCAGCCCCCGCCCGCGGGCACGACGACGCCCCCGGTCGCGACCCTCTCCGAGGACGCGTGCCTCGAGGATCAGGACATGGACGCGCCGGACGTCGACGTCAGCAAGTGCCCGCCCGTGCCGGAGATCCCCGCGAGCGCGAAGATCGGCACCGAGAAGATCAGCCTCGGCGCGTGGGAGCTCGGCACGACGGCCGACGGCGCCACCTACGTCTACGGCGACCTCTCCGCGCCCGGGACGACGCCGCGCGTGCTCAACTACGAGGGCGGCAAGTCCGAGGTCAACGCGCAGAACCTCGAGTGCTGGGCCAAGGGCTACTACCGCCTCCGCAAGATCCTGCAGAACCCGCCGGCCGAGTGGGTCGCGCTCAAGAACGCGGGCTTCCAGTACCGCTTCTTCCAGTTCCAGACCGACATGCGCAACGGTCCGACCGGCTACAAGAAGATCTCGTCGTTCCAAGACCACCTGGTCAAGTGGGTCACCGTGATCACGGCGGCCGGCGTGTGCGAGCAGCCCACGCTCACCAAGTTCCGCGACTACGCGAAGGGCGAGCTCAAGACGCGCGGCCTCCCCGCCGTGAACTGACCCCAGTCGACGAAGCCAGACAGCGCGCGACGGCTCACTCCCTCCGGAGTGGGCCGTCGGCGTTTTGTGCGCCTCGCGGCGCCGCCTCGCGCGCGGTCGTCGTCGTCAGCGCGCCGCCAGGCCCACGGCCGCTTCGGGCAGCGTGAAGGTCGGCAGCTTCACGAGGGAGCCGTCGGCTTTCACGTCGAACGCCGAGATCGTCATGTTTCCGGCGTTGAGCGAGTACAGGTGCTTGTCGGCGCGATCGAGCGCGATGTCGATGGGCTTGCTGCCGTCGCCGGTCGCCCCCGCGTTGCCGTCGCCGATGAGCGCGAGCGTCCCGTCGGGCTTGACCATGTAGCTCGAGATGTTGGCGCTCGCCGTGTTCGAGGTGAACGCGAGCTTCGCGTTGCGGGTGACGGCGACCCAGCACGCGGCGCTCTGGTTGTCCTTGACGGACGCGCTCAGCGTCACGAGATCCCGCTCCGCGCCCACGAGGAGGTAGCTCGAGAGCGCAGACGCGTTCGCCGCTCCGCCGAACGCCTCCGACACGATGAGCGAGCCCTTGGCGTCGAACGCAAAGCCGAAGGGGGTCATGCCCTCCGAGGGCAACGCCTTGCCGTAGCTCGGCGTGCCGTCGGCGCGCACGACGAACGTGTCGATCACGTTGGTGCCCTTCTCGGTCACGACGAGCGAGTCGCCCTTGGGCGAGAACGCGATCTCCGCCGGTCCGACCGCCGCCGCGCTGAGCGAGCGGGTCGACGCCGCGATCGGCGTGAGCACGCCGTCCTTGTCCATGCGCAGACCCGAGATGCAGTTGATGTCGCCGGCGTTGACGACGTAGACGAGGTCTCCGTGCGCCGTGACGCTCACGGGCGTCGTCCCTCCCGAGCTCACCCGCGATCGGAGCTCGAGGTCGGTGCCGTTCACGGCGAAGCTCGAGATCTCGTCGCTCCCCGCGTCGACCACGAGCAGGAACTTGCCGTCCTCGGTCAGCGTGACCGCGCCCTGCGAGCCGAGGCCCTTGCCCGTGCCCTTGCCACCCGTGGGGTACGAGCCCGCGGCCGTGAGCGCGCCGTCGGCGCCACGCTTGAAAGAGAGCACGACGTTGCCGTCTGCCGCGTTCGTCTCGGTGAACACCGCGCCGACGTCGGCGGCCGGAGCGCCCGGCGCGGCCGGAGCGACCGTCTGCGGTTGCTGCGGTTGCTGCGCTTCGCCGGGCTGCGCGGCGCTCGGCGCCTGCGGTGTCGCCGACTCGTCCCCACCGACAGCCTGCGAGCCCTGTCCGAGATCATCGCTGGAGCCAAGCGAGCAAGCGACAGCCAGAAGCGCGATCGGCGCGGCGAAGAAGCGAACGTGCATGAGTGACCTCCCTGAAGTTGCGCGCCGTCGTGCAGCGCGTGAAGAGGCCTACGCCACGCGTCCGATGTCGTTTCGATGTACTCGGAACTTTTTTTTGCTGGTGCACGCGCGATCCAGTGAGCCCATCGGCGCGAGAGAGAGCGTCGCGCCTGCCCTCCGCGTGCTCTTCGGGGTCAGCTGTCGCGCAGGCCCTTGCCGGCGAGGATCCGCGCGACGTGCTTGTCGACGCGGCTCGCCCGCGTCGCGGACTGCTTGGGCTCGGCGAAGAAGATCGCGTAGTGGCGCTGTCGCCCGGCGGTCAGGGTCTCGAACGCCGCCTTCAGGCCGCGGACCGTGCGGAACTTCGCGAGGAGCTCGTCGGGCAACGTGAGCTCGGCGAGCTTGGGCACCTTGAGGCCCGCCTTCTTCACCGCGAGCGCCTCGCGCACGTACGCCTCGATCGTGGCCTTCTTGTCGGTGACGTCCTTCACGCTCGTGAAGAGCATGCGACGCCCGATGCGCGAGCTCTTGCCCGGCCAATGCAACACACCCTCGGGGTCCTTCAAGAGCGCGCCGTCGAAGAAGAGCAGCGCGAGGAAGTCCTTCTGCCGCTGGATGATGGCGACGTTCTTGCCCGCCGACGTGTAGCAGGCCTTTCCCCACTTGGGCTCCTCTTGGAGGCCGCAGCCGACCAGCACCTTGCGGAGCTGGATGGCTTCTTTGCGCCACTGCGTGGCGTCGCGAAACAGGACTTCGAGCTCGACCGGCATCGTCCACCACCTCGAGAGCGCGCCTCGCGTGCGCGCCGTTCTTCCGCGTCAGTCTCGGCCAACGGACGCGCCGGATCCACCACGAAGAACAGGGCGCCGGTGCCGCCGGTGCGAGGTCGCCGTCACCGCTTTCGCACACGGTCGCGGCGCCGGGCAGAGCCGCGCTCGTCGGGCCGCAGCGAGCCCGAGGCGACCGCTCGCAGCAGGCGGCGGAACGAGGGGCACTCCATGTGGCTCGGGGCTCGGCACGCCGCGGCGTGCCTCAGGCCGTTGCGCATCTTGGTCAGCTTGGCGATCGTGTCGTCGAGCTCGCGCGC
>JAGQJA010000108.1:4020-4858 GCA_020430845.1 Myxococcales bacterium
TGCTCGAGCACGGCAGGCTCGAACACGCGGTGCAGCCCGCGCCTGCCGGTCGAGCGGATGAGCTGCTTCTCCTCGTAGTAGCGGATCTTCGAGGCCGGAATGCCGGTCCTCTGGACGACCTCTGTGATGTCCACGGTTGCCCCCTTGACCTCAAGTCGACTTGAGGTTGCATGGTGATGTCCGAAGGCTCTGGAGTCAACGGAGGAAGAGATGACGGACAATCAGCGACCGAGAGGCGAAGAGCAGGCTGCGCTCTGGAGCGGCAGCGGCGCCCAAGGGTGGGTCGCGTCGCAAGCGCTGCTCGATCAGGTCTTCGGACCCTTCGACGACGTGCTCGTGGACGCCGCGCTCTCGCGACGGCCGCGCGCCGTCCTCGACGTCGGCTGCGGGACGGGGAGCACCACCGTCGCCGTCGCGCGCCGCCTCGGTGCGAGCGGGAGCGCCACGGGCGTCGACGTCGCGCCGCCGATGATCGAGGCGGCTCGGGCCCGCGCCGAGAGAGAGGGCGTCGAGGTCCGCTTCGTCGTCGGCGACGCCCAGGAGCACCCGTTCGAGCGCGAGCGCTACGACGCGCTCGTGTCGCGTTTTGGCGTCATGTTCTTCGACGATCCCGTCCGCGCGTTCGAGAACCTGCGCCGCGGCGCGAAGGCAGGGGCCTCGCTCACTTGCGTCGTGTGGAGGAGCGAGGAGGACAATCCGTTCATGACGGCGGCCGAGCGCGCCGCGGCGCCGCTGTTGCCGGATCTGCCGCCCCGTCGGCCCGAAGGCCCCGGGCAGTTCGCGTTCGCGGACCGCGATCGCGTCCGCCAGATCCTCGTCGAGAGCGGCTGGTCGGCGG
>JAGQJA010000109.1:0-25358 GCA_020430845.1 Myxococcales bacterium
CGCGAGATCGGCGCGATGCTCTCGTCGCGCTCCGGGTCGGGCCGCGAGTGGCTCGCCGCCATCGACGGCCTCGCGCGCACCGGCGGCGCAAACTATCGCGTCGCGGCGCTCGGCGAGGACACCTTCGGCAACGTCTTGGGCGACCCGAGCGCCCCCACCGACGCGCGCGTGGGCGCGGCGGTCGCCATGATCCGCGTGGGCGCAGACGAGGCGCGAAGGCGCGTGCGGGTGGCGGCAGAGGCCACCGCCGACGCCTCGACGCGGAGCACGTTGCTCGAGATCTGCGAGGCCGAGACCGACGACGATCTCGCGGCGGCGCTCGACCGGCGTTCGTGACCCGCGCGCGCGGTCACTTCGCGACGCGCCAGATCTGCTCCACGCGCGGGCTCGCGCTCGGGACCTTGACGCTCACGTACAAGAAGTCTCCGCCGTCGGCGATCGCGCTCACCACGCAGCGGCTGGGCGTCTGGGCGAGCGTGCGAGGCAGCCCCTCGCCTCCCGCGCGCGGCACGCGCACGACGCGGTGCAGGTCGGCGACGTAGAAGATGCCGTCGGCGTCGGCGATGACGTCGTCGATCGAGCTCGCCGGGGGCAACGACTGGACGACCAGGTGCGTGCCGTCGGCGTAGAACGACGCCACGCGATGCGCGCCGCCGTACGCCCCCTCGAGCGCGAGCACGACGCCGGAGCCGTCGACGACGAACCCGACCGGCTTGCCCTTGTCGAACGCGTACGTGTCGAGGAGCACGTCGGCGTTCGGCTTGGGGAGGCCATACACGGCGCCGACGCTCTTGGCCCCGTCGTCCTGGTGCGTGACGACGAGCACCTTGTCGGGCGTGCCGCCGATCCACGGCGTGACGAGCCCGCGGGCGATGTCGGTGGGCTCCACCTGGATCGCGCCGTCGCGCGGCGTACGCGAGAGGATCCCTTCGGTCTGGCTGACGCGGCGCGAGATGTAGACGTACTGGTCGTCGACGTGGAGCCCCGACGCGCCGCGCCAGAGCGCCGCCACGGACACGGGCATGTCCATGAGCGGCGTCGTCCAGTAGAGCGAGATCCCGTCGACGTAGTAGACGCGATCGCCCGAGACCGTGGGGAGCGGCGACGTCGAGCGCGCTCGCGTGGCGCTCGATCGACCGCCCGTGAAGGGGAACGACGCGAGCTCTTGATCCGACCCGACGACGAGGCGCGAGCCGGCCACGAACATGGTCGACACGGCCGCGCGACGAGGCTCGAGATCGCGCACGAGGACCGCGTCGGGGCTCGAGAAGCACGCGGTGGCGACCTCTGCGTCGTCGGCGCCGGCGTCGGCCTCACGCCCGCCCGGGTCGGCCGCGCCGCCCGAGCTCCGGCGAGGCGTGGAGGTCTCGTCGGGCGCGGGCGCGCCGTTCGAGCCAGAGGACGCGCACGCGCCGAGGAGCGTGCAGAGGGTCGCGGCGAGCAGGATGGACGTTCGCATGCCGTGCCCGTCGGCCGCGCGCACCTGCGGTTGCCCGACCTCGAACGGTGAACGGCGGATCCAACGGTCTTTGCGCGCCGCCTCCGCGTCGGCGGCGAATCGCGAGCCTTCTGCCGGTCGCGGGGGCCGCGGCGCCGGGTACGGTGGTTGCATGTAGGCAAAGGTATGCAGACGCGCTGGAAGCCCTTCTTTTATGCGGCCGTGGCCGCCACCCTCGCCGTCACCGTCGCGATCGGCGGTGGCTGCGCGACGGCCGAGTCGCCCGACGAAGAGACTGAAGAGGGCGTGTCAGAGGTGAGGGCCCAGGTCGCCGGCGCGGAGCTCCTGGGCGCGAGCTACGACGCGTGGAAGGCTCGCTTCCGAGAGCGCGCCGACGCGTGGAAGCGCATCGAGCCGCGCACCGAGGTCGGTCGCATGCCCGTCGCGTCGGCCGACGATCCGTCGCTCGGCATCGACTACATCTTCATCCCCGCCGCGGCGCGCGCGACAAACCTCGTCGTGATGAGCTCGGGCATCCACGGCGTCGAGGCGCCCGCGGGCGTGCTCTTCCAAGACACGCTCTTGGGCGACTGCGCGGCGACGTCGACGTTCGACCGGAGCGAGACCGCCATCCTCGTCATCCACGCGATGAACCCTTCGGGCGCGAAGTACGGGCGACGGTTCAACGCGAGCAACGTCGACCTGAACCGAAACTTCTTCGACGCCGAGAGCAACGGCGGCGCGGCCTTCGCCGGCCACCGCATCGTCAACCAGGAGTATCGCGACCTGCGCCACCTGCTCGAGGGAGGCCGCATCAGCATCATCGACATCGCCGCGGCCTGGGTGCGGCACGGCAGCGACGCGATGAACAAGGCCCTCAGCGGGCAATACGAGTTCCCGGAGGGCGTGTACTTCGGCGGCCACGAGGTGCAGCCCGAGGCCGTCGCGGTGCAGCGCCTCGTGCTGCGCGTCGCAGCGCCGTTCAAGAACATGGCGGTCATCGACATGCACACGGGGTTGGGCAAGCAGGGCATCAACCAGATCATGCGCAACCCTCTGCCCGCCGGGGCGTCGCCCGAGCTCTCGAGCGCGTACGAGCGCGAGGCCAAGATGCTGACGGCGATGTTCCCCGAGGCGGAGTGCCGAGGGCTGTGCGAGGTGCAGGGGCTCTCGAGCGCGGGTGACGGCGAGGAGATCTCCGACGCGTTCACGACCACGGGCGACATCACCCAGTGGTTCCACGACCGCTTCGCCGACAAGCGCACGGCGGGCACCGTCATCTCCGTCACGTCCGAAATCGGCACGAGCTCGGCGCGCAAGGTGCTCGAGGCGCTCGTCGACGAGAACTACTGCCATCACGAGCGCGCCGCGTGCGGCGAGCGGCAGTACGCCAAAGACGTGACGCGCCTGCGCGGGTACTTCAACCCGGGGGATCGGGCGTGGCAAGAGAACGTCGTGCGCGCGTCCCACCAGATGTGCACGGCGCTCGGGCGCTTCGCCGACGAGCGCTGACCCGCGCCGAAGCCCACGTGCTCGGGCGCGATCGCCGTCGTGCGAGCGGCGCTCAGGCCTTGGGCGGCTTGGCCTGTCGCGCCGCGTCTCGCGCCAGCTCGAGCAGCCAGTGTTTGTCCTCGCGATCGCTCGTGAGCGAGGACGCCTTCTCGAAGCCCTTGGCGGCGGCGCGGTAGAGCGCGCGGGCGCGGCGGCCCTTGGTGTCCTCGGGCGTGCGCGAGGCGATGAGCTCGCACGTCTTGGCGAGCGTCGTCCAAGACGTCTTCTGCGCGGGCGCGAGCTTGGTCGCCGTGCGGGCGTGGTGCAGCGATCGGGCAGAAGACTTTCGGCGCGCCCACCCGCGCGCGAGCTCTTCGGCCACGAGCGCGATGTCGTCTGGGCTGCCGCCGTCTCGCACGAGCGCGTACGCGGCCTCGAGCTTGGCGACGGCGCCCTTCGCGTCACGCTTCATGTCGGCCGCCGCTTCTTTGAGCAGGCGAACGATGTCTGCTTGTGCGGCCATCAGGCGCCTCCTTGGAGAGGCGGCCGCGCGAACGGAGTACCGACGGGCATAGGGAGCGCGAAGGACATGCGGCGCCCATTATCGAGGAGCGCGCGTCTTTGTGGGGGCCTTTCTCGGCGCGTCGGCGGCGCAGCGGTCGCGCGCGGCGACCTCGGCGCGTACCATCGCTGCGTCATGCGCAGCCTGAAGCTCTTTCGACGCCTCCTGGTCATCCCCCTCGCGCTCGCGGCGCTCTACGCGTGCTCCTCGGACGATCCGGCGCCAGCGACGCCGCCCACCGAGAGCGACGGTTCTTCGCCGGACGCGCCGACGGGCACCGAGGCGGGCGCGCCCGACGCGATCGCGCCTCCCGCGGCGATGTTCAAGAGCGGTACGCGCATCAAGATCGAGTCGGTGCACGCCGACGGCCGCGCTTTCGTGCGCGAGCTCACGGACACGCAGCTCGGCGTCCCGTGCTCGTTCACCACGACGGGCGACGGGACGAAGGGCGTGTGCCTCCCCGAGGTCAGCGTGCTCGGCTTCTCGGACGCGACATGTTCGACGCCGCTCGCCGTGCGCTACGCGTGCGACACGCGCATCAAGTACGCGCTGTCGAGCGATACGTCGTCGTGCGGCCGGCTCGACAACATCAAGCTCTACAAGATCGGCCAGCCCATGGCGGGCTCGCAGTTCTTTCGCAAGGAGGGCGCCGCGTGCGTGGCGGCGACGGCCGCCGAGGGGGCCCTCCACGCGGTCGACGCCCCCGTGACCGACAGCGCGCTCGTCTCGTTCGCGCCGAAGCCCGAGGTGGCGACCCCAGAGCTGCAGCGCGTGCGCTGGGTCGGCACGGACGGCACCGAGCTCGTGGTGTCGGACCAGCTCGTCGACACCGCGACCGCGAAGTCGTGCACGTTCACGAGGCTCGGCACGGGCAGCGGCTTTCGGTGTGTACCGCGCCGACGCGCGATGTTCCGCACGGGCGAGGGCCCGTTCTCGGACAGCAACTGCACGGCGCCCGCCGCCGCGTACGCGCTCGACGTGGCGTGCGCGCAGCCCGAGGTCATCATGCGGCGCTACCCCGTGGCCGACGCCGGCGCGTGCGAGCCCGCGAGCACATTCACGACGCACGCCGTCGGCGCGCAGGTCGCCACGTCGGGCTTCGAGAACTTCGGCACGCCCACGTGCTCGCCCTCGACGACGCCCCCGAGCGTCACGTACTGGACGCTCGGCGCCGAGATCGACGAGAGCCGATATCCACGCGGCACGTTGGAGAAGCTCGGAACCGGACGGCTGCGCGAGAGCGCGCTCGTCGCGGGGGGCGTGCAGCTCGTGCCGGGCTCGGGGTACGACACCGCGCGCGACACTTCGTGCACTCCGTTCCAGATCGGCGCGGACTGGTACTGCGTCGGCGGCTCGCGCAACAACGACACCGAGCTGTCTTACGAGGACGCCGCGTGCACCAAGCGCGTGGCGATCGGTGGGGGCGCGTGCTCCCGACCGCAGGCCGTCGTCACGCGCGTCACGCGCGCCGACGGGTGCGGGAGCGACGTCACCGAGGTCCGCGCGGTGTCGCCGACGCCGCTCGCGATCACGCAGACCTACACGAAGAACGGCGCCGCGTGCGACGGCCCGTTCGCGCTCAACGGCAACCTGGCTTACGCGATCGGCGACGCGGCGCCCGCCGACACGCTCTTCCCCAAGCTCACGGTGCAGAAGGACTGACCGCGACGCGCCTCACTTCGCGTCGACGACGCGCTCGCCGTGGGCGACGCCGTCCGCGAGCACCGCGACCTTGACGCGCGCCAGCCCTTTGGGGAGTGGCACGCGCACGGTCACGCTCCCTTCGCTCGCCGGCAGGAGCACTGTGGCGCGGTTGTAGATGCGCCCCACGCTGGCCCCGCGATCGACGATCGCCGCGCGGTAGCGCCACGCGGGCGCGCCCTTGTTGTCGTCGTCGGGATCGATCGCCACCACCCACGCGCCCGCGATCGGCGCGAAGGCGCGCGGCGCGGTCTCGGGGTACGGCGCGAGCGCTTGGAACGTGGCGTCCCCGTCGTAGCCCGCGTGCTCCGGGCCGCACACGGGCGTCTGCGTGTAGACGCCCGCGGGCACGTCGAGCTTCACCTCGAGCACCGGCCCCGGCCACTTCTTGGTGTGGCCGAAGCGCACGCCCGCGATCGTCGGCGCGGCCGAGCTCTTGCGCGGCAGTCCGTTTTCGTCGAGGTGGATGGCTCCGCGACCCGCGCAGGGCCCTTCGCCCGGGGGCGCGAGCGTCGTGCACGCGCCGCAGTTGCAGCCGTCGCACACCGGCAGATCCGCGTCCGGCACGCGGATGCCGCGCTCGCGCCGGAGCCACTGCTCGAGGGTGATCTCGTCGGGCGTGCCGGGGCCGCTCGCTGCGACCGCGGCCTTGAAGCGCAACGCCGCCTCTTTGCCGACGTAGCGGATGTGCCAGTGCTCGAAGCGATAGCCCGTCTTGGGGTTGATGTTGACGGGGATGTCCCACCGCACGACGCACTTCTGCTTGGGGTGCCGATCGTCGGGGTGGATGGGGTACGGCATGACGAAGCCGAAGTCCCACGCGTGCTCTTGGAGGAACTTGCCGGGCGGCGTGCAGCCGAACCCCTCACGAAAGACGCCGCGCGGGTCCTTGGCCCACTCCTCGGTGAAGAGGTCGACGGTGGTGCCCAGCTGGTGCTGACTGTGGCCGGGGAGCGCCGACTGCTCCGTCGCCTCGCAGAAGTCGCTCTTCTTGGCCCAGTTGAGGAACGTGCCGCACTGCGCGCCGAACGAGCGAAACGCCGACTCGACCTTGCCGGGGAAGCCGCGGCTGCGCATCTCCTTCATGAGCTCACCGAGCGCGGCGGCGGCGTCCTTGCGCAGGCACTGGTACCTCTCGCACTCCTTGGCAGAGAGCGGCTTGCCGTTTCGAAGGTCGACGAGGTCCGAGGGCGCGTAGTCGGCGCCGAGCGCACCGGTCGCGGCGCGGTTGGCGAGGGCGAGCAGATCGTCGCCGTCGGCGAACGCGGTCTTCATGTCCTCCTCGGCCACGCGGTGCTTTCGACCGCTGCCGGTCACGCCCGAGCAGGACGCGCGCGTGACCGCTCGCGGAGCACCGAAGGGCTGCGAGGGCGCGGTCTTCGTTTCGGACGAGGCTCCGTCTCTTGTGGAGGGCGCGTCTCCGGTCGCGTCGCCGAGCGCGCCGTCTTGCCACCCGGGCACCGCTTGGAGGTCGACGTCGCTCGGGACGCCGTCGAGCGGCGCCGCGTCGGCCTGCGCGGCGTCACCGCCGCAGCCTCGATTGCATGCACATACAAGCAATAGGGCCAGCACGCCGAGGGCGGCGCTCGGCAGACGGGCCGCGAGACGAGCGCCCGCGAGACGCACCGGGCTCACGCGTCCTCGGGATCGTCCGCGCGCCGGCCTCCGTCGTGCCTGCGCCCCTCGGGGCGCGGAAAGAAGCGGCGGTCCGCGCTCTTGCGCCGGTCTTCGCCCGTTCGCTTGTCGGCGGGCGCCGGGCCCTTTCGCGGCGTGGGAGGGCGGCTCGGCCGAGGCGCGTCGCTCGGGCGCGCGGATGGGTTCGCGCGCGGGCGCGCCTTGGGGGATCGACCGCTGGCCATACTCTCCCATGCCCGACGCGCGGCCTCGGGGCCAACTTCTCGACGCGCGTGACGCGCGAGCTCAGCCTTTGACGCCGCCCGCGGTGAGGCCGCTCAAGAGCTGACGCTGCGCCACGTAGAAGAGGGCCATCACGGGCACGCTCACCACGATCGCGCCCGCGGCGAACGCGCCCCACTGCGTGTTGTACTCGCCCACGTAGCGCTGCAAGACGACGGGCAGCGTGTACGCGCTCTCGCGCCCGAGGAAGGTGGCCGCGAGGATGAACTCGTTCCACGCGCTCATGAACGCGAAGAGCGACGTGACGGCGATGGCCGGACGCGCGGCGGGGAGGGCGACCTTGAGGAACGCCTGCGCGCGGGTCGCGCCGTCGACCATCGCGGCCTCCTCGAGGTCGACAGGGATCGCGAGGAAGGCGCCGCGCAGCTGGAAGATCGCGAAGGGCACGGCCGTCGCGGCGTACACGAGCACCAAGCCGCTCCGCGTATCGAGCAGGTGCAGCGCGTCGAGGATGAGGTAGAGCGGCACGGCGCTCGCGACCCCCGGGAACATCTGCGTCATGAGCAGCGTGCGCATGCCGCCGTTCTTGCCGACGAAGTCCCATCGCGCGAGCGCGTACGCCGTGGGTGTGGCGATCACGACCGCGGTGAACGCCGTGGCGAGCGAGACGACGAGCGAGTTGCTGAGCTGCCGCACGAAGAGCCAGCTGCGCGCGGCATCGCCCCACCCCGTGACGGCGCGGAAGTTGTCGAGCGACGGCGACGACGGCCACGGCACGGCGCGCGGCTCGCTCTGGCCCTCGGGCGAGAGCGCGAGGCTCACCACCCACAAGAGCGGATAGAGCGCGTAGATGACGGCGACGAGGAGCACGGCGTGCGCCGCGATCGACTCCACGCGCTGGGTGCGGGCGCGGCTCACTTGGCGCCTCCGCGTTCTTTGCCGACGCCGCTCGTCACGCGTGACGCGAGCGCGAGCAGGCCGAAGATGATCACCGCGTACGCGGCCGCGTACCCGTACTGGGCGTTGCGGGCGAAGGCCCAGCGGTACGCCTCGCTCACGAGGATGTCGGTGGTGCCGTCGGGCTCGCCTCCCGACACCAGGAAGACGACGTTGAACATGTTGAACGTCCACACCGAGCCGAGCACGACCGCGGGCAGGAGCGTGGGCTTGAGCAGCGGCAAGGTCACGAGCCGAAACGCCTGGAATCGCGTGGCGCCGTCGACCTCGGCGGCCTCGAGCACGTCCTTGGGGATCGACGTGAGCGCGCCGAGCACGACGACCATCATGAACGGGAAGCCGAGCCACACGTTGGTGGCCACGTTGGCGGTGAAGGCCGTCGAGAACTGGGAGAACCACGAGACGGGCTCGACGCCGACGGCCGCCAGGATCGCGTTCACGGCGCCGAACTGGCGGTGGAACATGCCCTTCCACGCGAGCGCGGTCACGTACGACGGCACCGCCCACGGGACGACGAGCAAGACGCGGTACACGGCGCGCATGCGCATGAGCGGACGCGACAGGATCGTCCCGAGCACGAGCCCGATGCCCACGTGCGCGACGACGTTCACCAGCGTCCACCCGACGGTGACGAGCAGCGTGAGGTAGAACGACCCGTGCGAGAGCAGCGGCTGTCCGCGCGCCGTGAGGATCTCGATGTAGTGCGTGAGCCCCACGTAACGAGGCTCGTCACGCGTGCCGGCGAAGAACGACGTCGCCGTGCCTGCGAGCAGGGGCAGCACCACGAGCACGAAGACCGTGACGACGGCGTGCGCTACGTATTTGTATGCCGGCACCGACGCGGCGAGCTCGCGGCGGAACGACGGCTCTCGCACGCGCCGCACCGCGAAGATCGCCCCGGCGAGCAGGAGCACGCCCATGAGGAGCACCACGGGCACCGGCGACGGCGGCGGCGGCGGCGGACGCATCACGTCGTCGTAGCGAGCTTTGGCCTCTGCGAGCGCGGCGGCCGGCGTCGCGTCACCGCGCAAGATCTTGCGCAGCGCCTGCTCGGCCGGCACCCACGTGGCGCGCATGGCCACCGACGCCGGCATGGGCACCGCGAGCGTGCCCGCCTCGTGGAACGCGGAGAGCACCGGATCGTCGATCTCGCCCCAGACGGCGCGGTTGGCGACGACCTGCTTGCCCTCGGCCGCGCGCACCTTGGCCGACGCGTCGCTGCCCAGGTAGCGCACGAGCGCGCGCGCACGTTCTTTCGACGCGCCCTGCGGCGTGAGGAACGCGCCGTCGACCGTGAGGTACGGGCGCATGCGCCCCGCGCCGTCGATACGCGGCAGGGGCACGACCGTGTACCTCACCTCGGGGGGCAGATCGGCGGCGAGCCACGGGCCGCTGATGGCCGCGGCCGCACCGCCCGACGTGAACATCTGCTTGACGAGATCGCCGCTCGGCTCCTCGGGGATGTCGTGCGCGCGCGACAGCTCGGCCACGCGCGCGGCGGCGCGCTCGGCCTCGGGCCCCACCATGGCGAAGCCCTTGCCGTCGAACAGCTTGCCGCCGTACGCGTGCAAGAACGGCGCGTGGAAGTATGCGCTGTGCGCCTCGTACGCGAGCGGCACCACGCCCTTGCCTGCGGCCCTGCCCGCGGTGAGCAGCTCTTCGAGCGTCTCGGGCGGCGTCTGCACGTACTTGGTCGCCAGGTAGAGCGCCACACACTTGGTCGCGAGCGGTACGGCCCAACGTGTCCCGCCGTCGGTGATCGCGTCGACGCTCGCGGCCTCGTAACGCGCGAGGTCTTCGTCGGGGAAGGCGCCGCCGGCGGGCGTGACGAGCTTGTTGGCCAGGTAGGTGCCGAGCCGCTCGTGCGGGCTCAAGAAGACGTCGGGCCCGTTGCCGCGCGGGATCGCCGCCTCGAGCTTGGCGCCGTAGCCGTCGTACGGCAGGGCGAGCAGCGCGACGGTGGCGCCCGTCTCGGCCTCGAACGCGCGCGCGACCTTCTCGAGCGCCTCTTGCTCCTTGCCGCGATAGTGGTGCCAGACGATGACCGACGGCGGCGTCGGCTCGGCGCACGCCGGCAGCAGCACGACGGCCAGCACCAAGAGGAGGAGCTTCAAGGCGCGCTGCACGTGCTGTGTCCTCAAGACGCGGCGAGCGAGCGTCCCGACTCGGGATCGAACAGGTGCACCGACGTGGGGGCCGCCGTGAGCGGCACGGTGACGCCGGCCTTCACCGAGCGGGCGTCGTCGGCCTCGAGCCGCGCGATGAGCGTCGGTCCGCTCGACTTGAGCCAGCCGTGCGCGTACGCCTCGAAGCCGAGCGCCTCGATGAGCTCGACCTTGAGCTCGGCGACCACGGGCGCCTCGCCCTTGGCGAGCACCAGGTCGTGCGGGCGGACGCCGATCGACACCGCGCGCCCCTCTTCGAGCGCGTCGCCGAAGCGGTCTTCGTCGACGATCGCGCGGATGCCCCCGCCGGCGGCGAAGAAGCGCCCGTCCTCGCGCTCGAGCTTTCCTTCGAGCAGGTTCATCTGCGGGGAGCCGAGGAACGTGGCGACGAAGCGCGACGCGGGGCGCTCGTACACGTCGAGCGGCGCGCCCTTCTGTTCGACGCGACCGCCGTTGAGCACCCAAAGCGTGTCGGCGAGGGTCATCGCCTCGACCTGATCGTGCGTGACGTAGAGCGTCGTGGCGTCGAGGCGATCGTGCAGGCGACGGATCTCGACGCGCACCTCGGCGCGCAGCGCGGCGTCGAGGTTGGAGAGCGGCTCGTCGAAGAGAAAGATCGTGGGCCGCCGCACGATGGCCCGACCCATGGCCACGCGCTGCCTCTGTCCGCCCGAGAGCTGCTTGGGCAGCCGGTCGAGCAGCTTGTCGAGGCCGAGCATGGCGCTCGCCTCTTTGATGCGCGTCGAGATCTCGGACTCGGCCGTCCCGCGGAGCTTGAGCCCGAACGCGAGGTTGTCGCGCACGGTGAGGTGCGGGTAGAGCGCGTAGCTCTGGAACACCATCGCGACGTCACGGTCGCGCGGCGGAAGCTCGGTCACGTCGCGGCCCGCGAGGTGGATCGTGCCCTCGTCGGCGGTCTCGAGCCCGGCGACGAGGCGCAGCAGCGTGGACTTGCCGCAGCCGCTGGGGCCCACGAGCACCGCGAAGCTGCCCTCGGGGATGTCGAGGTCGACGCCGCGGAGGATCGGGTTGTCGCCGAAGGCCTTCTTGACGCCGCGCGCCTCGCAGCGGACGGACCGCGGCGCGGGCACGGGCAAGGGTGTGTCCTCCGACGCAGTGCTCGACTGCCTCGGTCGGTTCCCCGCGACCGGCTCGACGCCTTCCTCCATCTCCACACTCCCGCGACCCGTCACGCGCCGCATTGTGCCCGAGTCCGCGCACGCGCGCTTGGCCCGGGTTTGGGGGCGTAACTCATGTTGGAGTGACGTGCGAGGACTTTGTGACGATTCAGGCGCATTTTCGCGTCTCCGCGCTGGACGCCGGAGCCTGATGGAGGCAGTGACTCAGGTGTGAGTGGCGACGTTCCTTCGGCGATCTCGGAGCCCGCTCGGCGCGCGCGGCCGTCCGCGTCGCTCGCGCTGGCCCTCGTCGCGCTGATGGGCGCGGCGGCTTGCTCGGGCGGTGGCAGCGGCGCAGAGGGCGCCGGTCCCGACGCGGGCTCGCCGGCGATCACGCCCCCTGACGCAGGCTCGGGCCCCGACGCGGGCCGAGGTGGCGAAGGAGGCGCACCGGCCGGCTGCACCCGCAGCGAGCAGGCCAAGACCGCGCCCACGACGCTCTTCGACGCGTTCCAGTCCGAGATCGCGCAGCTGCCGGCGGCGGGGCGGCCCGCGCGCGTCGACGCGCTGCTCGCCGCGGTCGAGGCGGCCGGCGGCACACCTCTCGAGGACGCGACGAGTGATCGCGTCGTCTTCCTCTACCGCGGCGCGCCGCCGAGCGGGCCGTGGGCGGTGCTGGGATCGTTCGCGGACTGGGACGCGAAGCGCGCCCTCGTCATGACCGAGATCGCCGGCACAGACCTCTGGTGGGCCGAGGCGCGCCTGCCGCGCGGCGTGACGTTCCTCTACAAGATCGTGTCGGGGCCGACGGGGGCTTCGCCCGTGTACGAAGAAGACCGGCGCGCGCACAACGTCGTGTGGGATGGTCTCGACCGCAAGACCGTCGGCGAATTCAACGCCGTGATCCACTCGGCCGACGGCCCGGCCCACGTAGGCCGCCTCGTCGCGCACCGCGGCGTGCGCGCCACCAAGCTCGCGAACGCACGCGACGTGCTCGTCTACCTGCCCGCGCGCTACCACGACGGCTCGTGCGACAGGCTGCCGAGCGTCGTGCTGCACGACGGCAACGAGGCCCTCACGCGCGGCAACTTCATGGAGGCGGCCGAGGCGCTCTACACGTCGCGGCCCGAGCTCTCGAGCATCCTCGCGTTCGTGGCGCTGCCGTCGCAGGACGTGCGCACCGACGAGTACACGTTCGGCACGCCCACGGCGAAGGCCGCCGACTACGGCGCGTTCCTCGCCACCGAGCTCGTGCCCATGCTCTCCAAGAGCTACCGCGTGTGCTCGCGGCCCGAGGCGCGCGGCATCAGCGGCGCGTCGTTGGGTGGCCTCGTCTCGACGTGGCTCGCGTTCGAGCAGAAGGGCACCTGGGGTTGGGTCGGCGCGCAGAGCGCGTCGTTCTTCTGGGAGAACGACGCGATGATCGAGCGCGTGTCACGCGAGCCCAAGATCGCGGCGCGCTTCTACCTGGACTCGGGCTGCCCCGACGACAACTGCGACGTGACCGACGCGATGGCGCAAGCGCTCGCGGCCAAGGGCTACGACCACGTGCGCGTCACGGAGCAGGGCGGCAAGCACGAGTGGCTCCACTGGAACAAGCGCCTGGCCGGCATGCTCACGCACTTCCGCGACAAGCAGACCGCCTGCGACTGACGCCGCGGCGGCTCAGCGGCCCGGCACGACGTCGATGACGAAGATGTCGGGGCGACAGAAGAAGCGCACGCGCGGCGCGGCGCGGCGCTCCATCCCCACCCCGCGAGACACGATCAGCGTCGCGTCCTCGGCGAGGTGCGTCGGTCCGTCGGCCCAAGCGCGCGGGACCTCGCTCATCGTGATGAGCGCGCCGAGGCCCGGGAGCTGGATCTGCCCGCCGTGGGTGTGCCCGGCGAGCATGAGGTCGGCGCGCGTCGCGAGGGCGAAGTTGGGCGCGTGCCCGAAGACCACGTGGAACCGCTCTGGCTCGCGGGGCACCTCGAGCGTCGGCACGAAGGATTCGGCCATCGACAGCCCCGTGAGCACCAGCTCACCACGCTCGAGGCGCGTCGTCTCTTCGATCGTCACGATCGGCAGAGCCGCGAACGCGTCCTTCCACGCGTCGTCGTCCACGTTGCCGCGCACGGCGTACACGCCGTCGGGCGCCGAGAAGCCCGCGGCGCGCAGGTGCTCGCGGAGCGCCGCGTGCAGCTCGGGGTTACGCTCGTCACCCTGCGCGTAGTCTCCGAGCAGGAGCACCATGTCGGGCTTCTCGTCGAGGGCCGCGCGCAAGGCGCGCTTCTCGTGCGCGCCGACGTCGTCGAACTGCAGGTCGGCCATCGCGACGATGCGATGTCGCCGCGTCACCTTTCGCGACGAGATCGTCACGCGGCGCACGTCGAGGGAGCGCGGCTCGACGACGAACGCGTCGACCCCCACCGCGCCGAGCGCGAGGGCCGGCACCAACCAGGGCAACGCGGCCGGGAGCGCGCGACCCGCTTCGCGGCGCGCCGTGGCCTCGCGCGAGGCCTTCCACCCCAGGAGCAGGAGCACCGGGAGCACGTGCGCGTACGCGGCCCAGCAGACGAGGCGCGCCGCCCCGAACACGCTCTCGTCGAACATGGCCGACACGACGATCGCGATGCCCGCGCCGGCGACCGCGAGCGCGACGACGCGGGCGACGCGGCCGAGTCCCTCGCTGCCGAGCGCGTCACGCGCGAGTCGGTAGGTGACCGGCGCGAGCGCAACGTTGAACGCGACCGTGCTGAGGACGTAACGCACCGGCCCTCTACGTAGCACGCGGCGCGGCGGGTCACGCGGCGCGTGTGCCGCGGAGCGTCTCGGCCCGGAGCGCCAGGGCGACATCGACGACGCGATCGGCCGAGCGCGAGAGCACGGCCCTCCGGCCGCGCGCCCCGAGCGCCGACACCGCCGCGCGGAGCCCCACGACGACCTCTCCCACGTCGCCCGGCTCAGCGGCGACGCCCGCGCGCGCCGCGGCGACGTACGCCTCGTTGATCTTCTCTTGGCCGGGCACCGCGCCCACGAGGACGAGCGCGCGCCCCGCCGTGAGCGCCTCGCTCACCGTGAGCCCACCGGCCTTGCCGACCACGACATGCGCCGCGGCCATGCGGCTCGGCATGTCGCGCTCGAAGCCCACGACCTCGGCCGCGAGGCGAGAGCGCTCGACCTCGCGCTCGACCTTGGCGCGGATGGACGCCGACGCGCCGCAGACGACCGTGAGCTCGACCCCCGGCACGCCGCCGAACGAGCGGAGGATGCGCTCGAGCGGGCCGACGCCGAAGCCGCCGCTCGTCACGAGGACGCGCAGAGGCTCGCCGGCGGCGGGCACCTCGACGGGCGCGCACGTCTCGAAAGCCGGCCGCACCGGGATGCCGGTCAGGCGTACGCGGTGCAGGTCGACGCCGTGGCGCGCGAGGTCTCTCGCGGCCTCGGGGCACGCGACGGCCCAGGCGTCGACGCCGCGCTCCGCCCAGCATGCGTGCGCGCCGTAGTCCGTGACCACACCCACGAGGGGCGCGTCGAGGCGCCCCTTTCGACGCGCACGGCCGAGCACCAAGAGCGGCAGGTGGTGCGTCGCGACGACGGCGCGCGGGGCCAGGTCGGCCACGGCGCGCGCGAGACCGCCGAAGACGGCGTGGTCGAATCCGCGGCGCAGGGGCGCCTCGGTCGCGCCGCGCGTATTGGATGCGTCATACATGTAACCGTAGACCGCCGGGGCCAGCCCCTGGCCGCCGAAGTGCGCGGCGAGGTAGGCCTCGGTCGCCCACGACGGCGCGTGCTCGAACGCATCGACGAGCGCGACGCGGAGCCCGCGGGCGCGCGCCGCCTCCGCGGTCGCGAGCGCCGCAGCTTTGTGACCACCACCGACGGGCGTGTAGACGAGGGCGAGATCGACGTGCATGCCTCCAGGTTCTGCACGCGCCGCGCCGAGGCGGTCACGCACGCGCGACGATCTCGCAACAATGCGAAACTGCAGTTGTTTGTCGACCAGGTGCGCCCCGAGAGGCAATTGGTTCGACGACTCAACCAGCTGCGAACGTACGCACCTGGGACGCAAACGCGCGTACGCGGAGCCCCCGCGGCGAGCCCGGCCCGGCGCTCATTCGCGGAGGCGGTTGACCCGCGCGGCGTCGAGCACCTGCACGAGCACTTCTTGGTGCGAGGCGAACGGCTTGGCGATGAGACCGAACGCGCCGCGACGCATGGCGCCGACGGCGCTCCGCAGGTCCTGCAAGCCCGTCATCAAGATCACCTGACACGACAGGCGCGAGCCGACCACGTGATCGAGGAGCTCGGGCCCGCCCATGCGCGGCATGTTCACGTCGCAGAGGACGACGTCGAACGCCGCGACGGCGAGCCGCTCCACGGCGTCTTGCCCGTCGAACGCGCTGTCGGTCTCGAGGCCGCGCAGCCGGAGCAGGCGTTCGAGCGCGCTCCGCATCTGCGGATCGTCGTCGACGACGAGCACGCGCACTGGGCGTTCCGCCTTTGTCGACACACCATTCATCGTAGATCCGCGTGCGCGTGGCGCCACCCGGTGGCGTCGATGTGCACCGACATGTCGCACGTGTCGCGCGCTCACGTCGGGCGACCGACCGGTCGCGCGAGCGGCGCGCCGCGTTCAGCCGAAGAGATCCTTGAGCTTCTCCATGAAGGTGCGCTGCTGCGGCTGCACCTCCTCGCCCGTCTCGCGGGCCAGCTCCTCGAACAGCTCGCGCTGACGCGGCGTGAGCTGCGTGGGGATCTCGACGGTGACCTCCATGCGCTGATCGCCGCGGCCGACGCCGGTGCGCTTGGGCATACCTTTGCCCTTGATGCGCAGCACGTGACCCGGCTGCGTCCCAGCGGGCACGCGCAAGCGGCCCTTTCCGTCGAGGGTGGGCACGTCGACCTCGGCGCCGAGCGCCGCTTGCGTCACCGTGATCGGCACCGTGCACACCACGTCGTCGCCCGCGCGCCGATAGAACGGGTGCGGGGCGACGAAGATCGACAGCTCGAGATCGCCCGCGGCGCGATCGGCCCTGGGACGATTGCCCGCGCCCGTGACCACGCGCGCGGCCCCGTGCTCGACGCCCGGTGGGATGGTCACCTCGATCGTGTTCGGCGACGTGATGAGCCCGCTGCCCTTGCAGCCCTGGCACGGCGTCGTGACCACGGTGCCCTTGCCGCGGCACCGCTGGCAGACGCGCTCGACCGCGATGGGCAAGAGCCCCTGCTGGAAGCGCACGCGGCCACGCCCGTTGCACGCCGAGCACGTGTCGGGGCGCGACCCCGGCGCCGAGCCCGACCCGGAGCAGTCTCCGCAGGGCACGATGCGGTCGTAGGAGATCTCCTTGGTGCAGCCAGACGCCGACTCCTCGAACGTGATCGTGAGCTCGCGCTTGATGTCGCCCTTGTCGCCTCGGCCCACGCCGAAGACGCCGAGCAGGTCGCCCAGGATGCCGTCGACGGCGATGTCGCTGAAGTCGACCACGCCACCGGCGAACGGCCCGCCGCTCGCGAACGGGGAGCCCGACTCCTCGGCGCGATGGCCGAAGCGGTCGTACATCGCGCGTCGCTGCGAGTCGGAGAGCACCTGGTAGGCCGCGTTGATCTCCTTGAAGCGGATCGACGCGTGCGGGTCGTCGGGGTTCTTGTCGGGGTGGTGCTGCGCCGCGAGCTTGCGGAACGCCGCCTTCACCTCTTCTGGCGTCGAGTTGCGGGTGACCCCAAGGACGTCGTAGTGGTCCCGTTGCGACATCGGCGCATCCCCTAGCATATGCGGGCCCTGGGCACGACAAGGCGCAGCTCGGTCGCGCCGATCAAGGGCTCGGTGTCGGCGCGCACGCGGAGCTTGAGCGCGCGGGCGAATGCAGGTATCGACGGCGGTTCGTCATGACGTCGCCGTATCCCCGACCGAGCAAGGACCAGCAAGCCCAGCTGCTGCGCAGCATCGTCGAGCGCTGCGCGCGCGCGCCCGGCGATCGTGCGCCGATCGTGGTGTTCGATCTCGACGGCACGCTGATGGACAACCGTCCGCGCACCGCGGCCATCCTGCAAGAGCTGGCGCGCGAGCTGCACAGCGAGGCGCACGGCGAAGCGGAGCGGCTCGCGTCGGCCAAGACCGAAGAGCTCGCCTACTTGCTCGGCGACTCGCTCCGTCGCCTCGGCGTCGAGCACCCCGACCTCGTGCACCGCGCCGAGTCGTTCTGGCGCGCGCGGTTCTTCTCCGACTCGTACCTGCACCACGACATCGCGCTCCCCGGCTCGGTCGAGTTCGCGCGCGCCTGCTACGAGACGGGCGCGAGCCTCGTGTACTTCACCGGGCGCGACCTGCCGCTCATGGGCCTCGGCTCGTTCCAGAGCCTGCGCGATCTGGGCTTTCCCATCGGCGTCGTGGGCACCGAGCTCGTGTGCAAGCCCGACGCGGCGATCCCCGACGAGGAGTTCAAGCGCGCCGAGGGCCCCAAGCTCTCGCGCATCGGCCGCGTCGTGGCGGCCTTCGACAACGAGCCCGGCAACTGCAACGCGTTCGCCGAGATGTTCCCCCAGGCCCACAGCCTCTTCGTCGACACGCAGCACCTCCCGGGCGCGCCGCCGCTCGACGGACGCGTGCGCGTCGTGACCGACTTCGAGATGTGAGCGCGATGCGCGCGCGCGTGCTGGCCACTGCGCTCGCGATCGCGGCGCTCGAGCTCGCGGGCGCGGCGTGCCAGCGAACCACGACGACGCCCGAGGTGGCCGACGCCCTCGCGAGCCCTCAGGCCAGCGCCGTCCCCGCGCCGTTCGCCAACACCCCCACCGCCACGACGACGAGCACCGCCACCCTGTTCGAGGCCGGCCCGCCGCCCGTCCCCATCCGCGGCGACGATCCTCTGCCCGCCGACGCGCTGCCTCGCGAGGTGGTCGGCTACACGCTCTCGGCCGTGCTGCGCGCCCACGAGGTGCACGCGCCGCCGCGAACGCCCGACGTCAACGTGCAGGCCATCGAGGCCGCGCGCCGCAAGATGGAGCCCCGCTTCGCGATCGACCTGTCGCCCACGCGCATGCGCGTCGTGCTGGCGGGCCCTGGATTTCCGCTCCCCGCGGACACCGAGCTGCGCGCGCGCACCGATCGGTTCGGTCACGTCGTCGTGTGGCCTGGCGGCGGCTCCTATCGGCCGGTCGGTCCGGGCACGCTGCGCGCGCTGCTGTCGGAGCGACGGTTCGACGTGGCGCCGCTGTCCACGCCCGACGTCGTGGCCAAGGACGAGGCGGGCAAGCGCATCGGCATCCGCACGCGGCGCGTCGAGATCGTCACGCGCGCGGCGAAGGGCTTGATGGACGTCGGCCGCTTGCCCGACCTCGGCGAGGGAGGCGTGCTGCTCTGCCGCATGCTGCTCGACATGATGAACGGCGCGCCGGGCGCTCCGACGTGCGGGGCGGACGAGCTGCCGCTGCGCGCGGAGATCTCGTGGACGGGACAGGGTGGCGTGCACTTCGAGGTCACGGGCGTGCTGCGCCGCCCCGACATGGCCACCGGCCCGCTCGCCACGCCCCCCGGCGGCGCCACGTACACGCGCGCCCCGATGCCCATCGGGGGTGTCACGCCCATGCTCGCCGCCGTCGACCTCGCCACGCTCCGCCAGGGCGCCCCGGGTGAGGAGGGCCTCGTGCTCTCGAACCCGACGCGCGAGCTGCGGATGTTCCTCCTCGACGGCATCCCGGTGGCGCTCGTGGCGCCCAACGCGACCGACACGCTGCGGGGCCTGCCTCCCGGGAAGTACGTGGCGCAGTGGCGCACGTTCCTGGGCGAGGAGATCGAGCTACCCGTCACGCAGCAGGTGCCGGGCATCTCCACCGCGGGCACCGTCGACGCCGGCTCGCGTTGAGCGTGTTCAGCGGTAGTCGTCGGCGGTGAAGCGCACGTCGCCGAGCCCCGCGGCGCGCTGCTTCGCCAGCAAGAAGTCGACGACGATCGACACGATGTCGAAGCGCGTCGACGGGAGGTAGTACTCCTCGTCGTCGACCTTCGGGATCGCCTCGAGGCGCGCGTGCACGTCCTCTTCGTCACCCGGGTCGAGCGACAGGTGCGCGTTCCACCCGGCGTGCTCCGAGAGCGTCAGCGCCTCGCGCGCCATCCCGATCGGATTGAACGACAAGAACACGCCGCTGAAGTAGAGCCGCCACCCGTCGTGATCGCCGGTCGCGAACCACTCGGCGCCGAAGGCCTGGCGCATCACTTCACCCAGGTACGCGCCCACGGCGCCGGCCACCAGGTCGATCGAGTCGGGGCGCTCCTCGACCGCCTCGCGCGCGTCGCGCACGTACTGGTCGACGAGGCTCAGCGTGTCGGGCGTGCCGTCGAGGGCGACGCCGTACTTGGACGCGACGTAACGAGAGCAAGCCACGCAGAGCTCGGCCACCGCCGGCGGGGGCGCGGCGAGCACGGGCGGCGGCTCAGAAGGGTCGGGCTCGTGGGGTCCAGCGCCGTTGGTCGGGGAGTAGCTCACGGGAGCGGTCTCTCCCACAAATGGCGCCGCCGTGCAAAGCTTGCGCGATCACTGTGGCGCTTGGCCCTCAGCCGGCCTAGCCTAGGGGGTCCATGCGGATCGGCATCCTCAGTGACGTCCATGCCAACCTGGAAGCGCTGAGCGCGACGCTCGAAGCTTTCGGCAAAGAAAACATCGACGTCTACTACTGCTTGGGCGACACGGTCGGGTACGGAGGCTCTCCCAACGAGTGCGCGGACCTCATCCGCGAGCTCGCCAAGGTGACCATCCTCGGCAACCACGACGCCGCGGTGTCGGGCCGGATGGACTACTCGTACTACTACGAGGCCGCGCGCCACGCGCTCGACGTCCACGCCGCGATGATCTCGCAAGACAACATGGCGTGGCTCAAGTCGCTGCCGTACCAGCACATGCTCGAGGACGTGAACGTGCTGCTCTGCCACGGCTCGCCCGTGCGCCTCGAGGAGTTCGAGTACATCTTCGCGCCGGAGCAGGCGCGCGAGTGCCTGCCCCTCTACGACAAGCTCGGGCACATCACGCTCATCGGGCACTCGCACCTCTGCAAGGTCTTCGCGCTCACGCGCAACAGCGTCGAAGAGATGCCCGCCGTCGACTTCGAGCTCGCGCCCGACAAGAAGTACATCGTGTCGGTAGGGTCGGTGGGGCAGCCCCGCGACTTCGACAACCGCGCGAGCTTCACCGTGTACGACTCCGACAAGAAGCGCTTCGAGTTCAAGCGCATCGAGTACGACATCGAGCTCGCGGCCGACAAGGTGCTGCGCGCCAAGCTCGAGCGCAACTTCGCGCACCGACTGTTCATCGGCGTCTGACCGCGCTCAAGGCGTCGACGCGTCGGTCGCCCGCGGCGTCGCGGCGCCCGGGCTCGGCGTCGCCGCGCCCAGCGAGGGGGTGAGCGTGCGGCGCTCGCCGGCCGAGTCGGGCAGCACGTCGCGGACGAACGTGCTGACCTCGTAGCGCACGCCGTAGGCCTTGGCGCCCGCGCTGAACGTCCCCTCGATCGTGAGCGAGAGGAGCCCGCCGCGCGTCTTGTCGAGGTGCGAGGCGACGACGCGGCAGTCACACTTGGCCTCGGGCGTCACGAGCGTCGCCTGGCCCGGCACGTCGAGCTCGACGCGCTCGAGGGTCGCGCGGAGCTTCTTGGGGTCGATCTCGGGCTCGAGCACGACCACCACGCCGAAGCGCGGCGGGCGGTTGGGTGAGCCGCCGAAGCGCGTTCGTTCGGCCACGTCGACCGCGCCGACCTCGACCCGCGCACGCTCGCCGGCCGTCACCACCACCACGCCCGCGTCGAGATCGGGGCGCGCGTCGAGCTCGGTCTGCGCGGGGTCGGCCGTGCCGGACTGTCCGCGCACCGCCAATTTCCCCTTTACTTCTGGCAGCTTAGCGAGACCCGAGAGGGGCTCACGCAGCACCCCCTTCCATCGCGTCACCTCGCGCGCGCACGCCGCGCCGCCCGGCGGGCACCGCTCCGGATCGCGGTGGACGAGCGCCACGCACGCGGCCCGGTCGGCGGCGCGCACGACGCCCTGACACATGCGCGGATCGCGACCGGCGACCGCGAGGCACGTCGGCTCGCGGCCGCGCGCGGGCACGCCGGGCAGCGCCAACGGGCACGTGTCGGCCGTCGCCGCGATCATCGCGACCCACGAACGGCAGCGCGCGCGGAGGGCGCCCGAGTCGATGCGCTCGCAGCGGTCGGCGTTCTTGTCGTGCGCCGCGTCGAGCAAGCGGCACGCGTCGCGCACGAACGTGTCGTAGCCGATCGCGCCGAGCGCGTCGCCGAGCAGCGGGTCGAGCGCGGCGCGCTGCTTCACGCAGGCGTCGACCCCGGCGAAGGCGTCGATCTCCGCCTTGAGGTCCCCCGCGGGTGCGGGCGGATCGGCGGGGTCGACCAGGGAGGCGGCGTCGAGCCCGAGGCGCTCGGCCACCGCGGACGGGGGCGAGGGCGGGACGTCGCGCGCCAGCGGCTTCTTGTCGTCGCACCCGGGCGCGGCGACCAGCGCCACCCCGGCGGCGAGATGCATGATGCATGTATACGCGCCCCGCCGCGGGCCGCGGGCCGTCACCGGAGCTCGCACACCAGCTCGTGTCCGCCGATGCGGACCACGTCCCCGTCGGCGAGCGCGCGCCGCGACACCTTGACGCCGTTGACCGCCACGCCGTTCGTCGAGCCCAGGTCGACGACGTAGAACTGATCGGCGACGCGCTCGATCATCACGTGCTGACGCGAGACGTTGGGATCGTCGAGGCGGTAGTCGGCCTGCGCCTTCGAGCGCCCGATGACGAAGCGGTCGCGGTTCACGGGGACGCGATCGCCCATGTAGTTCAGAAAGAGAAAGCGCGCGGACGTGGGCGCGTCGTCGGGCTCGGGCGGGAGCGGCGGCGGCGGGGTGCGGCCGCGGGTGCGCGCGGGGGGCGGCGGAGCGTACGCGGGAGGTGCGTACGCGGGAGGCGGCGCGCCCCTCGGTGGTGGAGGCGGCGCCGGATACCCGCCACGGCCCGGCGCGCCGTAGGACGGCCCGGGAGGGGGCGCGGCAGACATCGCGCGCGGGCGAGGCTCGGGAGCCCGTGAGGGCGCGCGAGCCGGGGGCGGGGGAAGCGCGGCCGGGGGTCCCGAGCGGGGGCGAGCCCCGCGCGGAGGATCGAGCCCGGGCCGACCCGCAGGAGCCCGCGGCGCGGCGTGGCGAGGCGGCGGCGCGTCGAACGACGGCGAGTCGAGCGTGCGCTGCATCGCCTCACCGCGCTCGGAGTGCCCCCGCAGCTCGGCGTACGCCCGCATCGCTTCGCCGACCACCTCGTCGATCGACATGCCTCGCTCGCGCGCGAGCTCCTCCATGAGCTCCCACAACATGTCGCGCGCCTGGAACGTGCGCGGACGCGCGCCCGGAGCGGCACCAGACCATTCTTCCTCCGGGTAGAGCATCCTCGCCACCTCGTCCGAGCTCACGGCCTGTGCCCTCACCAGCTCCAGGCAGCGTCCATCTTCGCACACAACCAGGTGCTCGCTCACGTCTCTCGCACGCGACGCAGAAAGCTCACCCGACGCGTGGCGCGCGAGCGTGTCTCGATCGGGGTGCTCGTCGGCCGCGCCCCGGGGCATCTCGGCGGCGTGCGAGCGGAGCCAGCCCGCCATGCGCGGCTCGTCGGCGCTCACCGGGCCCTCCCTTCGAGCCGGAGGACGCGCCGGAACGGCGTCGCCAGGGTGTCCATCAGATCGCCGAGCGCTTCGGGGGACGCGAGCGACGCGAGCGACGCCTCGGCGCCCCTTCGCGCCATGTCCCGGAACGCCGAGAGAGATAGGTCGGGCAGGCGCAGCTCGTCGCGCACGAGCTTGACGGCGGCCACGTCCGCGATCGGCTCCACGCTGAAGCGGCGCGCACGGAGCGCCGCGCCCTCGGTCGTCTCGAGCTCGTCGAGCACGCCGAAGAACAACACCGAGTAGCGATAGAGCGCGAGGTACTTTCGATCGCTGACCGTCGCGTCGCTGACCCCGAGCTGGTCACGCCACGCGGCGACGTCGAGCTCGTCGCGCATCATCTCCACGACCATCGTGTAGCCCACCGTGTCGATGGCGCGCAAACGCTCCAGCGTGCGCAAGACGTGCGCGGGGAGCGAGGGGTCGAACGCACGCTGCGAGTGCACCACGGGCGGCTCCGACACCGGCTGCTCGCGCATCTGCCGGTACCGACGTCGCACGGCGTTGCGACCGAGGTACAGGTACGGCCACGCCGTCAGCCAGAGACGCGCGTCGCGCGGCGCGCTCCCGAGCGTGGCGAGCACCTCCTCGGCGTCCCAGTCCGGCGCGAGCCATGTGAGCAGCGCGTCACGCGCGACGTCCTCTCCATGAGCACGAAAGCGGCGCGCCAAGAGGTTCTGCACGTCACACGGCATCTCGAGCAGACGTCTGCGGTTCTCCGGCGACGGACGCGCGAGGAGCAGGCATCGGCGTTGCGAGTGCTCGTAGAGCTCGCAGCCGCGGCAGCACGCAGGGAGCACGAGCATGAGAGCGGGGCGACGATGGTATCCGAGGCGACACAGCGCCTCCAGGGCGGATGACCCCCTGGCGACCGGGACCGGGGGAGCTCGAGCGTGGACAGGGGCTGGCGGTCAGGGCGACCACGGCGCCCCGTGCGAGGTGGCGGCGCAGCGAGTTTGTGGGAAGATCGAGCGCTGGAGCACCTGCCCGGGCCTCACCTCATGCGTCGTCCTCCGCTCATCTCACGCCGTGACGCGCTCGCCGGTCTCGCCACGTCCCTCGCGCTACCGCTCGGCTGCGCGTCCAAGGGCCCCGAGCCCGACTTCGCCGATCCGGATCTCGTCCCGCGCGGCACGAGCCTCGACGGCGTGCCCTACCCCACCGACAACCTCGGGCGTGCGGCGCGGGCGAGCGGCGTGCGCGGCAGCCGCATCGAGAACCTCGCGTTCCAGGCCTTCGTCGACAGCAACCGCGCGGCCGGGCTCAAGCCCGTCGAGCTGGCCGACTACTTCGATCCCGAACGAAAGCGGCACCGCGTGCTGCACATCACGGCCGTGGCCACCTGGTGCTCGGTGTGCTCGTCGGAGTCCGACGACACCGTCCGGGTCAAGGACATGCTCACCAAAGAGGGCGCGGCGATCATGCAGATCGTCGTCAACGGCAACTCGGTGACCTTCGGCCCGTCGCTCGGCGAGGTCGAGGGCTGGATCGAGCGGCACGACGCCAACTACACGCTCGCCATCGACGTGCGCGCGCGTCGCGTCTCGTCGTCGCTCGGCATCGTCAACGTGCCGTGGAACCTGCTCGTCGACGTGCGCACCATGGAGATCCTCCACTCGCAGGCGGGCGCGCCGAGCGACGTCGCCGCGTACGTGCGCGAGGGCCTGCGCTTCGTGAACGAGAACCCGCCCTCCTACTGAACGTCCTGCGAGCCTGCGAGCGCAGCGAGCCTGAACGGCCCGAAATGACTCGACTTGCATACTGAACGAAAAACCAGTATAGAGTCGGTCTACCCGCCACGTTAGCCGGCGGTCACGCGTGAGACGAACCCACGCCGTCCCTCGGAGGAGCCCCCATGGAAGAGAAGAGCCGCGCCAAGGCGATCGACCTCGCCGTCGCCAACATCGAAAAAGAGTACGGCAAGGGCTCCATCATGCGCCTCAAGGAGGGTCAGGCGCTCCACGTCGAGGTGCCCCCGGTCCCCACCGGCTCGCTCGCCCTCGACATCGCCCTCGGCATCGGCGGCTACCCGCGCGGGCGCATCATCGAGATCTACGGCCCTGAGTCGAGCGGCAAGACCACCCTCACGCTCCACGCCATCGCCAACGTGCAGAAGGCCGGCGGCGTCGCGGCGTTCATCGACGCCGAGCACGCGCTCGACCCGGCGTACGCGCGCAAGCTCGGCGTGAAGACCGACGAGCTGCTCGTGTCGCAGCCCGACTACGGCGAGCAGGCGCTCGAGATCGCCGACATGCTCGTCCGCTCCAACGCTGTCGACGTCATCGTCGTCGACTCGGTCGCCGCCCTCGTGCCCAAGGCCGAGATCGAAGGCGACATGGGCGACAGCCACGTCGGCCTCCAGGCGCGGCTCATGAGCCAGGCGC
>JAGQJA010000109.1:25435-31772 GCA_020430845.1 Myxococcales bacterium
ATGTTCGGCTCGCCCGAGACGACGACGGGCGGAAACGCGCTCAAGTTCTACTCGTCGGTGCGCCTCGACATCCGCCGCATCGGCCAGATCAAAGAGGCCGTCGGCGACAAGAAGGAGCCCACCTCGGTCGGCAACCGCACGCGCGTCAAGGTCGTGAAGAACAAGATGGCGCCTCCCTTCCGCGAGGTCGAGTTCGACATCCTCTACGGTCAGGGCATCAGCCGCACGGGAGACCTCATCGATCTGGCGACCGAGGCCGGCATCATCGAGAAGAGCGGCTCTTGGTTCTCGTTCGGCACCGAGCGCATCGGCCAGGGCCGTGAGAACGCCAAGAACTACCTCGAGCAGAACCCCAAGATCATGGAGAAAATCGAGGCGCTCGTGCTCGCCAAGCACAACGTGCTGCGCGCGGGGTCCACGCCGCCCGAGGCCGAGGCCGCGCCGTCCGGCAAGGACAAGGACGCCAAGGACGCCAAGGCGTCCAAGAACGGCGAGGCGCACGACCGCAAGGCCGCCGTCCCGATCGTGCCGGGCAAGTCCGCCAACTGACGCTCCTGCAGAGCGGCGGGCCCTCGTCGCCGACGCGTGGCGGCGAGGGCCGGCAAGCGCGCGTGCCTGGTTCGTGCGCGCGCCCAGGTGGGTCGTTCCCCCACCAGCCGAGCGCGGTAAGTCCGCGTGATCCCTCGGGGTCTTTCTTCGGCATGTAGGATGCAGTGGGTGGAGGTATGCGTCGCCTCCTCGCCTTGGCCAGCGCCACCGCGCTCGCGCTCTCGCTCGGCGCCTGCGCCACCGACGTCGACGACGAGCCCGTCTCCGACGACGAAGCCGCGGTCCGCGAGCGCTACGACATCCACCAGCTCCTGACCGACGACGATCTGCGCGGAGGACGCGCCATCACGGTCGCGGACGTGCAGGGCTTCCTCGAGTCCAAGGGCTCGTACCTCGCGCGCTACGAGGACCCGCGCTCGGGAAAGTCGGCGGCCGAAATCATCCACGCCGCGTGCACGCGCTACGAGATCAACCCCGTCTACATGCTCGCGCGCATCCAGGTCGAGTCGAGCCTCGTGGGGAGCGGGCGCTCGCGCGGCCTCGACACCGCCACCGGCTGCGCGTGCCCCGACGGCGGCGGCTGCGCGTCGGGTGAGTCTGGCTTCGCCAAGCAGATCGACTGCGCGGGGCGCCTCACGTCGGCGTACTTCGACGAGATCGCCGAGCGCGGCGTGACGCGCGCTGGATGGGGCGTCGGCGTGAGCAAACGAACGCTCGACCCGTGCTCGGTCAAGCCAAAGAACAAGGCGACCGCCGTGATCTACACGTACACGCCTTGGGTCGGTACGCGCGGCCAGCAGTGCTCGAGCAACGGCTCGAGCGGGTCGACGACGCTCGTGTCGATCTACAAGAGCTACGCGCGCGCGTTCTCTGCGGGCGGATGAGCCCCGCCTGCGACTATCATCTTCGGCATGAAGCTCTACGTGATGCGCCATGGGCCGGCGGAGGACACGTCCGCGAGCGGCAGTGACGGAGACCGCGCCCTGACGACCGCGGGCAGGGAGAGGGTCCGCAACGTGGCCGCCGCCTTGGTCGCGAAGGACGAGTCGCCGCTGACGATCCTCTCGAGCCCCCTCGCCCGCGCGCTACAGACGGCCGAGATCGTGGCAGCCGTCACCAAGCTCGACGATCGAGGCGGGACGCTCGAGGTCCGGCGCGAGATCGCCCCGGGCGGTCGCAACTACGCGCTGGTCGAGCAGGCGTTCGCCGCCAAGCGACGACGCGTGATGCTGGTGGGGCACGAGCCCGACCTGTCTCTGCTCGTCGAGGAGCTCGTCGGACGCGCGCCCGCGCAGGGCATGCAGAAGGCCATGGTCGTCGGCATCTCGGTGAGCGAGGCGCCCGCGGGTGTGCAGGGGCGTCCCATCGCGACCAAACCGCGCTTCGTGCTCGAGCCCAAGACGCTCACCTGGCAACAGGACTGACCACGCGCGGCACGGGGCCCTGTGGCCGCGGCGAGGGCCCGTCAAGCAACTTCGGACCGCCTCGTTTTTCTCTACACATACATACACGAGCCTACCCCATGTGAGGGCTCGCGCCCCCACACCTAAGTCCATGACTTATTAGGTGTTTTTGTGGCTCCTTGACAGCCCGGGGCGTGGCCTTTACCCCCCATTAACCGGCATATGGGCGCACGCTCCGTGAGCATCGATTCGTGGCTCGCTCCGCGGTGGACGCGGGGCAACGCTGCGCTTGCGAAGCCGACCGTCGCCTCTGCCGCGATCCGGGTGCCGGACCGCGTGAGCGCACAGCTCGCCCTCGTCTTCCCCTCAGCTTCTCCACAGCTTTTCGTGCACGAGGGAGCGCGCCAGGCGCTCGAGCGGCGGTTCAAGGCGGCCTTCCCCGGGCCGGTCGTCCTGTCGATCACCGACAACCGCCACTCGATCATCTCCCACTCGTCCAAGCGCGGGGTGCTGCACGCGCGCGTCCACCACATGTTCCTCGACGCGCCCGCGTCGATCATCGACGCGTTGGTGCGCTACGTGGTCCGCGGCGACAAGTCGGCGAGCGCCAAGATCGGGCGCTTCATCGAGGACAACGCCTCGCGGCTGGCTCGCCGCCGGCCCCGCGCGATCCCGATCCACACGCGCGGCGCGCACCACGACCTCATGGCGATCTCGCAAGAGGTCAACGCGCGGTATTTCGACGGCACCGTCAACGCGCTCGTCACCTGGGGCCGTCGCGGACCGCGGCGCGCCGGCGTCGCGCGCAAGGCCATCCGCCTCGGCAGCTACAACGCCCTCGAGAAGCTCATTCGCATCCACCCGGTGCTCGATCGCGCCTGGGTGCCGCGTTACTTCATCGCGTACGTGCTCTACCACGAGATGCTGCACCACGTGATGCCGGCCACGCGCGGCAACGGGCGGCGCAACCTGCATCCGCCCGAGTTCCTCGAGCGCGAGCGCCTCTTCCGCAACTACGAGCGCGCCCTCGTATGGGAGAAGCAGCACATCCGACGTCTGCTCCGCACTTCGTGACGCGCACGGGCGCCGCGGGTGGCGCATCTGACCGCGGGCCCTGCTAAGGTCGCGCGTGGAGGAATAGCGTGACGATGCGCGGTGTAGGTGTGGCCATGGGATGCGCTTTGTTGGGTGCCGCGACCTGGCTCTCCGCGTGCGCGGGCAAGACGCCGGGTCCGCAGGCGGCCGCCGCGGCGCCGAACGCCGACGCCTCCGTCGCGGACGCCGGACCGGCCGAGCGCCCGTTCGCCGCGTCCTCGGCCGAGGCGACGCAGCTCGTCAGCGACGCGGTCGACGGCAAGGGAGACGCGATCCGTCTGTGCGTGCGCGCGGCGCGCCAGCGGCGAGGCGATCCGCACTCGCGCGTCGCCATCGAGTTCGGCATCGATCAAGAGGGTCACCTCATCGGCGTCAAGCTCGCGAGCAAACAGCCGGCCGACCCACCCCTGCTCGCGTGCGTGCGCGACGCGCTCAAGGACGCGCCGTTCCCGCGATCGCACGCGGGCGTCATCACGATCACGCGCACGTACGAGGAGATCCAACTTTGAGGAGCGCGCGCCGCGCCTGGCGCCTCTGGGCGCTCGTCGCGCTCGCGTCGACCGCGATCGGGGCGTGCAGCTCCAAGCCCCAGAAGCTCGCCAAGGCGCCTCCCGCGCGCAGCGTCGCGCCCAAGCCCGCGCTGCAGCGAGGGGCGCTGACGCTGCACGGGCTCGCCGCGGTGCACGCGCGCGCCATCGGGCCGCTCGTATCGCGCCGCGTCGACGGCGGGGCGGTGCGCGCGAGCGTGGCCGCGTGGATCACCGCCGGCGCCGGATCGGCGCGGCGCCTGCTCCTGCAACCGCTCGACACGCACGGGGCGCCGGTCGGGCGCGTGCTCGCGCTGGCCGACGTACCTCTACAGACGTCGAACCTGGTCGTGCGGCCGAGCGGCGGGAGCGCGGGCGGCTTCGTGATCGCGTGGATGACGCTGACCGACCGCGGCAAGGCCCTGTGGGCGATGTCGGTGCGCGACGACGGCATGCCCCGCGCCCGGCCGATCGAGATCGCGCACACCGACGACGACATCGTGTGGACGGACGTGGTCCCGACGCGTGACGGCGCGCTGTGCATGTGGGCCGAGGAGACGCGCGACCGCGACGCCAACCTCGTCGCGGCGCTGCTCGTGCCCGAAGGTCGCGTGAAGGGCTCGCCCACGCGCGTGGCCGTGGGCGTCACGAACTGGCACGCGTCGGCCGATCGAGACGGCGCCGCGCTGGTGATCGCGCGCGCAGCGCCGGGCAACGCCAAGGCGGCCAAGGCCGCAAAGCGCACGGTCGACGCCGACGACAAGGAGATCGACCTCTTGCGCCTCGACGCGACGGGCGCTCCGTCGGGCACGCCGATCGTGCTGAGCCCGCGCACGCAGGTGTGGGGTGACCTCGAGGCGGTGCACGCCGCGGGCGAGCTCGTGGTCGCGTGGACCGACCGCGCGGCAGAAGAGACGCGCGTGAGCGCCGCGCGCGTCACTGCGCGTGACGAGGTCTCCCAGACCGTGCTGGTAGAGGGTCGCGGCGGCGCGCGCCTGCTCGGCCTCGCGGCCGGCGGCGCCGGGACGGCCGTGATGTGGGACAGCACGCTGGGCCGCGATCCGATGCGTGTGGTGCACCTCGGGCACGTGGTCTCGGGGCCCGACGGCCTCACCGTGCGCGGGCGCCCCGCCACGTTCAAGGTGCAGGCCGACACGCGGCCCGAGCTCGCGGCGACGAAGGGCGGCTTCGCGGTGATGGGGCCCATGCCCGGGTGCGCCCCCGAGGCGGTCCCCAAAGGCGAGCCGTGCGAGCCCATCGTGGCGCCGACGTTGCTGCGCATCGACGGGCGCGGGGTCGCGGTGCAGACCGAGCTGCTGTCGCTGACGAACGAGGTCGCGGCGACCACGTGGGGCCTCTCGTGCCACGACGAGCAGTGCCTCGCGCTGGCGACCGATCGCGAGACCCCCGCGCACGTGACCGCGCTCGAGATCGCGCCGCGCGTGAACATGGTCGCGCCCGAGACGCCGGCCGCGCCGGCCGAAGATGCGCCTCGTATCACCAGCACGCAGACGCTCCAGGCGAGCGAGAGCCTGATCGCGGTCGGGAGCGCGCGTTTCGGCGACGCGCTCGTCATGGCGACGCTCGGCGTCCCCACCGACGGCTCGGGAAAGTCGGGCGCGCGCGTCGCGACACGCATCGTCGCGCCCGACGGCACCGCCACGAAGCCCATCGTGATCTCCACGCGCGCGCTCCCCGTGGGCGGCGTGGCCATCGCGCCGGCAGGCGGCAAGGAGACGGGCGGCGCGATCGCCTGGGTCGCGCGAGAGAACGGGCACCCCGAGGTGCACGTCACGCGCCTCGACAGCAAGGGCAAGCGCACCAACGACATCCAGCTCACCACGAGCCGGGGCGACGCGAGCGACGTCGCGATCGTGTGGAGCGGGAGCGGCTTCGTCGTGGCGTGGGTCGACACGCGCGACGGCAACGGCGAGGTGTACGCCGCGCGCGTGAGCCCGCAGCTCGAGCGCAACTCACGCGAAGAGCGCATCACCAAGGCGCCCGGCGACGCGAGCGATCTGGTCGCGTTGGCCCACGGCGGCCTCGTCTGGCTCGCGTGGGCCGACCCGCGCGAGAACGCGCGCTACGGGCGGAGCGACGTCTTCGTCACGGCCGTCAAGGACCGCGACGCCAAGCGCGCGCTCGACGAGGTCCGCCTCGCCGCCACCGCCGCCCACTCACGCACGCCGCGCCTCGCCCCCGACGGGGACGGCGTCCGCGTCGCGTGGATCGAAGAGGCGCCCGCCGGAGCGGTCTCGCCCTCGGCCGCCGGCTACGGCGCGATGCACGTGCGCCTCGACGCGACCGGCAAGCCACGCGGGCCGTCGAAGCGCCTCCCGCTCGCGGGCGAAGGCGCGGCGTCGTCGGTCGCCTTCGAGCCCCACGGCGCGGGGTTTCGTGCCGTCGTCGCGCGCGCCGAACGCGATCGCGTGGTGCTCGACGCCGCGACGCTCGACGGCGACACCGAGCGCGCCACGGCGCTCGTGCCGCTGTCGGGGCCACCCTCGATGGACGTCGTGCTCCACCTGCGCGACGGCGTCCTCTACTTCAACGACGACGGACCGACCGACGTCGACAAGCGCGCGCGACGCGCGGTGGTCGACTGGAGAAGGTGATGCGCTGGCGGCTCGGCGGGCTGGCATGGGTCCTCGGTGCGCTGGTCTCGGCGTGCCCCGCGCCGCCGACTGTTCCCACGACGCCGCCCGCGAACGCGACGTCGCCGCGCGAGAGCCCCTGCGCGGGACTCGCGCGCGGAGAGTGCTC
>JAGQJA010000109.1:31937-37134 GCA_020430845.1 Myxococcales bacterium
CCAAGGTCGACGCATCGACCGTCGACTTCAGCTTCGTGGGCGTCACGATCGATCGACACCTCGTCTCGGCCGACGCCAACCTGGGCCCGTACCTGAGCGCCGGCGGCGAGCACGCCAAGCACCGCGTGAGCCTCGTGGCCATCGCGTTCGTGCGAGACCTCGACCCGCAGTTCTTCTCGGCGTCGCCCGACGTCACGTTCGAAGGGAACGCCTGCGCGTGCGGGCGCGCCACGCACTTCATCGGCGCGGTGAAGGTGGGCGGCATGCTCTCGTACGAGATGGAGGCGACGGCGGCCGAGGTGCGTGGGCGCGCGCTCGACTTCATCAAGGGCAAGCTCGCCACCGCAGACGCGCGCATCACGCAGACGACGATCGGCGGGCTCGAGGTCGACGGGCTCGACGGCGCGGAGCGACCGGAGACGGCCGGCAAGCGCCTCACGTTCCGCGTGAAGAACCCCGTGCCCCTCGCGTACGCGGTCTACCCGCTCTCGGACGTGTGCAAGCTGGCGTTCCCCGAGCCCGAGGTGAGCCCCAAGCACCTCGACTTCGCGACGGTGCCGTACGGCCAAGAGCAGACGCGCCTCTTGCACATCGTCAACCGCGCCTCGTTCGAGCTGAGCGCGGTCGTCGGGCGACGCATGTTCAGCGTGCCGGCGCGCGGGACGGCGGACGTGCCCGTGACGTGGGAGCCGTTCGGTGAGGTGACGGGCTGCGAGGAGCAGGCGCGAGAAGAGGTCGTCGAGCTCTTCCCCGCCGATCCCGACGCGCCGGTCACCCCTCGCGCGCGCAGCACCAAGGTCGAGCTGCGGGTGCGCACGGGCAAGCCGGTGATCTCGCGCTCCGAGCACGTGGACTCGGGTGAGGGGTACAAGCCACGCTACGAGACGACCAAGCGCGAGTGGGCGTGCCCGCCCGACTACCAGCTCGATCGCTGCCACATCGACCGCGCCATCTGTGGTGACGGTCCGTGCCGGAGCCAGGGCTACGCGGCGGTCGCCGAGCCGACGCCCACGGGCTGCCGCTTCTCGTGCACGGGCCCGACGGGCATGATCCCCGGATTGTCGAGTCATTTCTGTAAGTTCGACGCGACGATGGAGTGCCGCTTGCGCTGCAAGTGAGGCGCGCGCGAACTTTCTCGCAACCGCCCGCGGCGGGGGTCGAACGGGGGCACATGGAGAACCGAATCACCCCCCGCGCCGACGTCGCCGCTGCCACCACGGCCCCGCGCCCGACGCCGACCAACCCCACCGCCGGTCACTTCTCTCAGGTGCTCTCGCGTACCCTCGTGCGCGGCGCCGAGACGGCCATGAGCTCGCTGCCGGGCTCGCCCGTCATGGCGGTCGCGCTGCGCGACGCCGCAGGCCGCAGCCCGTCGGTCGGCATGCCGATGTCCGTCCGCTCCGGCGGCGGCCCCGAGGGCCCGCTGGCGTCCGCGGTCGGCCGCGGTTCGTCGATGACCTCGGGGGTGCCGGGGATCACGTCCACCTCGGCCGGCGCGACGGGCGCGACGGGCGTGACGGGCGGAGGCGCCGATGGGCTCGACTCGTCGATCGCCCAGAGCGCGGAGCTCAACATCTACTACCTCAAGATCCAGGAGGCCGTGAACGCGCAGAACCGCTCGTTCACCGCGCTCTCGAACGTGATGAAGGCCGAGCACGACACCGTGAAGACCGCCATCGGCAACATTCGTTGATCCGAGGCGCGTGCTCGTAGCCCGCCTCCAGCCAATCTGCGCGCCAAGCGCGCCACGACAGCGACCGTCAGTGATAGGATCAGGAGGTCGGCATGGGCATCGATGGAATCGGAAAAGGCGGGGGAGCGCCGGGAGTAGGCGCGCCCACGGGGGCGACGGCGCCCAAGGCGGCAGACGCCGTCGAGCGTCCGTTCGAGGTCAAGGCCACCGAGGCCACCACCACGGTCGACGCGACGTCGCCGCTCGGGCGACTGCGCGCGGGTGAGATCGGCGTCGAGCAATACGTCGACCTCAAGGTCGACGAGGCGACGCGAGGTCTCGAGGGGCTGCCCAAGGCGGATCTCGAGAGCATCCGCTCGATGCTCAGGGCGCGCGTCGCCGAGGATCCCGCGCTCGTCGATCTCGTGCGCAGCGCCACCGGCAAGGCCCCGCAGCCGCCGGAGGAGTGAGCGGTTGAGGCGGCGCACGTTCCTGTCGGGCGCGCTCGTCGCCGCCTGCTCGCGCCGCGATCAGAAGGCGCCCACGCCCCCCGCGCCGCCGACTCCAGCGCCCGTCACCACGCCCCGCGACGCCACCGTGCTCGGTCCGCGCGGCGAGGTCGAGCTGAGAGAGTGGGACATGGGCGACGGGATGCGCGCCGCCGTGCTCGTGCCCACGTGGGCACCACCCGACGTGAAGTTTCCGGTGCTCGTGGCGCTCCACGGGCGCGGCGAGGCGATGAAGGGGCCCGCGCTCGGCGCGATGGGGTGGCCCAAGGACTACGCGCTCGTGCGCGCCTACGGCCGCATGTGCGCGCCGCCGCTCGTCGACGCCGACTTCGAGGGCTTCGTCGACGACGCTCGCAAGCGCGCCATCAACGACGACCTCGGCAAGACGCCCTTCGGAGGGCTCGTGGTCGCGTGCCCTTACCTGCCGGACCTCGAGCTGAGAAAGCCCGAGGCCATCGCGCCGTACGCACGGTTCATCGTCGACACGCTCCTTCCGCGCGTGCGCCGCGAGACGCCCGCGCTCACCACCGCGGCCGCGACGGGCATCGACGGCGTGTCTCTCGGCGGGGCCGTCGCGCTGCGCGCGGGTCTGACGCACCCAGAGGCGTTCGGCGCGGTGGGCTCGCTGCAGGCGGCCATCGGCGAGGATCAGACAGAAGAGCTCACGGCCCTGGCTCGCGCGGCCCGCGCCAAGAACCCCACGCTCGCGCTGCGCCTGCTCACGAGCGACAAGGACTATTTCAAGGCCGCGATCCACGCGACGTCGCGCGCGTGGAAGGACGCGGGCGTGCGCCACGACATGCGGCTCGTGCCTGGGCCGCACGACTACCCGTTCAACCGGGGTCCGGGCGCGATCGAGATGCTCTACTGGCACGATCGGCGCCTCTCGCACTCGTGACGAAATGACGACGCGCGAAACGGCGCCCGCTGCACTAGAATCGGGCCGCCGACATGACCGAGGCGGCCGTCCCGAAAGCACGAGGCAAGAAGCGGCGCGCCACGCCGGAGTGGCTCGTACCGCTCGGTCAGCTCGCGGCAGAGGACGCGACGGCGCAGCTCGTGGGGGGAAAGGCGGAGCGCCTCGCGTGGCTCTCGCGCAACGGCTTTCGCGTGCCCGAGACGTGGGTCATCCCCGCGAGCGCGTTCGCGGCGGCGCTGCGCGAGCTGCCTCCCGCGTGTGAGCCGCGATCGCTCCTGCGCGCCGCCACGGGCCGCGCGGTGTACGCGCGCGCCGCCGACGCACGTCACGAGCTGCTCACGGTCAAGATGCCCGACGAGCTGATGGCCGCGCTCTCGCGCCTCTGGAGCGAGCACGGTCAGGCCAGCGTGTGGGGCTTCGCGGTGCGCTCGAGCGCCACGTGCGAGGACGGCGCGCTCGCGTCGATGGCTGGCCTCGCCGAGTCCAAGCTCGGCGTCTACGGGCCGACGGCGCTCGCCCAGGCCGTGCGCGAGGTCTGGGCGTCCGTCGCCAGCGGCCGGGTGCTCACGTACCTTTCCACACACGGCGTACGCGACGTGAGCATGGCGGTCGTCATCCAGCCGGTCGTGCGGGCCACCGCGGCCGGGGTGATGTTCACGCGCACGTCGTCGGGGGCGCGCGAGCGCATCGTCAACGCGGCGCTCGGCCTCGGCTCGCCCGTCGTCGACGGCGTGAGCACACCCGACATGCTCCGCGTGTCCGAAGAAGGCGCCGTCCTCGAGCAGACCATCGCGCACAAGGCGCGCGCGGTCGCCGTGGTCGACGGCGCGCTCTCGACGACCGAGACCGAGCACCCCGACGCGCCCGCCCTCTCGCCCGAGCACGTGTCCGAGCTCACGCGCATCGCGCGGCACCTCGAGGAGATCGAGGACGCGGCGTGGGACGTCGAGTTCGCCTGCGAGGGCGACCGCGTGTGGATCGTGCAGGCGCGCCACGTCACGGGCCGCGGCTACCCCGAGGGCGGCGACGCCGAGACGGTGTGGAGCAACGTCAACGTGGGCGAGGCGCTGCCGGGCGTCGCGACGCCGTTCACATGGTCGGTCGCCGGTGACTACAGCGAGTCGGGCTTTCGGCGCGCGTTCGCCACGCTCGGCTGCACGGTCCCCAAGAACGCGCGGCTCGTCGGCAACGTGCACGGGCGGTTCTACCTGAACCTGAGCGAGTTCATGCGCATCGCCGCGCAGGTGCCGTGGCTCGACCCGCGCACGCTCGTCGAGCTCGGCGGCGGGTCGGGCGGGGACGCGCTCGCGAGTCAGGTGTCGGACGTGTCGCACGGCGGGTTCTACGCGCGCCTGCCGCTGACCGCGGCCCGGCTCGTGCGCGAGCAGATGCGCCTCGACGAGCACGTCGCGACCTTCGAGACGTACGCGGAGCGCGCCGCAAAGACGCACGCCGCGCTCGACCTCGCGATCCTGCCCGACGAGGGGCTCGCGCGGACCATCCGCGACGTGCAGGACATCCTCGAGCGCACGGGCAACGTGATGCTCACGTGCGCATCGAGCGCGCTGGGCTCCCACCTCGCGCTCGCGACGCTGCTCTCGCGGCTGGCCGACGGCCAGGGCGACCGCCTCGCGCGGGAGCTCACGCGCGGCATCCGCGATCTCGAGAGCGCGCGGCCGGCCATCGGCATCTCGCGCATCGTGAACCTCGCGCGACGTGAAGAGGCGGCGCGAGAGGTGCTCGAGCGCGACGGCGTCACGATCGACGACGTGCCCGACGGCGCCACGCGTCGCGCGCTGCTCAACTTCATCGAGCTCTACGGCGATCGCGCCGTGCGCGAGGCGGAGCTGTCGACGCCGCGCTGGAAGGAGGACCCGTCGGCCGTCGTGCAGATGGTCCAGGTCGCGCTGCGTGGAGGGGCGTCGGACGTGGAGCCTCACCTGGCACGCGCCAAGGCGCAGGCCGACGCCGAGATGGCGCGCCTCTTCGCCAAGCTCAATTTCGTGCAGCAGACGGCCGTGCGCCACCTCGTCGCGCGCGCGCAGAAGGCGGCGCGCTTGCGCGAGCGCATGCGAGCGTGGGTCACGCGCGTGCTCG
>JAGQJA010000799.1 GCA_020430845.1 Myxococcales bacterium
CGCGACCGTCGAAGCCGCCCTGGAACCCGCCGACGTTCTGCGGCTGCGGCTGTCGGATCGTCGGCTGCGTCGTCGCGTCGAGCGAGGCGATCCACTCGTCGCGCGAGAGCTCGACGCGCGTGCCGGGCCGCACGGGGAGCACCCACGCGAACTCCTTGGGGTCGCCGTTGTAGCGGATCTGATCCCAGAGCACCGTCTGGTGACGGGACAGGCTGAAGACCATGCGGTGGTCGCTCACCATCGAAGACTCCTCGGTGGGCTGCTGGGGCTGCTGCGGCTGCTGGGGAGGTGGCGCCTGGTGAAAGCAGCCTCCGCACGCGCTCGCGTCGCGCACCTCGGCGATCACCGAGAGCCCCATCGTCATCCCCAAAAGCGCCCACCGACTCGTCTTCCGCATGTGTGTCGACCCTCCGGATCGAGCACATCGCAACCGGCGTGCCGTCGCGCTCCTGCGTGACAAACGCGGGATTTGTCGTGCGGTCACGCGTTCGACCCATGGCAGCGCTGACAGGCATGAAGCCGCGATCATGGCGCGCCGGAACAAAACGACGGGCGCGTGTCAGAGTCGCGGGCGCCCCGGAGTACCCGACGACAACGAACGACGCGACGACGTGACGGCCCCGCGCAGGCGGGCGCGCCGAGCCCCGACGGGCCGGCGCAGGCCGTCGATGTGGCGTCTCGTGAGGCCTCGCTCGCGCCAGCCGCTCGCCATCGCCCCTGGGGCGGGCGAGGGGGGCGGTCGCGCGCGGGCGCCGAATGTCCACAACCACTCGAAACCAAGAAACCCATGGAGCTCGCCATGTTCCGCTCGCACGCCAAGTACTCCGTCCTCGCCCTCTCGCTCCTCGCCGTCGCCTGCTCACAGCAGGTGGGCGACGAAGACCCCGAGAGCCAATCCGAAGAGCTGCGCCGCATCGGCGTCGACCCCGTACCGCCGATCGTCGTCGGTGGTGGTGGCGGCGGCGGTGGTGGCGGCGGCACCGTGGTGAAGAAGCGCACGACCCCGCGCGTCGTCGCGCGTAGCGCCTCGGGCAACACGCTCCGCGTCACGTTCGACCGCGCGCTCGAGCCCAACGAGGTGCCGCTCGGCTCCACCGAGGTGCTCGTGGTGCGCAAGTCCGGCTCGGGCTTCGTCACGCGCAACCTGCGGAGCGGCGCGAGCATGTCGGCCGACAAGAAGACGCTGTCGTTCGCGATGAGCGAGAACATCCGCTCGGGCGAGTCGTATCACCCGCGCGGCCGGTGGCAGCCCTGCTCCGGATCGACCGCCGGCTTCTCGTGCAAGGAGCGCCCCGCGCAGTTCGGCGTCGTGTACGTCAAGAGCGCGCGTACCGCGGCGCTCGACCTCGCCGCCGCAGGGCCTCTCGTGCTCGAGCGGGCCCTGTTCGCGGCCAACGTCAACGTCGCCGCGCCGCCCGCCACCGCCATCGTGCTCGCCGACGAGCCGGCGCCGCCCACCCAGGGGACCTTCCGCGTCAAGAGCGTCACGCCGTCCGAGGCGGCGACGAACGTCCCGCGAGGCCTGCAGGAGGTCGTCGTCGAATTCGAGGGCGGCACAGTCAATTGTTCGCGTACGGGACGCGGGCAGGAGACCTTTCACCTCTACTCTGTCGACCCCAACCGCAACGTCCAGCAGAGCATGTACAACGCGCCCAACGCGAGCACCCCGGCGAGCTCGGAGTACCGCGGGCGCCTCCTCTGCGAGGAGACCGAGAACCGGATCAAGTTCATCACCCCCGGGCTGCTCAGCGGCGGCTCGCGCTTCCAGATCGACCTCAACCAGATCTGGTCGCGCGAGGGCAACCTGCTGACGAACAAGGTCATCCCGTTCGAGACGCAGCGGCCGGGCCTGCAGGTGCGCGTGTCGCGCATCGAGAACCACTACGGCGGCGACAACACCTGCGACGACGACTGGTTCGGCGCCAACTACTGCGATGTGTACGTGACGACGGCGGGCGCGTCGGCCAGCGTCAACATGGCGGCGCGCATCCCCGAGGTGGGCGACTTCTCCGGCATGCGTGACTTCCGCGTCGACGCCGTCCACGGCTCGCGCGACATCAACCC
>JAGQJA010000110.1 GCA_020430845.1 Myxococcales bacterium
TTCCACCCCGAGAAGAGCCAGCGCGCCGGGCTCGAGCTCCTCTCGCGCGCGCTCCGGAGCCTCCGATGATCGTCATCCCCGCCATCGATCTGCTCGACGGCAAGGCCGTGCGCTTGCACCAAGGCAAGTACGACGAGGTCACGGTCTTCCACGACGATCCGCCTCGGCTCGCCGCCGAGCTCGCCGCGCGCGTGCGCCGCCTCCACGTCGTGGACCTCGAGGGCGCGCGACGCGGGGCGCTGGCGCAAGAGGGCCTCGTCCGCGAGGTCGTGGCGGCCTTCTCCGCGGGCGGGGGCGAAGTGCAGGTCGGAGGGGGCGTGCGCACGCGCGAGCACGTCGAGGGCTACCTCGCGGCCGGCGCGCGTTGGGTCGTGCTCGGCACCGCCGCCGTACGCACCCCCGAGCTGGTGCGCGAGATCGCCCGCGCGCACCCCGACACCGTCATCATCGCGGTCGACGCCAAAGACGGCCTCGTCGCGACCGACGGCTGGCTCGAGGTGAGCACCAAGCGCGCCGACGCCCTCGTGCGCGAGCTCGCGGACGCGCCGCTTGGAGGTGTACTCTACACAGATATCGCGCGAGACGGCACCGGCGTGGGGCCCAACGTCGAGGCGACGATCGAGCTCTCTCGCGGCGCCCCCTTCCCCGTCATCGCGTCCGGAGGCGTGGGCAACGCAGACCACATCCGCGAGCTCGCCGCGCGAGGCGCGTACGCCGCCATCGTGGGGCGCGCGCTCTACGACGGACGCCTCTCGCTCGACGACGCGCTCCTCGCAGCGCAGACGACGGCGCGCCCCTGACGCGGCCGCGGCCGTTCAGCCGAGCGCGGCTTCGATCGCCGAGACGAGCTCGGCCGACGTGGGCTCGACGGCGGGCTCGAAGCGTCCGAGCACCGCGCCGTCCTTGCCGACCAAGAACTTCGTGAAGTTCCACTTGATGTCGCCGCCCGTCGACGACGTCAGGTGCGCGAAGAGCGGCGAGATGCCTGCGCCCTTGGCGACGATCTTCGAGAACATCCCGAACGTGACGCCGTAGCGCTCCTGGCAGAAGCGCTGGATGCGGTCGTCGGTGCCGGGCTCCTGCGCGCCGAACTCGTTGGCCGGAAAGCCCAGCACCGAGAGCCCGCGCGCATCGTAGCGCTCGTGCAGCTCTTGCAGCCCCTTGTACTGCGGCGTGTACCCGCACTCGGACGCGACGTTGACGATGAGCAGCACGCGGCCCGCGTAGCCCTTCATGGACTTGTCCGCGCCCATGATCGTCTTGACGGTGAAGTCGTGCACGCTCGCCATGGTCTGCCCTCTCACACACCCATCGGGTGCCACACGGTCTTGGTCTCGAGGTGGCGCTCGATCCACGACAGACCCTGGCCGCGCCGTTCGTCGAGCCAGCTGTCGGGGTCCATCGGGACGCGAACCTTGACGCGCTTGACGTTGTCGGCGCCCTCGGCCTGCACCTTGGCGCGCAGGTCTGCGTCGACGAGCCACGCGTCGATGGCGATGACCTCGCGGTGCTTGGCCATCACGGGGGCGAGCTCGTCGGCGTGGCCGGTGAGCACGTTGAGCACGCCGCCGGGCAGATCGCTCGTGGCGAGGCACTCGCTGAACACGATGGCGGTGCGGGGGTCTTCGGCGCTCGCGAGGGCGACGCACGTGTTGCCGCCGGTGATCACGGGCAGCGTCGTGGACAGCAGACCGAGCAGCGAAGGACGCTCGGGCGCGAGCACGCACACGACGCCCATGGGCTCGGGGAGGCTGAAGCCGAAGTGGGGTCCGCTCACGGGGTTGTGCGACGCGACCACGCCGCTCACCTTGTCGGCCCACCCGGCGTAGTACACCGCGCGATCGATGGCGGCCTCGACCTCGCGCTCGGCGTCCTCGAGCGCGCCGCCCGCGCGCGCGATCGACTCGACGAGCTCGGCGCGCCGCGACTCCATCACCTCGGCGAGGCGATAGAGGATCTGACCGCGGTTGAAGGGCGTGCGCTTCTCCCAGCCACCGAGCGCGTTCTTGGCCGCGAGCACGGCGTCGCGCACGTCCTTGCGCGAGCCGCGCGGCACGTTGACGACGTCGGCGTCGGCGTCGGCGTGGCCCTTGGCGCTCTCGACCTGGAAGTAACGGCCCGACTCGCTGCGGACGAACGCTCCGCCGACGTACATCTTGTAGGCCTTGGCGACCCGCAAGCGCGCCTTGGCCTTGCCGCGCGACTCGCCGCGCGTCATCGGCGCGTCGCCCGTCACGCTCGGCCTGTCGGAGGTGCGCTCGGCCTCTTGCGTCTTCTTCTTGCCTTCCATCGCCGTCACTCCACGTCCGTGTAGGCGAGGAGCCCCTGTCGGCCGCCCTCGCGACCGAAGCCGCTCTCTTTGTAGCCACCGAACGGCGAGCTCGGATCGAACTTGTTGTACGTGTTGCCCCAGATGACGCCGGCCTTGAGGCGCGTCGCCATGTGGAAGATCTTGGAGCCCTTGTCGGTCCAGATACCCGCCGAGAGGCCGTACATGGTGTTGTTGGCCTTCTCGATCGCCTCGTCGGGCGTGCGGAAGGTCATGATGGTGAGCACCGGGCCGAAGATCTCTTCGCGCGCGATGCGGCACGACTGACCAGCCCCGGTGAAGAACGTGGGCGGGAACCAGTAGCCCTTCTCGGGGAGCTTGACCGGCGCGCTGTAGCGCTCGGCGCCCTCTTGCTCGCCGGCCTCGACGAGCTCGCGGATCTTCCCGAGCTGCATCTTGGAGTTGATGGCGCCGACGTCGGTGTTCTTGTCGAGCGGATCACCCAGGCGCAGCGTCATCATCCGGTCCTTGAGCTTGCGGACGATGACGTCGTGGACCGACTCTTCGACGAGCAGGCGCGAGCCGGCGCAGCACACGTGCCCCTGGTTGAAGTAGATGCCGCGGACGATGCCCTCGACGGCCTGGTCGAGCGACGCGTCGCCGAAGACGATGTTCGCGGCCTTGCCTCCGAGCTCGAGCGTGAGGCGCTTGGTGGTGCCGGCGATGGACTTCTGGATGCGCTTGCCGACGCCCGTAGAGCCCGTGAACGCGATCTTGTCGACGTCGGGGTGCGACGCGATGGCAGCGCCCGTGGCGCCGGCGCCCGTGAGGATGTTCACGACGCCGGGCGGCAGCTCGCACTCCTCGATGATCTGCGCGAGGAGCAGCGCCGTGAGCGGCGTGGTCTCGGCGGGCTTGAGCACCACGGTGTTGCCGCACGCGAGCGCGGGCGCGATCTTCCACGCGGCCATGAGCAGCGGGAAGTTCCACGGGATGATCTGGCCGGCGACGCCGAGCGGGCGATGCGGGCGCCCCTGGAACGCGTAGTCGAGCTTGTCGGCCCAACCCGCGTGGTAGAAGAAGTGCGCCGCGGCGAGGGGCACGTCGACGTCGCGCGACTCCTTGATGGGCTTGCCGCCGTCCATCGACTCGACGATCGCGAGCTCGCGCGCCTTCTCCTGGATCGCGCGCGAGATGCGAAAGATGTATTTTGCACGCTCTGCGCCGCGCATCTTCGACCAGACGTTGTCGTACGCCTGGCGCGCGGCCTTCACCGCGTCGTCGACGTCCTCGGCGCCGGCCTCGGCCACCTCCGCGAGCACCTGCTCGGTGCTCGGGCTGATGGTCTGGAAGTACTTGCCGGCTCGCGGCGCGCGCCACTTACCGCCGATGAACAGCTCGTACTTCGGGTCGATGCGGATGTGGTCGGTCGCCTCGGGCGCCGGCGCGTACTCCCACGCGGCGCCGAAATCGAGCGCCGCGCTCGAGCGCTTCTCCACGCTGTCCTTCTCGGAACGGGTGATCTGGCCCATGGTGCTCTGCCCTCTTGCCATCAGTCTTTGGAGAAGTCTTCGGACGCCTGGTACGCGCCCGTGCGCTCCTTTTCGAGCTGCATGAGCACGTCGTTGAGGAGCGCGCTCGCGCCGAACCGGAAGAGGTCGGGCGTGAGCCACGCGTCGCCGAGCGTCTCGCGCAGGAGCACGAGGTACTGGAGCGACTGCTTGGCGGTGCGCACGCCGCCGGCGGGCTTCATGCCGATGCGGCGGCCCGACGCGTAGTAGTAGTCGCGGATGGCCTCGAGCATCACGAGCGTGACGGGCAACGTGGCCGCCGGCTGGATCTTGCCGGTCGACGTCTTGATGAAGTCCGCGCCGGCGGCGATCGCGAGATCGCTCGCGCGGCGTACGACGTCGTACGACCCGAGCTCGCCCGTCTCGAGGATCACCTTGAGGTGGGCCGCGCCGCACGCCTCCTTGGTCGCCGCGATCTCGTCGAAGACCTTGGCGTAGTCGCCGGTGAGCATCGCGCCGCGGTCGATCACCATGTCGATCTCGTCGGCGCCGAGCTCGACAGCCCGCCGCGTGTCGTCGAGCTTGATCGACAGGGGCGACTGTCCGCTGGGGAACGCCGTCGCCACGCTCGCCACCTTGACCGTCGACCCCGCGAGGGTCGCCTTGGCCACGGGGACGAGGTTCGGGTAGACGCAGATGGCCGCGCACGGGCCGATCGACGGGTCGCTGTCGAGCGGTCGCATCGCCTTCTGGCAGAGCTGACGGACCTTGCCGGGGGTGTCTTTGCCCTCGAGGGTCGTCAGGTCCATCATCGAGACGGCCAGCTTGAGGCCGGCGACCTTGGCGGCCTTCTTGATCGATCGCGTGGCGAGCGCCGCCGCGCGCTCCTCGACCGCAACCTTGTCGACCGGGGGAGGGTTGAACAGCGCGTACGCGCTCGGCCCGCGGCCGCCCCCGCTCCCCGCGCGGAAGAGCGAAAGCCCGCTGCCGTTCTGCTCGGTGCTCATCGCGCTGAACGTATCAGAGACCGGCCGGGGCCGGTGGGGAAGTCACTTCCACTTGACGCTGCAGCCGAAGGCGACGGTCTCCGCGACGGGGGGCTCGGCCCCGGCGAGCAGGGCGTCGAGCGCGGCCCGGAGATCGTGCGACGAGACCCGGGAGGCGTCCCGGTGGTTGTCGTCGATGCGGCCGTGGTAGCGGAGCTTTCGGGCCTCGTCGAAGACGAACACTTCGGGCGTGAAGCGGGCGCCGAGCGCGCGGACGAGCTCCTGGCTGTCGTCGCGGACGTACGGGAACGGGAAGCCCTTCTCGCGAGCGCGCACCTTCATGGGCTGCATGGCGTCGTCGGGGTAGCGCGTCGCGTCGTTGGCGTTGACGGCGATGAAGCCGACGCCCTTGGCCCCGTACTCTCGGCCGAGCGCCACCATGCGGTCCTCGTACGCGATGACGTACGGGCAGTGGTTGCACGAGACGAGCACGCAGAGGAGCTTGGACGACGCGAAGTCGTCGAGCGTGTGGGTGCGGTCGTCGGTACCGGGCAAGGAGAACGGGGGGCAAGGCGCGAGGAGCTCGAGGGCCATGATTTGCGGCACGCTAGCACGGAGACCGGTCGAGCCGAGCCTCCGATTCACCCCGCCCTTCGGGCGCGCGCGGCATACCATCGGTCGCCTCATGACCACGCTCGTCGTCGGCGCAGGGATCTTCGGCGTGACGGCCGCGCTCGCGCTCCGCCGCCGTGGCCGCGCGGTCACGCTGCTCGACCCTGGACCGCTCCCCCACCCGCTCGCCGCGTCGACCGATATCAGCAAGGTCGTCCGCCTCGAGTACGGCGCCGACGAGACGTACATGCAGTGGACGGAGCGGGCGCTCGACGGGTGGCGCCGCTGGAACGCGGCGTGGGATGCGCCGCTCTTCTACGAGACCGGCGTGCTGTTCCTCTCTCGCGGCGTGCTCTCCCCGGGCGGCTTCGAGCACGACAGCCTCGAGGTGCTGACGCGGCGCGGTCACGCGGTCGAGCGCCTCGACGCGAGCGCCGTGCGCGCCCGGTTCCCCGCTTGGAACGCCGAGCTCTTCGTCGACGGCTACTACAACCCCGCCGGCGGGTGGGTCGACAGCGGCGCGGTGGTCGCGCGGCTCGTGGCCGAGGCGGTCGACGCGGGCGTGGCGCTCGCGCCGCGATCGGCCGTCACGCAACTGATCGAGAGCGACGGCCGCGTCACCGGCGTGGTGCTCGCGGACGGCACCCGCCTCAACGGCGACGCGGTGCTCGTCACGTCGGGCGCGTGGACGCCCCACCTCTTGCCTTGGCTCGCGCCGCACCTGCGCGGCGTGGGTCAGCCCGTCTTCCACCTGGCGCCCGCGGACCTCGGGGCGTTCGACGCGCGCGTGTTCCCGGTGTTCGGAGCCGACATCGCCCAGACGGGGTACTACGGCTTTCCGGCGACGGGCGGCGTCGTCAAGATCGCGCATCACGGACCGGGGCGAGAGATGCACCCCGAGTCGGGCGAGCGCCAGGTCACCGACGCCGAGCTCGACGCGATGCGCGCGTTCGTCGCCCGCGCGTTCCCGCCGCTCGCGGCCGCCCCGATCGCCAAGACGCGCGTGTGCCTCTACTGCGACACGGCCGACCAACACTTCTGGATCGCGCCCGACCCCGACCGCGACGGGCTCGTGGTCGCCGCCGGCGGCTCGGGCCACGCCTTCAAGATGGCGCCGCTCGTCGGGGAGTGGTGCGCCGACGCGCTCGAGGGCCGGATCGAGCCGCGTTTCGGCTGGCGTCCCGACGCGCGGGCTGACTCGGGCGAGGAGGCCACACGCTGCAAGCTGTGACGCTCGCCGAGGTCGACGATCACTGCGGCTTGTCGCGGCTCCCCGGGTAATACGCCGACGCGTCGCCCTTGGTGCTCGCGCCGCTCGCGCCGGCATCGTCGCCACGCGTGGCCGCGGGCTCGGGCGCGCCCGCGTCTGCCGCGGCGGGAGGCGTGGGCGCGGGGGCCTCCGGCGGCGTGGACTTGTCGCACGCGCAATAGAGGAGGGCGGAGGCGACGACGGCGGCGGTCGCGAAGGAGCGGGGCGCGATCATGGCGCGAGCCTGACACGTCGAGGACGACGTCGCCAGGCCGCGCCGGGGCCCAAAACCCTTGTATCTACATGTATCTTCGCGCGCGCGCGCCGCACCTCGTCCGATGCGTCGACGACGGCGTGATGTGCATGATGCACGCGGGCCGCAGGCACCGACGCCCTGGTGCGTCGCTCGCGCCGCAGGAGCGCACGTAACCTACCGACACGTTGCGCGAGGTCTCAGCTCCCGCGATCCCGCATGTAGGCAAAAGTGAGAAAAGTAGGCCTCAGTGGGGGTTTAGCCTTTGACATGCCGGTCCGTATGACGAAAGACGCCGCGGCATTTCGGGGGTGCCCATTGCGTCGAACCATCTCGTCATCGTTTCTCTTCCTCTGCGCGGCCCTCGCCGCCTCGCTCGCGGCGCCCGACGCACGCGCGGACGACGCCGCTGCGCCCGGCGAGCCGGACCAAGCGCCGCGCGCCTCCGCGACCGCCGCGGCGCGCCCCACGGGTGAGGAGCCGGCGACGAGCCAAGGCCCCGCGACGAGCGACGCGCCCGCGGAGCCCGCGAAGAGCCAAGCCCCCGCGACGAGCGAAGACCGGCCCGCGCGCGACGCCGACGATCTCACCGTGAAGCTCCACGTCGAGTCGCCCAGCGTCGTCGCGATCGAGCGCGTCGACACGGGCGAGCTGGTGTGCACGTCGCCGTGCGATGTGTCGGTGTCGGCCGCCGTGGCGTATCGCGTCGCGGGGAGTCGTCCGTCGAAGGCGTTCTACCTCGACGCGTCCCGCAAGACCGACCTCACCGTCACCGTCCGGCCCGCGAGCAAGCGCGGGAGCGTGATCGGCTGGACGCTCCTCGGCGGCGGCATCGCGGCGCTCGGCGCTGGCGTCGCGACGCTGGCCGTCGGTCAGGCCGACCGAGGGCCGATGCCCGACGACGGCGTCACGCACAACGGCTTCACCGACGCGATGATCATCGGCACCGCGCTCACGCTCGCGGGCACGGCGCTCGGCATCGCCGGCGGCTCGATCGTGCTCGGCAACCGCGAGACCAAGGTGCGCGGCAACGTCGCCCCTGCCCGCCCGTCGAAGGGCCTCGCACCGCAGCCCACCATCAAGGCCGCCGCCCCGTCGGCGCCGGCGCTCTTCGTTCCGATTCTGGGGGGAACCTTCTGACGCACTCTTTGACGACGGCCTGAGCACTCCGAGCACCTCTCGCGCGTGACGCGCAGGAGGCAACGGCGCCCCTTCCCTCTGGGGGCGACCGCGACGGCACACGTGTTCCATCGACACGAACCACGAGGACTCCATGCGAAAAGTCAGCCTCTGCCTCGCCACCACCCTCGCCTTCGCGCTCAGCGGATGCGAGGACGGCCCCGACCAGATCTACGACCCCGCGCCCGAGGGCGCCGGCGATCGCTGGAACAACGGCGAGACGCCCCCGGCCGTCGATCCGTCGAAGAACGGCTTCGGCGACGACTTCGGCGGCACGTCGCGCCAAGAGCTCTGCTCGGGCGCCGACAAGCAGAAGGCGTGGGCGCAGATGGTCAACGAGGAGCTCAAGCCGCCGCGCTTCCTCGCGGGCCTCGACGTCGCGGGCGGAGACCTCTGGCCGGGCCTCACGTTCCAGGCGGCCGAGAAGAAGCTCTGTCAGAGCGACGCGCTCGGCACCGACGGTGAGGGCAGCGCCTACGCGGCGTGGGGCGACGCCCAAGAGGTGCTCGTGGGCTACAGCCTCACCAACTACAAGATCAACTTCGTCCAGCTCAACCAGGGCTACAAGGGCAAGATCAAGTTCAACAGCCGCCCGGGCTCGCGCTTCAGCGCCGACGGTCCGCACACCTACGAGATGGGCATCGGCACCCAGCTCCAGAAGGACGGCAAGCCGTTCGAGCTGCACTGGCTCGAGCGCAACCGGCTCGACGACGAGGGCACCGAGCTCTTCGACGGGCTGATGTACACGTTCGCCCCCGAGCTGCCGAGCGACGCGGTCAACTGCCGCGCATCGGGCGCGTGCCGCCTGCTCGCCGACGGCACGGGCGGCGGCGGCTTCGGCGCGCGGAACGTGGGCTTCTACATCCACATCCCGTCGATCAACAAGCCGCAGCCGATCCCGAGCACGCCGGACTACATGTACCTGTTCCCGGTGAAGGTGCTCCCGTTCTCGAACGCGGAGATGTTCCTCAAGCTGGATCAAGAGGGGCCGATCGCGCTCGCGCGTGACCTCGGCGACCGCCCGCAGCGCGCGCAGTGCCGCATGCGCATGGGCATCCCCTACAGCGAGTTCTTGCACAACTGCGTCGAGGTCCTGCAGAACCCGCAGAACAACCAGCTCGCCAAGAACAAGCTCCTCGGCAACCTCACGCACACGAGCGAGAACTACATCTTCGACGTCGCGGGCGTGAACCTCGACTTCTCGAGCGAGCGCATCGGCGACTTCGACGTCATCCACGACGACTGGCTGCCCGATCCCGTGGACGTCGCGACGGAGTACATCGTCGACATCCGCGCCAACGGCAAGCTGCTCAACGAGTACTCGCCCGACGGCAACACGTTCACCATGGGCGCGACGGCGGCGATCTACCGCGAGTACGCGCGCCTGGTGCAGGCCGAGCTGCACAAGCGCATGAGCCCGTCGCTGCCGCGCCACCCGCTCGGCGCGCCCGAGTGCATGCTGCCCGAGAACCCGCCGCCCAACTTCAACGTGGCCGCGTGGCGCCCGGCGCCCGGCTGCACCGGAATGGAGCAGTTCATCACGCCGGCCGCGCCCGACACCAACGACCCGCTCGTCAACAAGATGAGCGTCGGCCCCGGCGTCGCGCGCGCGCTCGGCTTCACCACGGTGCTCAAGCCGGGCGATCCCGTCGCCATCTTCTGCGCCGACCCGGGCACGTTCGACCACTGCGGCTACGGCGACCATACCGGCTTCGCCAGCTCGCTGTGGGACGGGACGTACAAGCGCGTGCTCGACTACCTGGGCGACGGGAACGTGTTCGCCCTGCCCGCCGAGGCGCGCGACCGCAAGTACTACTTCAAGATCTGGGCGCACGCGTACGTCAAGTACCTCAAGGCCGCCCACCTCTACCCCAAGGACCTCTCGAAGCCGGAGTACGACGGGTACGAGCCCGAGCTCGACCACCTGCTCTTCGACGACCTGGGCGCCGAGAACGAGAAGTTCGAGTACATCGATCGCCGCTTCGTCACGCACGACCTCGAGCCGGTCAAGTTCGAGTACGAGGCGCTCATCACCGCGGGCAACCAGCGCGACTCCAAGTTCCACCGCCGCATGACGCGCGCCGAACGCACGCTCTACAAGGCGATGGCGACCGACAAGACCAAGGCGCCGGGCATCGAGGACAACGTCCACCTCTCGAACGTCGTCGGCAGCACCGTGCTGCGCGAGGGCTGGGTGGGCGTCAGCGCGAGCAAGGACGCGTACTACTGCGCCACCACGGAGGACGCCGAGTGCACGTCGGTCGGCGGACCGCGCAACGCGCCGCCCAAGGAGAAGGGGCAGCTGCTCAAGGACGACCACGGCAGGCCGCTGCTCTACTCGTACAAGGGCGCCTTCGGCGAGACCGCCTTCACGCTCGGCACGGCGTACATGCGCGTGACGCAGACGATGCCGTTCATCCGCTCGGCCAAGGTCGAGGTCCCGAGCTTCGTCGACCCGTACAACCCCAAGCTCCAGACCGTCGCCGGCCCGCCCGTCATCACGACGATCGCCGACTGGCGGCCCGAGATGCCGAACAACGGCTTCCGCATCCCGATCAACGGGCAGCGCGACCGGTTCATCCCCTCGGCGTCGATCGACTTCACCGGCACGAGCCTCTCGCTCAACCTCGACTACCGCGAGCAGCCGAACGGCTACGCGAAGCTCGAGGCGGTGCAGTCCAACGACTACATGGGCGAGGTCTTCTTGTGCCGCGACCCGAACACCGGCGACCTGCTCCACGTCGAGCAGTACGAGTCGATGGCCGAGGTCATGGAGTGGATCAACGCGCACCCCGGCTCGACCGATTCGTGCGGCCTCATCGTCCGTTACAGCCCGTTCAACAACTACCCGATGATGCTCGCGTCCACGCGCGCCGGCATCGTCTTGACCGTCAACCAGGGCAGCGGCTTCGGCCGCATCTCGTCCGTCGAGATGTACGACCCCAACCTGTGACCAAGGCAGCCATCATGAAGAAGCACAACCTTCGAGCCTTCGCCTGCCTGGGCGTCCTCGCCGTGGCCACCAGCGCCCTCTACGGGTGCGCGCAAGACCGCCCGGCACGCACGGGCGTCTTCAACGAGAACGTCTACCTCCGCAAGGCGTTCCTCACGCGCGCGCCCGAGGGCGACGCGACCGACACGGGGTGGATCCTCAAGGCCACCGTCCTCCAGACGTCGACGCCCAACCCGCTCGCGCCCACCGTCCTCTGGACGGGCGCCGAGAACAACGGGTCGTACGTTCGCTTCGTCGCGACGCAAGACAAGCTCCAGCTCGTCAACATCCGCGAGATCTCGAGCGACCCGCGCGTCGCCGACCAGGGCACGCGTACGCCCGAGATCGTCGACGCGTGGTCGGCCGAGCACGTCGACATCAAGTACCGCGTCAACCTCGACGGCGAGAAGACCAACTTCCTCGAGGAGAACCAGGAGATCGACTGGAAGAAGCGCCAGTGGGTCAAGGTCAACCTCGCCAAGAACGACCTCAGCGACCTGACCGCGTTCGGCGCGCAGACCCGGTACATCCTCGAGCGCTGCGCGAACGAGAGCCAGTCGTCGGCGACGCTCGTGCCCAACAGCGTGCTCGTCGACGAGGCCAACGACTACATGGAGTGGAAGGTCAGCCTCACGGTGCCCGTCCGCTTCGACGACGAGGCGTGCGTGCAGGCCTTCGGCGACGACGGCGTCAACTTCCAGCGCATGGACCGGCAGAACGTGTCGATGACGCTCAAGTACTCGATGGTGCGCGCCAAGCCGCCCGAGGAGATCACCTACCGCACGATGGAGATCGGCGAGAAGGACCCGATCCGCCGTAAGTACGGCCCCATCACGATGACGGCGTACGCGCGCGACAACGACAGCGGCATGCTCGCCGCGCGCGAGATGGTCATCCGGTTCGACCCGAACAAGGAGATGACCTGGTACTTCGCCAAGGGCTACCCCGAGCAGTACAAGAGCCTCTTCCTGGGGCCCAACGGCATCGTCAAGCAGACCAACGAGATCTTCGAGAAGGCGGGCGCCAAGGTGCGCCTCGTGGTCAAGAACTACGACGCCGACATGCCCGAGACGGCCACCGACGAAGAGAAGAAGCGCGGCCGCGAGTACGGCGACGTCCGCTACAACTTCATCCGGTGGGTCAGCGACCTCGACGCGGGCGCGCCCTTCATCGGCGTCGCGCAGTTCGTGCCCGACCCGCGCACCGGCGAGGCGCTCAGCGCGTCGATCAACATCGCCGACTTCCCGCTCAAGGAGTTCGTCGCGCAGCGCATCGACGCCTACCTGCAGACGATCGGCTGCCGCGCCTCGGGCGCCGACGGCGCGTGCCTCAGCATGAACGCCAACGAGCCGTGGGGACCGCCCATGGAGGAGTACGAGGGCCCGAACGGCGTGGTGAAGCTGCGCCCGATGCCCGCCACGTGCACCGACGGCGACATCGCCCCGCTGCTCCCGAGCGTGGTGCAGAAGGCGCACAACGGCCGCTCCACCCTCTTCTCGAAGATGCAGGAGTACCTCAACCGCCCCGTGTCGCAGTACGGCAACGAGGGCCCCAAGGACTGGATCGCCACCGGCACCGAGGACGAGGACTTCTTCAAGGCCTACTTCCAGATCCTGCCGTACTACGTCTTCGCCGACCCCGACACGAACCAGTTCGTGACGCCCGAGGGCGGACAGGGCGTCTTCGGCCCCGAGGCGCAGCTCGCGGCGTTCAAGGACGCGGCGAGCTTCCACAAGGCGGCGAGCGCCATCGACCGCGGCTTCGCGCCTTACAACGAGCAGTCCGGTCCGCAGTTCGTCAAGAACGCCGCGGCCTTCCTCGACACGATGAAGGGCCTGCAGCTCGGCCACCGCGACCAGCAGTACAAGCAGATGCACATGCACAAGTCGACCACCAAGGCCGACGCCGCAGGTGACGTCATCAGCTTCCAGGGCGTGATGGCCAAGGCCATGCGCCGCTGCGTGGGCGGCCGCTGGGAGACCAAGGAGGAGTGGCTCCAGAGCCTCGTCGAGACCTACCACTCGCTCACCGTCTGGCACGAGTTCGGCCACGTCATCGGCCTCGACCACAACTTCATGGCCTCGGTCGATCGGCCGAACTACCCGGTCTACGAGCGCAACGGCAAGAAGTTCGTCGGCATGTACCAGTCGAGCGTCATGGAATACAACTCGACGCCCGACCGCATCTTCTGGGCGAACGAGAGCGGCCAGGAGGGCTGGGGCCCGTACGACCGCGCCGCCGTCGCGTGGCTCTACGCCAACGAGGGCACGCTCCCGCGCGAGACGCAGGACAAGTACGCCGAGATGCTCAAGAAGCAGCGCCCCGCGGGCGTGTCGGGCCAGTACACGGCCGACTTCCCGTGGAAGGACCCGCTCGGCTTCGTGGGCGGCAAGGAGCGGCAGTTCCTCTACTGCAATGCTTCACATGTGAAGTATTCGCCGCTCTGCCGCACGTTCGACCTCGGCTCGACGCCGAGCGAGATCATCGCCAACGAGCTCGACGCCTACGAGTGGCAGTACGCGTGGCGCAACTTCCGCAAGTACCGCAAGGTCTGGGACAACTCGCAGTACGCCGGCGTCCCCGCGCGCGAGATCTACGAGATGCGCCGCTTCCTCTCGATGTGGGGCTTCGACTGGTCGGGCGCGACGCTCATCGACGACTTCCGCCGCCTCGGCATCGAGCCGCCGGCCGACGCCGCGCACGTGGGCCGCTACTACGGTCAGCTCGCGCAGAAGTTCGACAACGAGATGAGCGAGACCGGCCAGATGGTCGCGGCCTTCCACAAGGCCGTCATCCAGCAGGCGTCGGGCGAGCGACCGTACAAGACGATCTACGACAAGTACTTCGGCGACGTGACGCAGCAGGGCATCATCCTCGACAAGCTCTTCGCGATGCAGGGGTGGGTCGGCATGTGGCCCGCCGACAACTACGACCCGAACAAGGCCGGCTCGTACATCGCGTCGTTCACGTCGATCGGCGACGAGGAGTACCAGGCCCTCGCCGAGGACGCCGTCACGTCGATGATCGGCGAGCAGTATTACGACGCGTTCCCGTACTTCAAGCCGCTCGCGGTGGTGCAGTTCGCGCAGGACACGCACTCGGCGAACTTCAACGGGCGCATCGAGATCCGCGACTGGGTCGGCGGGCGCGTCTTCAGCCGGGAGCGTGACATGCTCGAGTTCTTCCGGTCGCTCGCCGTCAAGCACGGCAAGCTCGGCTGCACCAACGTCGAGACCTGCAGCTACGACCCGACGCACAAGCGCGTGGTCGCCGCCGACACGCACCTCTCGGACGAGTACCACGAGTTCGTCGCGCCCGACGGACGGCGCTACTCGTGGGTCTACGTGCAGGACCGCAACACCTGGGTCTTCGCCGACCGCGATCGCAACACCGCGACCTACAAGATCCTCAACGACTACAACGTCGACGTCATCAAGGGAGAGGACGACGGGATCAGCCCCGGCCGCGCCTACTCGCGGCAGCTGCCCGTGAAGTACTTCCTCGACTCGTACAGCTACTACAACTGAGCCCGGCGATGCGACGCACCAGCACCGCCAGCGCGCTCACCGCAGCGCTCGTGCTCGGCACGGGGATCTTCCTCGCGCCGGGCGCCGCGCGCGCCCAGAAGTCGGCGTTCATCGATCCCGATCGATCCGCCGACGAGGACACCAAGAAGCCCTGGACCGTGGGCGCGATCTTCGAGACGCACCGCCTCGTCCGCCAAGAGGACCTGAACGGGGCCGCGCGCAACAAGGCGCTCAACTACCTCTACCTGTACGCGGGGCTCGACCTCTCCAAGTACGACACGGTCCAGCTGCGCGGCGGCGTCTACCAGCGCTTCCTCGCCGACGAGACCGAGACCGGCGTGCGCGCCGACGATCTGTCCGCGGCCTACATCCGCCAGATCCCGCTGCCCGCCAAGCTCGACCTGCGCCTCACGGGCTCGCTGCTCGCGCCGCTCTCGTACCAGTCGCAGAAGCAGATGGGGCTCATCACGGTGCCGCGCCTCACCGCGTCGCTCGAGCGCCAGCTCGGCGACTTCAGCGTGTCGCTGCGCGGCTCGGGCGCGTACTACATCGTGCGCTACAAGCAGGAGGCCGGCGGCGGCGCCAACGCGCGCGCATCCACCGTCGTCGGCCTCAACGCCGAGTACACGGTGCCGATCCACAAGCCGCTCCAGTTCGGCATGAACCTCATGACCGGCTGGTACTGGCTCTACGACGCGGCCGACGGCAACAACTCCACGTTGCGCGACCAGTTCCAGAACGCGCCCGTCACGCCGGCGCGCGATCCGCAGTTCACCGAGCCTCCCGCCAACCAGACGTACGGCGGCGAGATCTACGCGCGCTACACGCTGCCCGAGCTGCTCAAGGCGCGCAGCGACGTCACGCTGTCGTTCGCGCAGGGCGACTCGACGCTGGGCTACCCGGGCGTCATCCACGACGGCCGCACGCACCTCTACTGGATGTTCCGGCGCAGCGCGCAGGTGTACCTGGCGCTGGGCGTCCGCTACTGACGGGGCGGGCGTCCGCGCCTCGGCCGCGGCGGGGCGACGGGCTCGAGGGCTCGGGGCGCGCCCGTCACACCCGCGAGCCAGCGATCGAGCGCGCCGACGTGTGAGCGCTGCTCGACGACCACCGCCCAGCACCCCTCGGTGACCCCGTCGAGCGGTCCGACGCGCACGAGCGACCCGGCGGGGTCGAGGCCGTCGTCTCGTGACGGCATGAGGCCGACGCCGCTCGCGGCGAGCGCGCGCATCATCGCGGCGTCGTCGACGACCGCGGCGATACGCGGTCGCACCCCCGCGCGCTCGGCCCAGCGGTCGACGGCGCTCCGGAGCTCGGTGCCCGCCGCCGGCAGCAGCACCGGGGCGCGGTCGAGCGACCGAGGATAGGTCTTGGCGTGGCGGCGAGCCGTGACCGCGCGCGCGTACCAGGAGACGGGCGCCGAGCCGAGCGCGTGGCTCACGAGGCGCCCCTCGGCGACGCGCGTGACGGGAGCGTCGGTGAGGACCGCGTGCAGCCGACCGGTCACGAGCTGATCGAGCAAGACGTGCGTGGAGCCGTGCCGCACCGTGAGCGCGGCGCTCGAGCGCACGCCCCCTGCGGGCGCGAGCAGGCGCGCCGCCACGAAGGACGAGACGCCCGGCGCGACGCCCACGCGCAGCTCGCCGGCCTCGCGCGCGCCCCGCCCCTCCGCGAAATCGCCGAGCGCCCGGCCCAGCCTGAAGATCTCGTCCGCGTAACCGAGCACCTCGCGGCCGAACGCCGTGAGCACGAGCCCCCTACCCCGCCGGTGGAAGAGGGCGCCGCCGAGCTGCCCCTCGAGCTCCTTGATCTGCACGCTGAGCGACGAGTGCGACACAGCGAGCTGCTCGGCCGCGGCCGACAGCCCGCCCGCGTGCGCGACGCGCCAGAAGTAGAAGAGGTGGTGGTAGTTCACGACGCCCCCCGATCGCCGGCGTACGCGCGCGGTCGGCCGCTGCGCACGCTGTCGCTTTTGTCTACAGCTTAGGTCCAGATTTCGAAATGCACCACAGGAGCTCCGAGGCCATCATTCAGAGGCCGCGTCGGTCACGATGGCTCGGCGTGTCTGAAGCGCGGCACCGAACGCCCCGGGGGGGCAGGAAGGCAGGCGGTCATGAGCAAGAAGATGCGTCACACCACGTGGGTACCGCTGGGGGCTGTCGGCGTGCTGCTCTTCATCGCAGCACCGTGGCTCCTCATCTTGGCGCTCCCGTTCCTGGTGCCGCTGGCGGTGTACGCGATGTATCGCGTACACCGCCAGCACCGGGACCGACACGACGACCACGGCCACGACCACGGCGGGCACCACCACCACGCATGATCGGTGGGCGCGCGACGGCCGCGCCGCTACTGGTTTCGTTTGATGACGTGGAAGCCGAACGGCGTCTCGACGGCGCCGCTCACCTCGCCCACGCGCAGCTTGAAGGCCGCGTCGCTGAACGGCGCGACCATCTTGTCGCGCGTGAACTTTCCCACGCTGCCCATGCGCTCCTTCGAGCCCGGATCGTCGGAGTGCTCGCGCACGAGCGCGGTGAAGTCCGCGCCGCCCTTGGCCTTGTCGGCGATCTCTTCGGCGCGCTTCTTGGCGTCGGCCTTGGTGCGCTTGACGCTGGCCGGCGCGTTCTTGGCGCCCTTGTAGGCGACGAGCACGTGCTGGGCGGCGACGGCCGCGGGGGCCTCCTCTGCCGCCGACGCGGACGGCGCGGGCAGCGCAGACGCAGTCGGCGCGGGCTCGGACGTCGCGGGTGCGGCGGACGGGACGATCGCGCTCGGCGCGGGCGGATCCGCGGGCGCCTTCTTGTCGTCACACGCGAGGCTCGCGACCGCGAGCGCCACGAGCAAGCTCGCCCCCCACGCCGCGTAGAGCCGGCTCACGCGCCCCCGCCCTTCTTCTTGAGGCGCTCGGCGCTCACGAAGTCGGGAGACGCAAAGAGCGCGCAGTCGCAGTAGCCCTGGCGCGTGATGTCCTCGTGATGCGGCTTGCACGGACAGACCATCTCCGATCCCTTCTGTTTGCTCTCTTCGACCGGCGCGCACGGGCAGTACATGCGCCCGTGCGCGACGAGGTTGTCGGCGAGACCGCGCACGACGTTGTCGACGACCTCGGCCTCGGGGTAGAGCTCGTACGGGCCCTTGGCCACGTACGTCTCGACGAACTTGCGCGCGCGAGAGAGCGCCTTGGCGCGCGCCGGATCGTCGGGCGGCGGGGGCGGGTCGGCAGCTCGGGGCGCGTCGGTCACGCGCGTCAGCGTAGCGACGGCGGCTCCAGGCGAGAAGAGCGGCCGCGCGTGGACGGTCGAACGTTGGTAAGACTGGCGCATGCCGCCGCGCCACCGGCTCGCCCTCCCGCTCGCCGCCGCGCACGCGCTCTTCATGTTCGTGTGGTGTGCGCTCCGGCACGCGGCCTACGGCTCGCGCGCGCACGATCTGGGCGCGTATCACCAGATCTTCTTCAACGCGTCGCGCGGCACGCTCTACAACGAGATCGAGGGCTTTCACCAGTGGTCGGCGCACTTCGAGGTGGGCCTACTCTGGCTCGCCGGCCCCTACCGGCTCCATCCCACGCCGCTCTGGCTGCTCGCCACGCAGGCGATCGCGTGCGCCGCCTCGGGCCTCGTGGTCGAACGGCTCGCGCGCCGTGCCCTGGCAGACGCTCGGCTCGCGGTCTTCGCCATGGCGGCCGCGCTCGTCACGCCGCAGCTGCTCTTGGCCGAGCACTACGACTTCCACAGCATCACGGTGTGCACCCTCCCGCTCGCGGTGATGGCGCTGGGCGTCGAAGAGGACCGGCCGATCACGCTCGCGCTCGGCGCCCTCGTCGCGATGTCGATCCGCGAGCAGATGGGGCTCGCGCTCGTCGCCGCGTGCGTCGCGTGGTGCGTCCGTCACGGCCTCACGCGTCGGCGGGCGCTCGTCGCCGCGGCGCTGTCGGCGCTCGGGCTCGGCGTCTTCGCGGCCGAGGTGCTCTGGATCATCCCGTCGTACGCAGGCCCCGGACCTCGCGTGTTCCGGTACGTCGCCCACTACCGCCGCCTCGGGGACACGCCGGCCGCCGTCTTGCGCTTCGCGCTCACGCACCCACTCCGGACGCTCGGGCTCGCGCTCGACGGCGAGCGAAAGACCTACCTGCTCGAGCTCGCGAGCGGCGCCGCGCTGCCGACGGCGTTCGGCCTCTTCTACTTCGGGGCGAACGATCCCGTGCGCGCGCGGATCGCGCGCATCTGGGCCGCGGCGCGCCGGTGCCTCTGGCCGCTCGTCCTCGCGACGCCCTTGCTCGCGATCCAGCTCCTCAGCGCGCACCCGCCCACGTTCAGCATCCACTTCCAGTACGGCGCGCCGCTCGTGCCCCTCGTCGCCGCAGGAGCCGTCGCGGGCGCGCGCGAGCTCGAGTCCCGCGCGCGAGGCGGCGCGCGCCTGGCCGTGCTCGCGTGGCTCGTCGCGACCTCGCTGCACGCGCTCGTCACCTTCGTGCCCGAGGCGTGGGACCGCGGCGGCCCGCTCGACGTCGCGTTCTTTCGCTCCCCTCGCGCGGCAGCCCTCGCGCGGGCCACGTCGCTCGTCCCCGTCGGCGCGTACGTGTCGGCCCAGGACGCCGCCACCCCTCACCTCTCGGGCAGGGTGCGCCGCTGGCCCGACGCCGCCGACCTCGCGGACTACGTGCTGCTCGACGAGCGCGGCGATCCGCTCGCCTCTCCCACCGAGATCCGCGCCGCCGCCCAGGAGCTGCGCCGCGAGCCGGGCGTGCGCGTGCTGGTCGACGAGGCGGGCGTGATGCTCGCGCAACGCCGCGCGGGCGACGCCGATCTATAGTGCGGGCGATGGCAGACAAGGTCCTCGTCACCGGCGGCGCGGGGTTCATCGGCTCACACCTCGTCGACGCGCTGCTCGCGGCGGGCCGCGACGTGCGCGTGCTCGACGATCTGCTCCCGCAGGCGCACCCGACCGGGACCGCGCGCTTCTTGTCGAAAGACGCGGAGCTCGTCGTCGCCGACATCCGCGACCGGGGCGCCGTCGATCGCGCCCTCGACGACGTCACCAGCGTCTTCCACTGCGCGGGCATGGTCGGCAACGGGCAGTCGATGGTCGAGATCCGGCGCTACACGGACGTCAACGCCGTGGGCACGGCCACGTTGCTCGAGGCGATGCTCGCGCGCCGAGAGCAGTTCGCGCGGCTCGTGGTCTCGTCGTCGATGGTCGTCTACGGCGACGGCGCGTACGCGTGCAAGACGCACGGAGTCGTGCGCGCGCTCCGGCCCGAAGCGCGGCTCCGTGCCCGCGCGTGGGAGCCCGTGTGCCCCACGTGCGCCGAGGAGGTCTCGCCCGTGGCCACCCACGAGGATCAGCCGCTCTATCCCACGAGCACGTACGGGATCTCCAAGCGTGACCAAGAGGAGCTGTCGCTCGTGATCGGGCGCGCGTACGGGCTGCCCACCGTGTGCCTCCGGTACCTCAACACGTACGGCTCGCGGCAGGCCCTGTCGAACCCGTACACCGGCGTCGCGGCGATCATGACGACCCGCATGCTCTCCGGCAAACCGCCCACGCTCTTCGAGGACGGCGGGCAGCTGCGTGATCTCACGCACGTGTCCGACGTCGTCCGCGCGAACCTGCTCGCCGAGGTGGCGCCCGACGCGGCGCTCTACCTGCCCTTCAACGTGGGCACGGGTCGCTCGGTCCCCATCCTCCAGATCGCGCGGATGCTCGCGCGGGCCCTCGGCGTCGACATCGAGCCCGACGTGACGGGGCTCTTTCGCGACGGCGACATCCGGCACTGCTTCGCCGACGTCTCGCGCGCGAGGGAGCTCTTGGGCTACGAGCCGCGGATCACGCTCGAAGAGGGCGTCGGCGAGCTCGCGGCCTGGGCGCGCGGCGAGTCGCCCGAGGACCTCACCGAGCGGGCGAACCAGGAGCTCCGCGACAAAGGCTTGATTCGATAGGCCTTTTCTGTTTTCTTCCGCCCTCCCCCGGCGCCACACGACGTGGGGCCCTCGCCGAGCGCTGCGCCTGGCGACCGAGGATTTTGGGTGGAAGCTGCCCGAGCCACGTGGTAAGTGGCCGAGCCTTCTCGAGAAAGACATTTGAACGATGCCCAGTGATGCCGTCCAGTGCAAGCCGCTCGAAGTCGTGGTCTCCGACCGCGGTATCGAGCGCGCCATCAAGATGCTCAAGCGCAAGCTCGCCTCGGAGGGTGTCCTCCGCGAGCTCAAGATGCGCCGCCACTACATGAAGCCGAGCGTCAAGCGCCGGAAGAAGCAGGCCGAGGCCGCCCGTCGTCGTCGCAAGCGCGCGAAGATGGACGCGGCGCCGCCGTCGCCCAAGGGTTGAGCCGGCTCGCGTAGGGTCAGGCGTGGCGCGTCGTGCGCCGCGCCTCGGCCCCGTGCCGCGCCACCAAGTAGAGGATCTTCGCGCCCGCTCGCACGGTGCCGCGGAGCGTGCCCGAGACCTTCGACTCGCCAGCGACGCGGGGTCGACAGGTCACGTCCACCTCCCGCACCCGCAGCCCGCGCGCGTGCGCCTGGAGCATGAGCTGGATCGTGAAGCCGTGGCCGGTGTCGGTCAGGTCGAGCCGGTCGAGCGCGGCGCGTGACAGCGCCTTGTACGGTGGCATGTCGGTGTACCGCGCGCCGATCGCCGCGCGCATCGCCAGCGGCGCGAGCCAGTTGCCGAACCGCTGCACGGGCGTCATCGCGCCCGCGGCCGGCCGTCGCCGCGCGCCCAACGCGAGGTCCACCTCGCCGGCGCGCACCGGATCGACCAGGAGCGGCGCCTCCTCCGGCACGTCGCTCCCGTCGGCGTCGAGGAACAAGAGCACGTCGGCGCCGAGCTCACGCGCGCGCGCGAGGCCCGCGAGCATCGCGCGCCCGTAGCCGCGCCGCGGCTCGGAGACGACGTCGGCCCCCGCCTCACGCGCGACCCGCGCGGTGCCGTCGGTGCTGCCGTTGTCGACGACGACGACGCGATCGACGAACGGCGCGATCCCGCGGACCACGCCGCCGATCGCCCCCTCTTCGTCGAGCGCGGGCAGCACCGCGCAGACGCAGGCAGACGTCGTCACGTCGCGCGCGTCCGTCACTGGACCGTGACGGTGACCGTGAGGCGGCGGCTCGTCACGCACTTCTCGCTCGTCGTGACGGAGTAGTACGTGTACGTGCCCGGCACCGTCGGCGCGGCGATCGAGCGCGTCCACTTGCCGTCGGGGTATCCCTTGCCCTGCACGCAGCCGGTCGTCGCGCACCCCTCGGGGGGCGGCGTCATGGCGCCGGTCCACGAGAGCACGGGCTGCACGACGAGCACCTCGTCGCTCATCACATCGTGCTGCTCGGCCAACGGGCCCGAGCCCGCCTTCACCACGACCGAGAAGTCGAGCATCGCGCCCGGCGCGACCGTGATCGCCGGCGCCGGCGCGATCGCGCCCGAGCCCACCAAGAAGTCGCTCGCCGTCGGCTCGAACTCCGCCTCCTTCACGGTCGCCGGGTCGACGCCGTCGGGCACCAAGAAGTGTCTGCGCGTCGTGACGATCGCGTTGCCGTCGCGCAGCTTGAACTTGAGCGCGCCGTAGCGGTAGCCGTCGCTGAAGGAGTGGATGCCGACCTGGTCGACGTCGTCGGGGACGTCGACGTCGAAGTTGCCGTTCGCGTCGGTCATCGTGCCGATGACGTACGCCGGCGCGAACTTCGTCGGGTCGGGGTTCTTGACGTAGATGTCTCCGAGCTCGACGACGACGAGGGCGCTCGCGAGGCCACGCCCTTCGTCGCGTGAGAGCACCGTGCCTCGGAGCCGAAATCCCCCGGGCTTGGCCGGTTCCCCGGTGTCGCAGCCGGCGAGCCCGACGAGGGCGACGGCGACGGCGGTGGTGACAAACGCGCGTCTCATGGCTCGCGATCATACGCGACAAAGGGCGCCGCGGTTTCATCTCCCGAAACCGGGTCGACGCCGCGGGCGTAGAATGGAGGCCATGGCCCGCGCCGCGCATACGTCCACGCGCCTCGACGCGACCCGCGCCACGCTGTCGCTGATCGCGCTCGCCTGCGCCGCGGCGATCGTGGCCGCGTGTGGCGGCGAGAGCGTCGGCGCGGGCGAGCCGGGGGCGTCGGCGCGCGCGGCTCCACGGCTCGTGCCCGTAGAGGAGCAGTTTCCCACGTGCGCGCTCGGCGACGAGAAACGCGAGCGATGGGGCACGGCCTGCCTCTGCTGCCACGCCGACACGTTCGGCGTCGGCGGCTCCCTCTCGCGTGAGCGCAACGTCGCGCGCATCGTGGTGCGCGACGGATTCGGGGACGTGGCCGACATGACGCCCAACCCGTTCTCGAACTTCTTCCAGCACCTCAAGCTGCGCGGTGAGCTCGACGCCGAGATCCACATGAAAGACGGACAGGTGCGGCGGATGAAGGGCAAAGCGCCGCACGGCGACTGCAACCAGTGCCACGGCGAGGGCGGCGCAGCGGGGCTTCTCGGCGACTGATCGGTCCGGCCCGGGAATGTGTGCGCGCGCCGGGCGTTCATCCCGGGCGCGCTTCCGGTAGGCTATGGGCGTCGCGCCGCTCCGGGTCGCGGCCCCTCCGCCATGCTCGAGAAAGGACAGCGCGTCGGCCCCTACGAGATCCGAGCCTTCGTCGGGCAAGGTGGCATGGGTCAGGTGTACGAGGCGTTCGACCCTCGCCTCGAGCGGCGCGTGGCGCTCAAGGTCATCAGCGTGCCGGCCGGCGCCGAGCAGAAGCGGAGCGACTCGGGCGGCCTCGTCACCGACTTCGCGGCGCGGCTGCTCCGCGAGGCGCGCGCCGTCGCCGCGCTCAACCACCCCAACGTCGTCAACATCTACGACGTGGGCGAGGACGAGGGCCGCCTCTACCTGGCGATGGAGTTCGTCGTCGGACACACGCTCCGCGCGCTCGTGGGCCAAGAGGTGCCGCTCGAGCGCAAGCTCCGGTGGATGATCGACGTGGCGCGTGCCCTCGAGGCGGCGCACCGCGCGGGCATCGTCCACCGCGACGTCAAGCCCGAGAACGTGATCGTGCGCGACGACGGCGCGGTCAAGGTGCTCGACTTCGGCATCGCGCGCCGCACCGTGAGCGCTTCGGCCGACGACCAGCACAAGGTCGACACGATCACAGGCGGTGGCGCCATCGCCGGCACGCCCGTCTACATGTCTCCCGAGCAGATCAAGGGCGGCGACGTCGACGCGCGCGCCGATCAGTTCGCGTGGGGCGTCACCGCGTACGAGCTGCTCGCCGGGCAGCGCCCCTGGCCCGACCACGGCGAGGTCCTCGCGATCGTCGCGCGCATCCTGACCGACCCTCCTACGCCGCTGTCCGAACGAGCCGGATCCATCCCCAAGGCCGTCGAGCAGACGATCGCGCGCGCCCTCGCAAAGTCTCCCGACGCGCGGTTCGCCTCGATGAGCGACGTGGCCGACGCGCTCGAGCCCTTCGCCGCGACGTCGACGTCGCGCGATCGCGTCACGGTCACGCCGCGGAGCGACGATCCCTCTGCGTTCGCGGCGACGACGCGCGTCCCGACGACCTTGCCCGTCGTCAGCAAGCCAGACCTCGAGGAGCCCGACGTTCCGCCGCCCGCCAAGCGGTCGGGCCTCGCGCGCCTGGCCGTGCCGGTGACGTTGACCGCGGCGGTCTTGCTCGGCGCGTACTGGGTGAGGACACGCCCGGCGACGCCCCCCACGCCTCCGACGCCGCCGTCCGCGATGCCGATCTCGACGGTACCGGAGGCCGCCGCGGCGTTCGCGGACGCCAAGCGCCTGTGGCGTGACGGCGCCGAAGCGCGCGCGTTCGCGGCGTTCGCCAAGGCGATCGACCGCGACCCCTCGCTGTCGGCCGCGCACCTCATGCTCGCGATCCTCACGTACTCGCAGGACCCGACGGGCGCACAGTCCCACTTCCAGAGCGCATTCCAGCACCGCGAGCTGCTCTCCGAGCGCGACTTCGCCCTCCTCGAGGCCGCCGAGTCGTACGTGCGCCCTCGGCCCGACCTCGAAGAGTGGGAGACGCGCCTCATGTCCGTCGCGTTCCGTTTTCCCAAGGATCCCGAGGTGCAATACCTGCTCGGCCTCGCGCGCATGCGCCAGGCCAACGACGACGGCGCGCGGGCGGCGCTCGAGACCGCCGTCAAGCTCTCGCCCCAGCTCGCGCCCGCCATGAGCGCGCTCGCACGAGCGCGTCGCGCGATGGCCGACGAGGAGGGCGCGCTCGCCGTGGCCGACCAGTGCATGCGCGTGTCGCCGGTCGCGACGGTCTGTGTCGAGGCGCGCTACGACATCCTGAGCGGGAGCGGTCAGTGCGCCCTCGCGCGCGAGGCGGCGACGCAGTGGGTCGGCCTCGAGCCCGCGTCTGGCGACGCGCTGGGCTCGCTCGCCAACGCGCTCTTTGCCACCGGCGCGCCTCGGCCGGCGATCGAAGAGATCCTGCAGCGGCGCTGGGCGGCGCTCGGCGAGGACCGCAAGAAGTCCGAGCTCTCCGACCGTCTCTGGCTCGAGATCGTCGACGGTCACCTCGACGACGCCGCGGCGCAGGCCGAAGCCCTCAGCCGCGCGTTGCCGCAGACGGCCGACGCGTTCGATCACTCGCGGCCCGCGCGCCTGCGCGTCGCGATCCTCACCGAGGCCGGCCGCGTCGACGACGCCGCCAAGGTCGCGCGCGACTACCTCGATCGTATGGCGGCTTGGGCCACCTACCCGCTCGCCCCCGACCCGAGCATCTCGTTCCAGGAGCCGCTCTATCGCGCCGGCAAGCTCTCGCGTGCAGACCTCGAGCGCGCCCGCGAAGCGTGGCTCACCGCCGAGGACGCGAGGGTCAAGGGCGACGAGCGCCAGCGCCGGCGCCTCGCCTGGCTCCGCTGGTCGTACGTCTGGGGCGGCTTCGCCGAGACGCGCGCCGAGGCCCTCGAGGCTCTGGGACACGCCCCCGAGACCCCGCCCGAGCAGGGCCGGCGCGGGCAGAGCTTCGCGTTCGACCTCGGAAAGGCCGAGCTGCTCGCGGGCCAGACCGACAAGGCCCTCGGACACCTCACGCAGTCCGTCTCGGGCTGCCCGTCGCTCGCCGACGCGATGATCCACACCCGCGCGCGGCTCTATCTGGGCCGCGCCCTCGAGGCTTCGGGCGACCGCGCCGGCGCCCGCCGGGAGTACCAGCGCGTCATCGCCCTCTGGGGCAAGGCCACGCCGCGCTCGATCACGGCCCGCGAGGCCGAAGATCGCCTAAAACGTCTCCCGCGTGAGAATTGAGCAAAATCAGGGTTGCCCCGATATGCCCAGTTGGCGTAATTGGCAATCAATGGCAAATCTCAAGTCTACGATCGAGACCCTGTCCGAGGAGTTCGCGCGAAACGTCCTCGCGGCCCTCAAGCACGCGTCCATCGAGGAAATCATGGGCGTCCAGGGCAGCGCAGCCCGCGCCGCGCGTGCGTCGACGGGGGCCCCGACGGCCCGCGCCAAGGGCCCTTCGGCGCGCAAGCCGCGCCCCGCGGCCAAGCGCAAGGGGCGCCTGCCGCGTCGTTCGCCCGACGCGCTCGCCAAGGTCGTCGACGACATCGAGCAGCTCCTGCGCAAGCACGCCGACGGGCTCCGCGCCGAGCAGATCCGCGCCGAGCTCGGGCTCGAGGCGCGCGAGATGCCGCGACCCCTGGCCGAGGGCCTCAAGACCGGCCGCCTCACCAAGACCGGTGACAAACGCGCCACGACGTACTTTGCAGGCGCCACGAAGGCGGCCTCGGGCAAGAGCACGGCGAAGGCCAAGGGCTCGTCGCGCAGCAAGCGTGGCGCCCGCCGCGCGCGCAAATAGTCAAACAAGCTCTGGACTTACGGATGGCGCAGGCGCACCCCGCCGGCGCCATACGAGCACGAACGCGAGGCCGTACATCAAGCCGACGAGCGGCAGGAGCCGACGGTAGCCGACAGCGAGCGATGCATACTCGGCGAGGCCGCCCACGAGCGAGCCCAGCAGGTTCGACGCCAAGCTCCGCGTCGTCTCGCGGCTCTCGCCGAGAAGCCTGGCGAAGATGACGTTGGCGAAGAGCACCGGCGAGAGCGTGCAGGCCGCCGCGACGGCGTAACGCAGCACGGGGCTCGGGAGCACCATCGTCTCGGGCGGCACGACGTACACGAGCACGAGCGCGCCCACGAGGCCGGCGGCCCAAGGCGTCATGCCCACCCGATGGCCGAGCCGCTGCGTGGCGAAGACCGCGGCGAGCACCATCGCGAGCAGGCCGGCGATCACGAGGGCCGTGGTGAGCCACGTCGTTCCGAAGAGCAGCCCGAACGTGACGATGCTCTTGGCCTCGAGCAGCATGAACGCAGCCCCCATGCAGAACATCGGGCCGTCGACGGCGAACGCCTGGCGCGGGCCCGCCCCCGGCGGTCGGCCGACCCACGCCAGCGCGCCGATGAAGAGGAGCGAGGCCGCGCACACGATGCCGAGCGACCGCAAGTAGATCGCGGGCACGTGCGGCGACGTGAGGTAGAGGAAGGGCCAGTCGTCGGTCGCGGGCTCGCTCCGGTCGAAGGTCGGCTCGCGATCCGTCGTGCGGATCTGCGCGACCCCGGGCCCCGCGACGAGCACCGCTGGCACGTACGGCCCCTCGAAGAGCAGCACGAGCGGAGGACGATCGAACGCCCGCTCGAGCATCGTCGCGACCTTCCGCACGAGCCAGCGCTCGCGGTAGAAGTTGTAGACCGCGAAGACGCCGTCGGGCTCGAGGTGCTGGCGCACCGCACGGAACGCCTCGACCGTCGCCAAGTAGCTCTCGGTGCGCATGTTCGCGTTGGCGCCCGTGTTGCTGGGAGAGTCGGGTAGCGCGTAGACGATGAGGTCGTACTTCTTGTCGGTGCTCCGCAAGAACGCGCGGCCGTCGTCGACGAACACGCGCACCTTCGGCGAGGCGTAGGGCCTCTCGGGGTGGAGCTTCTTGCCGAGCTCGATCGCGAGCGGGTTGATCTCGACGGCGTCGACGCTCTCGGCGCCGTAGTGGAGCGCGACGTTGACGTCGTTGCCGCCCCCCGCGCCCACCACGAGCACGTTCTTGTAGGACCGCGGCTTGACGAGGCCGCCTTCACCGTGGACGGCCGTGAAGAGGTTCAGGCGTCGCCGAAAGCGCAGGAGCTCGATCCCGGCCGCGCCGTTTCCCTCGAGCGCGTACTCGCCGTCGGGTCGGGCGAGCACCTCGGCGCGCGAGTACGGTGACCAGACGCTCCCGTCGTTCATCGACGCGACGAGGACCAGCAGCGCGACGGACGAGAGCGTCGACGCGACCGCGAGCGGGCGCCGCGCCTCCCACACGAACGGCGCGAGCGCCCCGAGCACCAGCCCGAACCAGACCACGGGCGAGGCCAGCACGAACGAGCCCGCCGCGAAGACCACGATGCCGAGGAGGCTCCCCGCGACGTTGACGGCGTAGCCGCGGAGCGCAGGCACGCGTGAGAACGCCGCCCCGATGGGTTGCCCCACGAGCACGAAGAGCGCCGCGACCACGACGAACGTGATCGCGATGAACGTCTCGGGAGACAGGAGCAGCTCGTGCAGACCGGGCGCGCTCGTGTCTCCCCAGAAGACGGCCCCTGCCTTGTGATCGAGCGACAGCCTGGGCCGCGCGACGTCGACGAGCGCCGCGAACCCGAGCACGGCCGGCGGGAAGAAAGCCACGAGGCGCGCGCGCACGCCCGCGAGCAAGAAGCCGGCGCCGAGGCCCACGAAGCTCGCGAGCACGAGAAAGTTCGTGAAGAAGCCGACGTTCGTGACGTAGGCCGTCGTCCAGCGCACCACGAGCAGCTCGAAGTATAGCGAGACCGCGCTGAGCACGAACAGTCGAGGGAGCGGCGCCTCGTGCCACGCGCCGCGGCTCGTGCCGAGTGCGTCGGCGTCACCTTCCGCCACGCGCGGAATCTACAGGACACGCAAACGCTTGTCACTCGCGCGCACGCGCGCATGATGGGAGGCGACGATGACGAAACCCGTCGTGCCCGCGCCCGCGCCGCCGGACGCCCCGCATCTGTTCTTCAAGCGCGGCCGACGCTTCCCGCGCGCGATCGCGTGGTTCGGCTTTCGCTCCTTCTGGGGCCACCTCTGGCACCTGCTCGCGAGCGTGATCGCCACCGAGGACATCGACTCGCGCGACTGGATGCTCGCCGACGAGCCCGAAGAGCTCACCCGACGCATCGCGCGCGTGCTCCGGGCCCCGCGGCTCGACGCGCCGTCGCTCACCGAGGCGCTCGACCGCGACGTCTGGATCGACTTCGTCGCCGACACGGGCGACGACATCAGCGTGAGCGAGGCCGTCGCCCGCATGGTCGCCTCGATCTACGAGGTCGACGATCCGTCCGAGCCCGGGGCCCGACTCGAGCTCCCGCGGGGCGACGTGCTCGTCTTCGGCGGCGACACCGCGTACCCCGTCGCGACCGACATCGAGATCCACAACCGCGTCATCGTCCCCTTCAACGACGTGCTGCGCGATCTCGACGACGGCCACGAGCGCGTCCTGCTCGGGATCCCCGGCAACCACGACTGGTACGCCGGGCTCGACGGCTTCGGGCGCATGTTCAGGCGGCGCCGCAGCACGCTCGGGCGCGCAGACGGCCCCACGTCCAAGGGAGCGCAGACCGACCGCGTCGACCGGCTCGGGCAGATCGGGCACGTCATCGAGTGGATCGAGGCGTTCCGTGTGGGCCGGTACGTCGTCAAGCGCGCGGCGCTCGTGCTCACCGGCTACACGCCGGTGCAGAGCGCGAGCTACTGGGCGCTGCGCCTCGGCCCCGCGCTCGACTTCCTGGGCGTCGATCGACAGCTGCGCGTGGTGGACTTTCGGCAGCGAGGCTTCATGGCCGAGCGCATGGATCCGGGCCGCGGCGTGGTGCTCTGCCTCGCCGACCCGGTGCACGCGTTCCTCGAGCCCAACGCGCCCGGCGTGGCCACCCTCGAGGCGCTCGACCTGTCGCTCGAGCGAGACGGCCTGCTCGTGCTCACAGGAGACACGCACCACTACTGCCGTCAGGAGATCGGGACCTCGATGCACGTCATCGCGGGCGGCGGCGGCGCTTTCTTGCACCCCGCGTGCATCGCGCGCGGTCGGCTCCCGGCCCCCGCGGGCGAGTTCCCCGGCCCCAAGGCCACGCTCGCGCTCGTGCTGCAGGTGCCGTGGCAGATCGTGCACGGCCGGTCGGGCTTCATCGTGCACGCGGCAATGGCGCTCGTGTACCTGCCCGCGTTCTTCGTGCAGTCGCTCACGCCGCGCTCGAGCCTCCTCGCGAGCGCGATCACGGCCGTCGTGGCGGTGCTCGCGTGCGTCGGGCTCGCGGGGTGGCGGCAGCGCCTCGTGCCCATCGCCTCGCTCGCGCTGCTCGCCGGCGTGGTCGTCGGCTTCTTGCCCTACGGCGTCACGGAGCTGCTCTCGTACGCGGGCGACCGCGCGGGCCTCGACCTGTCCGACCAGACCAACGCGATGGCGGGCTACGCCGCGTCCATCTACTTGGGCACGCTCGCCCTCGGCACCTACCTCATGCTCCTCAACATCTTCGGCCTCGAGCAGCACCAGGCCATGAGCGCGCTCGCGCACCCGGGCTACAAGCACTTCGTTCGCCTGCGCGTGCGACGCGACGGCACCGGCGTCGACGGGTGGGTGCTCGGGCGCGTCGACCCGCTCGACCCCAAGGGCAGCGTGGTCCTTGTCGACCGCTTCCACTGGCGCAACGCGAAGGCCGCCGCCGCGACGGCCGAGGAGGCGACCCGCGAGGAGACGTCGCGCGAGGAGACCGCGACGGCCGAGGCGAGCGCTTCGCGCGAGGAGACCGCGACGGCCGAGGACACGCCGACCCGCGAGGACGCCACGACGGCGCCGTGATCTCCGGCCCTTGCGCTTGGTAACGAATATGTTACCAAGTCTCCATGCCGAACGACGCGCCCCGGGTGCGCCACGCCCGCTCCGCCTTTCGCATCGAGTACTCGGTCGAGGTGACCATCGACGCGCCGCCCGCGCGCGTGTGGGAGCTGCTGACCGACGCAACCCGCTTCACGCGCTGGAACTCGACGGTCTCGTCGGTCGAGGGCACGATCGCGGAGGGCGAGACGATCGCCCTCAAGGCCAAGGTCGCGCCCGATCGCACCTTCAAGCTCAAGGTCGGCGACGTGGTGCCCGCGAAGGCGATGACGTGGAGCGACGGCATGGCGCCGTTCTTCCGCGGCGTGCGCACGTTCGCGCTCGACCCCGACGGCGAGGCCACGCGCTTCTCGATGACCGAGGTGTTCAAGGGGATCATGCTGCCGATGATCGCCGGCTCGCTCCCCGACTTCGGGCCGGTGTTCGAGCAGTACGCGCGCGACCTCAAGAGCGCGTCCGAAGCGGCCTGACCCAAGCCCGCCTTCAGTCGACGCACACCACCGGACCCGACGGGCCGCACAGGCGCTCGAGCATCGAACGGTCGCGCTCGGCGACCGCCGCCGGAGAGCGCCACACCGACGACATGGGCTCGAGCGTGAGGTTGCCGAGCACCGGCCCGTGGAAGTCGCCGATGCGCACGTCGCCGTTGGGCTCGATGAACGCGCTGTCCCAGGGCGCGCGGCACGGGTGCAGGCCCACGCCGTTGGCGCGCTCGTCGGCCTCGAGGAACGCGCGTGTGTCGTCGTCGAGCCTGCACCGCCACACGGACCGCGGCGCGGTGTGATCGACCACCACGAGCCCCAGCTCGCGCCCCCGACGGGCCGCCGCGTCGACCTGCGCCCGCACCTCGGGCCGCGACATCGACACGAGGGAGCGCTCTGCGAAGGCCGTCGCGCCCACGCCCTCTTCGAGCTTGACCCAGTCGACGCCCAGCTCGCGCGCGAGCTCCATGAGGCGCACGAGCTCGTGCAGGTTCTGACGGAGCACCACGAACGACAGCCCGAGCGTGAGCGGCGCGCGCTCCCCTTCGCGCCAGCGCACGACGTCGCGGACGTTGGCGATCACCCGCTCGAAGCTGCCTCCGGCGCGGATCTCGTCGTTGGTCCGCCCGCTCGCGCCGTCGAGAGACACGCTGACGCTCGTGACGCCGAGCCCCGTGAGGCGCGCGGCCGCCGCCGGACCGAAGAGCATCCCGTTGGTGAGCAGGTGCGCGGCGTACGGCTCCCCTCCCCTGGCCTCGCGGATGGCCGCGAGCAGCGCGTCGAATGCGCGCGCCGTGAGCGACTCACCGCCGTGCACGAAGGCGAAGTACTCGGCGAACGCGAGCGACGGGCGGAGCGCGTCGAGCACGGCCGGCGTCATCGTCCGAGCCTCACCCGACGCCGTGCGCTCGGGCGCGCGCGTGATGCAGTGCCGGCACGCGAGGTTGCAGCGCTCGGTGACCGAGAAGTAGAGCCGCGTCGGCAGCGCGCTCCCCACGGGCTCGCACGCCCGGAGCTCTTGGTCGACGAGCGCGAGGTTGCGCTTGGCGGCGAGCGTCGGCATCGATCGCCCGAGCGCGCTCTCGCGTCGGAGCAGCGCGTAGCCGGGGCCGGTGAACGACACTGTGACGTCCGCCACGCGCGCGGCGTGCGAGAGCGCGATCGACGTCGCGCACGGAAGCTCGTCGTCGTCGAGCGACACCGTGAGCGGCTCCGCGCCGAAGCACACCACGACGTCGACCACCTCTCCCTCGTGCGCGCGCCGGAGCACGGCGAGCGAGGCGTCTGCGTGCAGCACCTCGAGGCGACCGCGACGCAGGGCCGGCGACGACGCGCGCGCCGACAAGAGCGCGCGAAGAGACGCGCGCAGCCCCTCGTCTCGCTCGTGCGCGACGAACGGCATGGGTCGACGGTCGGGCCACACGTCCTCGGGCGTGGCCTCGGCGCCCATCGAGCGGAGCCCGATCTCCTCGCCGTAGAGGAGCATCGGCACGCCCGGGAGCGCCACCATGAGCGCGTACGCCGGGACGAGCCGGGCCTCGGTGCCTGCGCGCGCGGCGAGCGTCGCGAGGCGAGGGTGATCGTGCGTCGAGAGCACGCGCGCTGCCGTCGCGCGCGCATCGCCGCCCCGGCAGAGATCACTCTCGGCGATCGCGTCGAGCGCGCGCGCGAGGCTCGCCTCGGGCCTCACCACGAGGTCGGTCACCGTCTCGTGGAAGGCGAAGTCGTACGACGCGTCGCACACGCCCTCGGCGCGCCACCTCCACGCGTGCCGTGGCACGATCTCGCCGAGCACGATCCCGTCGCGCGCGACCTCGAGGAACGCGTCGCGGACGGCCCGCCCGAGCTCGAAAGGCACCTCCGCGGCCATGTCGAGGCGCAAACCCGACGCGCCGAGCTCCGCCCACCGGCGCGCCGCGCGCACCATCAGATCGCGCACGGCCGGGTGATCGAGGTCAAGCAGCGGGGCGTCGGTGCGCTTACCGTAGTGCGCGAGCTCGCCGTCGCGCCACTGGAACCAACCGGCGTACGCCGACGCCCGGCCGCGCGCGCGCACGTCCTCGTACGGCTCGAAGCCCCGCCCCGCGTGCGCAAAGGACAGGTCTTGGATGATCCGCATCCCGCGCGCGCGAGCCGCCTCGGCGAGCCGACGGTACGCCTCCTCGCCGCCGAGCTCGGGGTCGACCGCGAGCGGCTCGACGAGATCGTAGCGGTGCGCGCTCGCGCCCACGTGGACGGGCGTGAGATAGAGCGCGGTCGCGCCCAGGTCGGCGAGCTCGCCGAGGCTCCGCCGGACGCCGTCGAGGTGACCGCCCGCGCGCACGCCGCGCCCGGGATCACGCTCCCAGTCGGGCCGATCCTCCGCGGGACGGAAGCGGTCGACGAAGACCGTGTAGATACATGCGTCCTGCCACCACGCCGGAGGCGACCGGGTCGGCCGCGGCGCGTCGCACACGAACGGGGCCCCGGTGCCCGCGTGGAGCTCGAGCTCGAGGCCGCGGGACGACGACGGCAGCTCGCAGACGAAGAAGGTGTGCTCGTCCTCGTCGAAGGCCGGCCGCGCCGCGACCTCGGACCACGGCGCGTCGGACGCCTCTCGGTAACGCACGCGGAGCGACGCGGGAACGCCGGGTGAGCGGCGCACGCCGGCGAGCACGCGCACGCCCCCGTCGACCAGCGGCTCGAGCCAGGGCGCCGCGGGGGCGAAGAGGAGGGGCTCGGGCGCGCCGCCGACGACGAGCAGCGAGTTGACGTTGCCGCCGGCCGACCGCGTGCGCGCGAGCGACGGGTCGAGCTGCCACGTCGCGCCGTCGAAGAGCAGCTTGGTCTGGTAGACGCCCGGGGGCAGGTCGACGTCGCGCGCGAACGCGCCCTCTTCTGTCGCGCGCAGCTCGAGGCCACGAAGCCAGTCGACGAGCTCTCCCATCACCTGCACGCGCGACGTGCCGCGCGGTGCGCGCACCGACAGCTCGACGGTCTCTCTCACGACGCCCTCGGCCGGCGCCGCCTTGCGCATGGCTGATCCATCGGTCACGCTCTGCCGCCTAGTGTACGTCTCTACCGATCTCCACGGGCACACGCTTTACTCGGACGGGCGCGCAACCCCGCAGGAGTACGTCGAATTCCGCCGTGCGCGCGGCATGAAGGCGATCGCCATCGCAGACCACGACCTCATGGCGGGCGTGCGCGCGGGCGCGGCCGCCGCGGCCGAAGCGCAGATGTTGTTCATCCCCGCGATGGAGATCACCGCGCACCTTCATTACGGCGGCGAGCGCGAAGAGCAGTTCCACGTGCTCGCGTACTACCCACACTCCGTCCTCCAGGGAGTCGAGCTCGAGCACAAGGCGCTCTACCGACGCGGGCTCGCCGTACAAGAGCGCTGGAAGGCCTTCGTGCTGTCGTGGATCGACTCGCGACCGCTCGACGAGCAAGCGGCGCTCGGTCGCGACGAGCTCGAGGGGCTCTCGCCGGCCGACTTCCCTGCGCTCCAGTCGACGATCCTGCGCATCATCGACAAGAAGCGCGAGCTGTTCGAGCCGTTCCGCGACCACCACGTCCGGTTCTGGTCGTCGGCGGGGTCCAACGGCGATCTCTTCGGCTGGACGCCCGAAGAGGTGATCGAGGCCATCCGCGACGACGGCGCGGTCGACATCGTCGCGCACCCCGCCCGCTACCGCGACAAGGAGCGCACGCTCGCCGTGCTCGAGCTCGCCAAGGGCGTCGAGGTGTACACGTCGCGCCACAAGGCCGAGGTCGCGGCGTTCTACCGTGATTTTGCGGAGTCGCGGCGCAAGTACTGGACGTCGTCGTCGGACGATCACCAGAACGCGCGCTACATCGACCCGCCGTGCGGCACGCCCGCGCGCACGCTCGAGCGCATCTGCCGGCGTACGTTCGACCTGTCGGCGCTCGTCGCCTGACGCCGCGTCAGAAGCTCGCGGCCCAGGCCCACGTCGCGAGCACCGCGACGACGGCCACGGCGGCGCCCACCGCGTGTCGAAAACGCGCGGCCGCCTCGCGCTCGAGCGCGTCGACGAGCCCCCGCTCGGTGCCCGCGTACACGAGCAGCGGCGCGTGCGAGCCGCCCAGCGTCGGCGATCCCGCCACCGTGCGGTAGCCGAGCTCCGAAGGAGAGAGCGTCATCCCGCTCACCTCGCCGAGCACGTAGAGCTCTTCGCCGGGGCGGATCACCTTCTCGGTCACCTCGAAGCGCTGGTGTCCGGGCTGCGGAGTGAGCTCGACGCGGCGTGCTCCCAGGCCGGGCACGCTCGACACCCAGCTCTGCTCGTGGGTCGAGAGGTCGAGGACGGCGTGGCGCAGGTCGAGCGTCCCGTGCCCGCTCTCGTCCGAGATGCGGACGGCGTCGCGGTTGCGCGTGACGACGCGATCGACGGTCGTGGTCGACTTGCCTTCGCGGATCGTCTCGCGGACCGTGGCCTCGGCGAAGACGACCGGCTCGGTCACGACGATGGGCGCGGGCGCGGCGTCGTGCTCCGCGATCGCCGCGGCGCGCACGTGCAGCTCGACCGTGCCCTGCGCGCGCGACAGCAAGCTGCGTGGGGTCGAGAGCACCGGGAGCGTGGCCGCGCGGAGCTGCCTCGCGCGCGCGAGGGCGACGAGGCCCGAGATGGCCCACGCCGCCATGGCCACCGACGCGAGCACGTAGCCGCCGCGCCCCCAAGACCACGTGCTCTCGGGGGCCCCGTTGCGCGCGAGCAGGTGCCACATGAGGAACGCGACGGGCGCGAGCCCGATGCCGAGGAGCAGAGGCCAGCGCTTCTCGACCTTCTCCCCCGCCCGCGTGGCCAGCGCGTCGGCGAGCAGCTCGGTCCGAGGCAGCGCCACGAGGGCGATGATCCATGCGAGGAGGGCCGCGCCGCCGAAGCGATACATGAGCAGGTTGGCCGCGTCGTCGAGCGCCGGCTGCGCGCTCGGGCCGACGACGACGGCGTACGGCGTGTCCGTCGCGCACGCGTCGAGGCTGTCGGCGCCCGCACTGCCCGTGACGCAGCCGTCGACCGTGATCTCGTCACCGTCGGCCACGCAACGCTCGAGCGCGCGGTACGGATACGACGGACGCCACGCGCTCCCCCAGTCGTGCGACGTCCCGGTGCTCCACGCCGAGCTCGGGGGCGACGTCGGCGTCATCTCGAAGCGCGGCGTCAGGAGCAGCGGCGAGGGTCTCGACGCGAGCTCGATCTGCCCTTGGGCGCGGGTCTCGACGCGCACCGTCCGCCAGCACTTGCTCTTGCCGCAGCTCTCGTAGTGCTGGAGCGTCAGGACGCAGAGCGGCGGGTGGCTCGCGCGGATCGCGCGCACCTTGCCGGTCTCGCGCACCCTGTCGCCGCCGACCGGCCCGCGCAGCCGCTGCAGCGGCGCGTGTGGATCGAAGAACGCCGAGGCCGCGCTGAAGAGGCAGCCGGCGAGGCCGAGCGCCGCCGCGCACGCGATGAGCAGCCGGAGCCACCCAGCCATGAGTCGACGCGGCCGCGTGACCTGCACCCCTTCAGGATTTCACCTCCGGCGCGCGGAGGCCAGCGAAGAGCACAAGCCTATGAGATCATGAATGAATCACAGAATGCGCGGCCGCCGCCTTGCGCGAGGTCGGATTACATCCTACACCGTCGCCCGTCACTCATGCATGAGTGACTCTTAGAGGAGCAGCCCACATGGTGAAGATTCGAGTGACGCGCGGTGTTCGAGCAGGCTTTGCGGGGGCGTCCGGCCTCCTGGCGCTCTCGGGCGGTGTGGCGGCGTGCGCGGCGCCCGGGCAGGGCGAGGACGTCGGCGAGACCGACGAGGCGCTCACCATCCAGGACCCCGGCACCGGCGTCCTCAAGCTTGGCTGGGTCTACGGCTCGCCGCGCGGCCAGACCTTCGTCGCGCACAACTCGACGGACGAGTACGTGCGCGCCCGCGAGCAGATGAGCTTCGAGCTCTCCGCGAGCTACCTCTGGTCGCAGCTCTACCCGAACCGCACCATGCCGAACGACGTCGACCGCTTGAAGAAGCTCTCGGCCGAGGTGAAGGTCCACTACGTCAAGGGCGGCGCGGTCTACGCGTCGACGCAGGTCGCGACCAAGACCTGGACCGGCACGAGCGCCTGGAGCCTCTTGGCCACGACGGGCACGTTCGTCGTGAGCCGCCGCGCGCAGGGCATGCGCTTCGAGGTCGAGATCTCGGACGCGGACGAGCCCGCCAACAAGGCCGTCGTCGGTCAGGCGGACTTCATGGAAGTGAGCGTCATCGGCGGCACGCTGCCGACCAAGACGCTGCTCTTCGACAACCTCGGCGGCGCGATGCGCAGCCGCGTGCTCGAGGGCGGGCTCCCCGTGCGCGGCGCCGACCTCGACGTCGCGTACACCGACTGGCGCGCGGCCACGGTCGTCGACAGCTCGGCGATCGATCGGCAGATCGGCACCGCCACGAGCTACGGGCGCTTCGGTCCGGTGGAGATCCCGATCTTCGGCGAGCTCCAGTACGAGATCACCTACGGCTACGCGGTCGACGGCGCGTGGCACGCCGAGGCGCCGCTCACGGCGAACGCCGCCTCACGCCTGCTCTCGAGCCGCGGGCGCACGGCCTACGAGGCCAAGCTCGCGCTGCCCGAGGACGCGCAGAAGCTCGAGCTGTTCTTCCACGTGAAGACGTTCCTCAAGGTCGACTACTCGCGCGCGGGCGACGTCCGGTGGCGCAAATACCAGGACGGCGAGCGCATCCTCGTCCGCGAGAAGTGGGACAACGAGAACGGCGTCGTGTTCGACAACTACGACTTCGTCACCGAGCAGCGCTGAGAGGCGCGGCGTCGCGCTCGCGGTGGTCCGCCGTCGATCCACCCCGAGAAAGAATTTCGCGAAGACGCTGCCCACCCCGTCCGCTCGGGCTATTCTTCTATGGATGGGTCGGAAGACGCTCCTCGGTGGCGCGCTCGGCGCCGTCGCGGCGATCGCTGCGGCGTGCGCGTCGTACCCCAGCATCGAAGATCCCGATCTGGCGACGCCCCTGCCCCCGCGGACGGCGGCGACGGCCACCACAAGCGCGCCCACGAACGACACCCCACCGCCTCCTCCGCCCCAGGACTCGGGCGGCACGGACGACGGCGGCGCGGATGGTGGGGCAGACGCGGGCGGGCCGCGTCGCGTGTTCGTGTCGTCGGCGCTCAAGACGGGCAACCTCGGCGGCGTCGCGGGCGCAGACGCGCTGTGCAACCAGCTCGCGACCGCGCAAGGCCTCGGCGGGACGTACCGGGCGTGGCTGTCGGTCGCCGGCGCCCCCGCGATCGATCGCATCACGAGCAACGGCCCGTTCCAGCTCGTGACCGGCGAGGTCGTCGCCGCCACCAAGGCGCAGCTCGCGAGCGGTCAGCTGCAGCGCCCGCTCAACAAAGACGAAAAGGGCGCGACGCCGCCGGCGGCGGAGGACCGCGTCTGGACCGCGACCAACGGCCAAGGTCAGCCCGCGGGCCCCGACTGCGGGCAGTGGACGGGCGCCGGCAGTGGGCGCGTGGGCGAGGCCGAGCACGCGAGCTCGCAGTGGACCTCGCTCGTCGACGAAGCGTGCGGCGAGGTCAACCGCGTCTACTGCATCGAGCTCTGACGCGCTGGTACCGAAGGAGGGACTCGAACCCTCACGGGGGGGACCCCGGCGGATTTTGAATCCGCTGCGTCTGCCATTCCGCCACTTCGGCTAGTGAGTGCGCGAGGCTCATAACAGGTTCGTGCGCCGCAAACCAGCCTCGGCTCTTCTCTAACGGGCCCCGGCCCGGTATACGAGTCGCTGATGGTCCGTCTCGCTCGTACGGTGGCGCTGGTGGCCTCCCTCGTGGCCCTCGCGGCCGGCGGGGCGGGCTGCAAAGACAAGGGCAAGCTCAGCGCGGACGGGGCGAGGGCGAGCCTCGACACCCTCACGGCGCTCACCGTCAAGGACGTCGAAGAGGTCGAGCGAGGCCTGCCCGAGGGCAGCAAGCGCATCGCGTCGGCCTTCGCCAAGGACGGCGACCCCAAGAACGACCTCGCCCAAGTGCGCCGGTCGCTCCTCAAGATCCGTCGCGAGGTGCCCGACCTGCTCGTCGCCAAGTCGACGTTCTTCGCGCTCGTCGACGACAAAGGCATCGCGATCCGCAACGATCTCGAGCAGGACGCGATGGCCGGCAAGGACGTGGTGGGCGCCTACCCCGCGCTCAAGAAGGCGCTCGAGGGCGAGTCGTTCGTCACGACCACGGGCGTCTTCCCCAGCGCCAACCCGCCGCCCCAGCCCGACAAGGAGTGGGTCGCGGCCGTGCCGGTCAAGCGCGACGACGGCAAGCTCCTCGGCATGCTCGTCACGGGCTGGACGTACCGGCGCTTCGCGTACCACCTGCAGGAGTCGATGCGGCGCGACATCTCGGAGGCCCTGATGAAGGGCGGCGACAAGGGAAAGTTGCCTGTACTCTACACGTTCGTCTTCGACGCCTCCGGCGTCTACGGCGCCCGCGGCACGCCCGACGTCAACGAGAAGGCGATGCGCGAGCTCGACGTGCTCGGCAAGACGGCCTCGGGCCCGCAGGGCGGCGTCATCACCATCACCGACCGCCAGTACGGGTGGGCCGCGGCGCGCACGCCCAAGCTCGGCCCCGACATCGGCATCGCGGTGCTGCGCAGCGAGATCTGATGGACCGCGCGCGCCCCGCATTCGAGTCGTCGAGGACGGCGCTCTTGCTGGCCGCGGGCCTCATCGCCGGCGGGCTCGCGCTCGCGGGCTCGGTCAGCCGCACCGCGGGCGGCGCCATCGTGACGCTCGGGTGGGTCGTCGCCGTCGCGTCGCTCCACCGCCTCGGGAGGGCCGGTCCGGAGCCGCCGCCCCCGCGCTCGGCGGGGGCCGACAAAGGGGCCGCCTGATGCCTCGCTTCGCCGCGATCGACGTGGGCTCGAACGCGATGCGCCTCGCGATCGTCGAGGCCACGCCCGCCGTCGGCAGCCGCCCGCCCGCGCCGACGATCGCGCGGCGCGAGGTGCTGAGCACACGCGCCTCGGTGCGTCTCGGTCAAGAGGTGTTCGTCACGGGTCGGCTCGCCGCGTCGTCGATCGGCGACGCCTGCGCCGCGCTCAAGGAGTTCCGCGAGGCCATGGACACGGCCAAGGTGGACTCCTACCGCGCGACGGCCACGAGCGCCGTCCGAGAGGCGCACAACCGGTCGACGTTGGTCGAGCGAGCGCAGCGCGAGGCGGGGATCGAGCTCGAGATCATCGAGGGCGTCGAAGAAGCTCGCCTCATCCAGCTCGCGGTGACGCGCCGGCTGGGCCTCGAGGGCAAGCGCGCGCTGCTCGTCGACGTGGGCGGCGGGTCGACCGAGCTGACCGACCTCGACGGCGGCCACGCGCGCTTCTCGATGTCGTTGCCCATCGGGACCGTGCGCTTGCTCGAGATGTACCTGCGCGGGGTCGACGTGGTCGACAGCGGACGACAGAAGCTCCTGCGCGAGGGCGTGGACCGCGCGCTCAAGGAGGCGCTGCCGCACCTGCGCAAGACGGCCTTCGACCTCATCGTCGGCACCGGCGGCACCATCGAGACCCTCGCCGACCTGGTGCCCGTCGCGGGCGGCTTCGGCGGCTATCCGCGCGCGGTCGACGTGGCGCCGGCCCGCGCGCTCCTCGACGAGCTCTTCTCGATGACGCCCGACGAGCGCCGCGCCGCGTACAGCCTGCGCCCCGACCGCGCGGACACGATCGTGACGGCCGCGCCCATCTTCTTGCGGGTCGCGGAGCGCTTCAAGGCGACGGCCATCGTCGCGGCGGGGGCCGGGCTCAAGGACGGCATCCTCGAAGAGCTGATCGACAAACACTTCGACACGTGGGACCGCGAGGGCGCGGCGCGCGACGTGCTCGACGCGTGCGTGCGCCTCGGTCGTCGGTACGGGTTCGACGAACGGCACGGCGCGCTCGTCGCCAAGCTGGCCGCGCAGCTCTTCGACGCGACGGCGCAGGTGCACGGCCTCGGTGATCGCGACCGCCTACTGCTCCGCGCCGCGGCCCAGCTGCACGACATCGGCGACTACGTCCGGTACGACGGCCACCACAAGCACAGCTACTACCTCATCTCCCACTCCGACATCATGGGCCTGCCTCCTGCGGACCGCGCGATCGTCGCCAACGTCGCCCGCTACCACCGCAAGAGCCCGCCCGACACCGCCCACGCCAACTTCCGCGAGCTCGACAAGACCTCGCGCGCCAAGGTGCGCAGCCTCGCGGCCATCCTGCGTATCGCCGACGCGCTCGACCGCGAGCACCTTTCGAAGGTCGAGGACGTCTCGGCGCACGTCGACGGCGGAAAGCTGGTGCTCACCATCTCGGGCGACGAGGACCGCGAGCTCGAGGAGTGGACCGTCCGCGCCAAGAGCGATCTGCTGCGCGACGTCCTGGCGCTCGACGTGTCGATCGCCTCGTCCACCGCGCGCACCTCGGTCCGGGCCGAGGCGCTGGCCGCGGCGCGAAAATCGAGCCCGCCGAGCGGCGAACGGTGATGGCGGATCGCGCCGGGGTCGACTACCGTGGGGCGGCCATGGGCGCCTTCTACCCACGAGCAACGAGCCTCGCGCTCGCCGTCGCGCTGACGTTCGCGTGCGGCTGCTCGACGCGGACCATCCCCGACCCGAAGGTCGCGGCCGACGACTACGCGCGCGCGGCGGCCCGCGGCGACGCCGACGCCATCTACGACATGATGACGACCGGCGCCCAGCGAGAGCGCTCCAAGGCGGACGTCAAGCGCCTGGTGTCGGAGCAGCGCAAGGAGCTCGCCGACCAGGCGCGCGAGATCAACGCCAAGGACACGCGGCTCGAGGCCACCGCGCGGCTGCGGTTCGACGACGGCGAAGAGGCCCACCTCGAGCTCCGCGACGGCCGCTTCTGGGTGACCGCGTCGGGCGCGCTCCCCGGCGGCGCGCGCACGCCCGAGCAGGCGCTCGATCAGCTCCGACGCGTCGTCGCCAGGCGCAGCTACGCCGGGCTCATGCGGGTGCTCACGCCGCAGACACGCGCGGCCGTCGAGCGCGACCTCCGCTCGCTGGTCGAGGGGCTCGAACGCCCCGAGACGCTCCAAGTCGAGGTCCAGGGCGACGCGGCCACGGTGGCCGTCCCCGGTGGTCACGTCGTCAAGCTCAAGCGCGACGCGGGCGTCTGGCGCGTCGACGACTTCGACTGAGCGCGTTTTTCGCTACCCTCTCCTCATGCTGTCTGGTTGGCGTTCCTGGGCTCGCGCGATTTCTGTCGCCTCGATGGTCGTGGCGCCCGCGCTGCTCGTGCTCACCGCGCCGCGCCCGGCGCGCGCGTTCGGCGACGTGGGCGCGTTCGATCCTCGCGCGCTCGTCGTCAGTGGCGCCGAGGGCCCTGCCCACCCGTCCGCGCCGAGCCGTTGGTCTTGGGAGCTCATCCAGCGCACGAGCGCGCCCGCACGCGCCAAGCCGTCGTCGGTCCGCGCCGACGACCCGCACATCGTCGACGGCCCCTTCCTCTTCTTGAGCGGCACCCGTCCCCTGCCCGCGCTCTCCGCGGCCGAGATCGCCGGGCTCCGCCGCTACTTCGCGCTCGGCGGCCTCTTGCTCGTCGACGACAGCGCGGTCGACGCAGGCGGACAGCCGAGCGAGTTCGGCAAGAGCGCGCGCCGCGAGATCGCGCGCGTGCTGCCCGATCAAAGCCCGATCCCGCTAGGTCCCGAGCACGTGCTCTTTCGCACGTTCTACCTGCTCAAGCGCGCCGAGGGGCGCGTCGCCGGCCCCAAGACGCTCGAGGCGATCGTGCGCTCGGGCAGCGCGCAGGTCGTCTTCACCAACCACGACGTCACGGGCGCGCTCGCGCGCGGCGTCACGGGCGCGTGGGAGCTGCCCGTCACTCCCGGTGGCGACGTGCAGCGCGAGCGAGCGATCCGCCTGGCGGTGAACATCGCGATGTACGTGCTCTGCTCCAACTACAAAGACGATCAGGTGCACGCTCCGTTCTTGATGCGACGACGCGCGCTGAGCCCGAGACCCTGAATGCACTCCCGGCTCGCCAGCTCCGGCGACCTGCCCCCGTGGGCGGCGGTCCTCGCGTGCGTGCTCGCGCTCGTGAGCCTGGGCGTGCTGCTCGCGCTCGAGCTGCGGCGGCGTGAGCGCGGCGGTCCGTCCATCGTGGCCACCGGCGTCGTGGCGGTCGCCGCGTTGGTCCTCGCCGTCCTACGCCCGGTGCGCGTCGCGGCGCGCGAGAGCGTCGTCGGCGCCAAGGTCGTGGTCCTCGTCGACGGATCGCGCTCGATGGACCTCCCGGGAGACGACGGTCCGCGTCACGTCGCGCGTGACCGGGCCGCCAAAGAAATCGCGGGGTTGGCCAAGGAGGCGCGCCTCGTCACCATGTCGTTCGGTGACGGCGCGCCGCGCGTCGTGTCCGACGGCGCGCCCATCGGCTCCGACGCGCGCAGCGATCTCGCCGCGGCGCTCCGCGCGCTCGGGACCTCGGCCGAGGAGCGACCACGCGCGCTCGTCGTGATCTCCGACGGACGCCTCGACGAGCCGTCGGCCGAAGCGACCGAGGCCGCGCTCCGCGCGCTGGGCGAGACCCTCCGCGTCCCCATCCACACGGTCGCCACGACGCGACGCGTGCTCGCAGACGCGAGCGTCCGGCGCGTGTCGACGGCGGGCGCCGCGGTGGCGCACGTGCCGCTGCCGCTCCGCGTCGAGATCGGCTGCGAAGGAGCGCTCGCGTGCGACTCGCTCACGGTCACGGCGCGCGAGCTGCGCGAGGACGGACCGCCGGCCGTGCTCGCGTCTGGCCTCGCCAAGGTCAAGGACGGCCGCGCGGTCGTCGACCTGTCGGTCACGCTCGATCGCGCGGGCACGCGCATCGTCGAGGTCGCCGTCACGCCGCCCTCGGGCGACGAGCTGCCCGACAACGACCGACGGCTGCTCACGCTCAACGTCGCGCGCGAGCGCGTGCGCATCCTGCACGTCGCCGGACGCCCCACGCATGACACACGCGCACTGCGCCAGTGGCTCAAGAGCAACGCCTCGGCCGACATCGTCGCGTTCTTCATCCTTCGCACGTCGTCCGACAACCCGAACGCGCGCCAAGAGGATCTGTCGCTGATTCCCTTCCCGGTCGACGAGCTCTTCACCGAGCACCTGCCGAGCTTCGACGCGATCGTCCTGCAAGACTTCGACGCGCAGCCCTACGGCCTCGAGCGCCACTTGCCTGCGGTCGCACGCTACGTGCGGAGCGGCGGCGGGCTCATCATGGTCGGCGGACCGAACTCCTTCGTGGCCGGCGGCTACGCCGACACGCCGCTCGCAGGCGTGCTGCCGGTGGCGCTCGACGGCACGCCCGGCGCGACCGCCGCCGACGTCGCGCCGTTCGTCCCCAGCTGGACCGACGACGGCCGGGCCGCGCCGCTGCTCGAGCCGCTGCGCTCGCTGGCCGGCGAAGAGCTGCCGCCGATGCCAGGCGCGAACGTCGTGGGCGACGTGCGCGAGGGCGCGATCGCGCTCTGGACACACCCACAGCGCAAGACGAAGGCGGGCGCGCCCATGCCGATCCTCGCCATCGGCGACCAGGGCGACGGGCGCTCGGTCGCGCTGGCGGTCGACGGCGGCTGGCTCCTCGAGTTCTCGCAGCTCGGCGCGCGCACGGGGGGCCGGGGGCACGGCGCGCTGTGGGACGGGCTGGTGGGATGGCTGATGCGCGATCCGCGCTTCGAGCCCGCGCAGCTCGAGCTCGTGGGCGGGTGCGTCGCCGACGTTCCCGCGCGCCTGCGCGTCCGCGTGCCACCGTCGGGGGCGAGCCCCGACGCGCCGCTCGTCGTCGAGCTCAGGCGCCTCGACGACGACTCGCCACCCGCGCGCGTCGAGCTCAAACGCCCCACGGGCGGCGGCGTCGCAGAGGCCAAGCTCCCGCCGCTCGCCGCGGGCGGGTACACCGCGCGCGTGCGCCTGGGCACGGGCCCGACCACGCGCCGCGACTTCGCGTGTGAGCGCGGCGGTGACGAGTGGGCCGACTCGCGTCCCGACGCGGAGCGGCTCGAGCGACTCGCGGGCGCGACCCGCGCCACGTTCCGATGGGCCGGGGGCGACATGCGCGTGCCGCTGCCGCCGCCGACGGTCGTGAGCGCCGAGCGCCACGTCGTGCCCTTCGCGCCGTCTTGGGTGTGGACGCTCGCGGCGGCGATCGCGCTCGGCGTGCACTGGGTGGCGCGACGGCGCGGCGGCCTCTCCTGAGCTCGTGCTCGACGGCGCGACGCGCCTGCAGCCCGGACGCGAGGAGTGATAGGGTATCCGTCGATGAGACGGGCCTTGCTCTTCGCGTGCATCGTCAGCCTCGCGGCGCCAGCGCGCGACGCGAGCGCCCTCGTGTGGCCCGACGTGCCCGAGCGCGTCGAGCGCGCGCTGGCGTCGCCGGACGCCGCCACCCGACGCGCCGCGGCGCGTGAGCTCACGTCCCTGGGCCCCGCGCGCGGCGCCCCTCTCGTGCTCAAGGCGCTCGGCGACTCCGACGCCGAAGTGCGCGTAGCTGCTGCACAATCCGCGGTTCGGCTGCGCGTCCAGGGCGCGACCGACATCGTCCTCGCGTGGCTCGCGGAGCGCGACGCGCGGCTCCGCGTCGCCGCGTGCGAGGTGGCGGGCGCGGCCCCGTCCCCGCGCGCCGTCCCTGCCCTCGCGCGAGCCCTCGCCGACGCCGACCAAGCCGTGCGCGCCGCGGCGGCCGAAGCCCTCGGCGCGCAGGAGTCCGCAGAGGCCGTGGCCCCGCTCGCCGGCAAGCTCGACGATCCCAGCCCGCCCGTGCGCGTGCAGGTCGCGCGGTCGCTCGCGCGCCTCGGCTTCTCCAAGGCCGTCGTCCCCCTCGTCGGCAAGGTGCAGGACTCGGTCCCCGAGGTCCGCCAAGCCGTCGCGCGCGCGCTCGGCGACCTGCGCGACGCGCGCGCCGCGCAGGCGCTGCTGCTGCTGCTGCGCGACACCGTGCCCGAGGTCCGCGTCGAGGCCCTCGCGGCGCTCGGGCGCTTGCGCGCCACCGAGTCGGTGGACGCGATCGCGCCCCTCGCGCTCGACCGCAACCCGTCCGTGAGGCACGCCGCGCTCGTCGCGCTCGGGCGCATCGGCGACGCCAAGGCCGTGCGCGCGCTCGTCAAGGCGCTCGGCGCCCACGAGGACGGGCGCGGCTCGCTCGGCCCCACGCCCGTCCGCGAGGCGCTCGTCGCCGCCGGTCCGGCCGCCGTCGACGAGCTCACCAAGCTCCTCGCGCGACCGGCGAGCCCCGAGATCGCCACGAGCGCGGCGTGGGTGCTCGGCGCGCTCAAGGCCACGTCGAGCGCGCCGGCGATCGTCGCCGCGCTCCGGCGC
>JAGQJA010000800.1 GCA_020430845.1 Myxococcales bacterium
CCCGCCCCCGCGCCGCCGCGGCCGCAGCCCAACCGCTTGGCGTCCACGGCGCAGATCCCTCCCCCGGCGCCCATGGCGTTCCCCGCCACCACCGGCGAGGTCCCGTTCGCGGACGCGCCGCTGCCGATGATGGGCCAGCCCACAATCCCGCCGCAGCGGCAGCCCGCGCCGCCGACGTTCAGCGGCGAGTACCCGCGCTCCGCCGGACATCCCTCGATGCCGAACGTGTACCCGAGGTCGCCGCAGGCGTCGTCGGGACGCAACTACCCCACCGTGACGGGCCCATCGAACGACGGCCGCACGATGACGGTCGAGCGCCTGCGCCGCCGCCCGCCCATGTGGGTCGTGGGCGCGCTCTCCTGCTCGATCGCGCTCCTCGTGGCGGGCGTCGGCATCGCGATCTACTCCGCGACGAGCGCGCCCCCCAAGCGCACGCAACCTGCGCCTTCGACGACCGGCACCGGCGTCGCCGTGGCTCCGCCGCTCGGCAGCGGACCGTTTTCTTCGGCGCGTACGGCGTTCACCGCGGTCGCGGGCCCGGCCAACGCGCAGCCGGTCCCGGCGCCCCCGCCCGGCGCCGGAGCGCCCGTCGTCCCTCCGGCGCTCACCGCTCCGCCGGTGACGCCTCCGACCCCGCCGGTCATCGACACGCCGCCCACACCGCCCGCCCCCGTCGAGACCGCACCGACGGCGACCACAGCCGCGCCCACCACGCCTGCCCCGCAGACCCAGCCGCAGCCCGCGCCGCGGCCTCAGCCTGCCCCCATCGCCACGCCCGTCGCGCCCAAGACGCCGCCGAAGGCCGGTGGGCTCGGCGCGATCACGGTCGTGTGCATCCCCAAGTGCAGCCAGATCATCGACAACGGGACGTCGCTCGGCGCCGGCCACTTGTTCAACCGGCCCGTGCCCGCTGGCCGTCACAACCTCACCCTCGTGGCGCCCAACGGCGTCCGCAAGAACGTCGTCGCCGAGGTGGTGCCCGAGCAAACCAAGGAGGTCCGCATCTCGATGGATCGCTGACCGGCGGCCCCGAGAGGTATGCGGATTGCTTACATCGCGTTCGTGGCGCACTATTCGGTAGGCGCTTTCTTTGATGAGACGTGCTCGTTTTGCGCTTGCTGGGCTCGTCGTCGTGGCGGCGAGCTGCCGTGGCAACCCTGAGGTGACCTTCGAGGTCGTCGTGCCGCGTTCCATCGTCGACTCGGTCCGATGGATCGAGGTGGGGGCCTTCCGCGACGGATCGTGCGGCGCGCTCGCGCCGATGTTGCCCGCCGGCATCCCCGTCGAAGGCATGGCGGCGCGCGTCGCCTTCAGGCCCAACGAGCCCGCGCGCCCGCGCCTCGGCGACATCCCCACGGCGACGTACGCGTTCGGCGCGGTGGCGCGTGACGAGGACTGCAGCGTCGTCGCGACGGGCTGCGCCGAGGTGGACGTGAGCGGCGAGCGCGCGGTGCGCATCGATCTCGCGCCCGTCGACACGCCGCGAGGAGCCTGCGGACAAGGCGCCAAGTGCGACGCCGCGCGGTGCGTCCCGGCCAACGACATCGCCGACCCGAGCATCGGCGCCGGCTGCCCGCTCCTGCTCGTGGGCGCCGGACCGCTCGCCAACCCCGTGGGCGCGGGCGGTTCGCTGCTCAGCCCGCCCGCCGTCGCCGCGACCGACAAGGGCTTCGTCATCGCGTACCGCGAGGTCGACCCGGCCGGGGGCATCGCCAAGGTCACCGTGCTCCCCGTCGACTTCGGCGGAGGCGCGCTCACGCCGCTGCGCCCCAGCCTCGGCGCGCGTTGCAGCGGCTCCGAAGAGTCCGACGGCGTCGGCCTCGTCGCAGACCCGGGCGGCGGCGGCTTCGTCACGCTCGCGCGCGCCGCGTGCCCGCCGGAGCGTGGCGCGATCGAGTTCATCGGCTTCAACCCCGACTTCAGCGTCGGCAAGTACATCGTCTCGGCCGCGCTCGACGATCGCACCGTGCTCACGATGGCCAACGCGCACGCCGTCGCGCCGCGCATCACCGGCGGCTATTCGGTCGCGTTCATCGAGAACGGCGTCGCCAAGGTCGCCCCGGCCGATCCGCTCACCGGCCTCGGCAACGAGTTCGGCCTCTTCGGCGCGACGCCGCCTCACACGGGCGCGTGGATCGCCGCGAGCTCCCGCGCGCTCGCGCTGATGGCCGTGGGGACGGGCCCACTCGCGCAGCCCCCCTCGGACGCGGGGGCGCCCGACGGCGGGACGAGCCAGGTCGACGCGGGCGCCGACGAGGGCGTGCTCCGCCTGCACGTGGTGCCCGCAGGCACGGCGCTGAACGCGCTCGGCGCGCCCACCGCGACGTTCCCCGGCAGTTGGGGATCGCTCGCCGTCACCGGCGCGCGCGTCATCACCGTGAGCGAAGGCGCGTCGGGCGGCCGCGGCGTCACGTTCCGCAGCTTCGACGTGGGCAAGCCGGCCGCGGTCGACACCAACGGGTTCAGCGTCGAGGGCCTGGGGAAGGTGCTCTTCGCCGACGTCGCGATCGCCAAGGACCGCGTGTTCTTCGCCGTCGAGAAGGCAGGCGAGATTTCCCTCGTCGCGTACGCCAACGCCACCACCATCCCCACGCCGCTGCGCGAGGTCACCTTCTCGCGCGAGCCGCGCATCCCCACGGTCGCGAACGTGCGCGACGGACGTGTCGCCGTCGCCGCGACCGAGACGCGGGTCGCCGTCGCGTGGACCACGGCGCGCGTGCTCACGTCGAACGACGCCGCCGGCGGCTACGCCGTCTTCGCCTGCGCAGACTGACATGACAGAGAAGGACACGGCGGCGTGGCTCGGGGCGTTCCTCCGCGACTCGCTGCTCGGCGTCTCGGCCATCGAGGTCGACGTGCCCGCGGCGCGCCTCGGCAAGGTCCACCTCCCGCTGGCCGGCGAGTCGCCCGTCGCCCTCGTGGACGTGACGGCGCACCGGACCGCGCGGGCCGGGTTCTTGATCACCGACGAGGCGCTCTGGATCATCGCCGACGGGCGGCGCGTGGCGCTCTCCGAGATCCTCGCGCC
>JAGQJA010000801.1 GCA_020430845.1 Myxococcales bacterium
GGCCAAGAAACTTGCGTAAGTGATTCGGACGATGTGGCGGCCCGGTCGCCCGCGCGCGATCGCCGCGCGGAGAGACCGTCGGGGCGCGCGAGAGCCGGACGGCGCCCTGCTCGCGTGTGCGTGCCCGTCAGAGCGGGCACCACACGCCCCCCGACCACTGCATTGACCAGCAATTCTGAATACTTGGCGGAGCACCGGGCGTTGCTATGATCGGGATACCTCTTCCCTGTCGACAGGAGCCTTCATGCACGCGCGCACCTTCGGACTCTGCGTCTCGCTCGGTCTGTCCTTGTCCGTCGCCGCCTGGGTCGGGTGCGGCGGAACCACGGACGCCAACAGCGATCTCACCGGCGACGGCGCCGACGCTTCGGCGACGGGCACGGACGGGAGCAGCGGCTCGAGCGGGTCGAGTGGGTCGAGCGGGTCGAGCGGGTCGAGCGGGTCGAGCGGGTCGAGCGGCGCGGCGTCCGACGGCGGCGTGAACCCGGCCGACGCCGGACCCGGCGGATCGACGACGACGATCACGTGCGGCACCGCGACGTGCGCGATCCCGGCGCAGACGTGCTGCGTCGAGCAGATCCGCGGAGGCGTGGCCTTCTCGTGCAGCGCCGCGGGCGCGTCGTGCCCCGGCCTCGGAGGAGGCGACGGCGGTGGTGGCGGTGGCGGCGGCGGCAACAACCAAGGCGGCGACACCGCAGCGCTGAAGTGCAGCGGCGCGGCCAACTGCGCGGCGGGCACCGTGTGCTGCGTGTCGCAGGTGAACAACGGCGTCGTCTCCGAGTGCCTGCCGTCGTGCGGGCGCAACTCGGCTCAGCTCTGCGATCCTTCCGCGACGCCAACGGGCTGCGCGGCCGACGCGCCGTGCTCGAGCCGCAAGATCGACGACTGGGGCCTGCCCGTCACGTACGGGACGTGCGGCGGCAAGGGCAACTGACCGACAGCGCGGCGGTTCAGGGATCCCCTGGCCGCCGCATGACGAGCCGCTGTACGTGGATCTCGCCCGGTCGCTGGACGAGCATCTGGAGCGTGCGGGCCTCGGCGTCGGCGTATCCCACGCAGGCGGCGCCGTAGTTGCCGAACGAGAACCAACGCGCGCCGCGGAGCGCTCTACACTCGGCGTCGGCCGAGGACGTGTCGCCTCGCTCGCCGAGCACGCCCACGTTGGCCCAGAGCTCGCGGCTGGGTCCGCCGAAGAACCCGCGCTTCTGCCACACGCGCATCGTCTGCCGTTCGAGCTTCGACGGATCGCACCGGTACGTCGCGACCAGGTTCCACACCGCCGACACGATCGCGTAGAGCCCGGTCACCGCGTTGCTGGCGCGCGATCCCGAGGGAATGCCTCCGCGATCGGGCAGCGACGGCGTGCACCGCGCCTGGCCCGAGATGGTCCCGTTGCCGTCGGCGTCGAGGTCGAACGTCGCGAGGCCGTTGCGCTCGCGCGCGTCGAAGCGGCGGTCGACCGGCTCTTCGTGGCTCGCCGAGCCCGTTCCGGTGCTCACGTGCCCCTGCCAGCGGACGAGCGCCCACTCGCCGGTGATCGACAGGGCCCTCGCGCTCACGGCCGCGCCGTCGGTCTCGACCTCGTCGCCGTCGCCCGCGCCGTCGAGCGCGCAGGCCTGCGCGAAGAGCACGAGCGTCGAGGACACCACGACTCGGAGGAGCACGGACCGAAGATGCATCGAGACCTCTTGCGGGCGACCGACGGTCGCGCGCCCGGTGCGTCGCAATGTGCGTGCCGGCCCGATCCCGCGCCCGCCCCGATGCCAGACACGATTCCGGACGCGCCGACGACGATCGCGGCCCCTCGAGCTCCGGCGCGCGCGCTCGTGAGCCCGACTGCCGCGGATCGACGCACCGAGAAGCCGCAGAGCCCACCCGGCGCGCGGCGGGTCAGCCGAGCGCGGGGCGCAGCCAGGCCTCCTCGAGCCAAGCCACCGAGTCGTCGGCCTCGCGCAGCGCGGACTCGACGGCGCGCGCTCTCGCGTCGGGCTCGGCGTCTCCGTACGCGCGCGCGTAGAGCACCC
>JAGQJA010000802.1 GCA_020430845.1 Myxococcales bacterium
TCGCGTGGCACGACATGGCCTGCTACGTGGTCGGCGCGGCCGCGCCCGCGCTGTTCGAGGCGCGCATCCGCTCCCGCACCTCGTGAGCGCGGCGTGACGTGTCGCCCAAACGGGGGACGCGGCCCCCGCGCCTTCGTTCGGGTGACAGCAGCGCGTGGGTGGTTCCAGGAGTAGGCTCGTCCAACCCACCATGCCCAGCCTCAAGAACGTCAGCGTCTTCACGTCGCTCTCTCTCCTCGTCGTGTCGGGCGCGCTCGCGCTCGGCTGCACGACAGAGACGAAGACCGACACACCGGACGGAGGGACGTGCACGGCGGGCGGTGTCGGCACGCTGAAGGTCGACGTCACCGGTTTGCCGGCAGGCGTGGCGGCCAAGGTCAAGGTCACGGGCCCCTCGGGAGCGTCCGAGCTCGACGCGTCGAAGACGATCGCCGACGCGCCAGGAGGCAGCTACGAGGTATCGGCCACGCGCGTCGCGGGCACCGATCCCATCGTGCGCGCGGCGTACGAGCCCAAGGTGAGCGAGGCGACGTTCTGCGTCGAGGGCAAGGCGACCAAGACCGTGACCGTCGCGTACAGCGAGATCGCCTCGAGCCACAAGCTGTGGCTCACGAACGCGAACAACACGACGGGCGGGCTCCAGGGCTTTGCCGCGGCCGACCTCGTGGCGACGGGCAGCCCTGCGTCGGCGGTGGCCGCAAAGGCGCCGATCGGCCGCGCGATCGCGTTCGACAAAGAGGGCAACCTCTGGACGATCGGCGGCACCGTGGCCGACGCACCGATCGCGCGTTTTGCGGCCGGCGACCTGGGCGCGTCCGGCGACAAGACCCCCGATCGCAAGATCGCCTACGGCCCTTCGTGCTCGCCTGGCTACACCGACCTCGCGTTCGACCCTGCGGGCAACCTCTGGATCACGTCGGCGTGCGCCCAAGAGGTCGTGCGCCTCACGCCGGCGCAGCTCGCCGCGACGTCGCCGGTCTCGGCCGACGTGAAGGTGGGTGGCCTCGATTCACCCGCGGGCCTCGCGTTCGACGCCGCGGGCAACATGTGGGTCGCAGATCAGGACAAGAAGCGCGTGCTCCGCTTCGACGCGGCGCGCCTCACGGCCTCGTCGACCGCGGCCGCGGATCTGGTGATCGATCCTCGCGCGCCCGGCGGCGGCGATCTCGCGCCGAGCTCGCTCGCGTTCGACAAGGATGGCAACCTGTGGGCGACGAGCTTCGGCGGCAACGTGATCTACAAGCTCACGCCGTCCGAGCTGTCGGCCAAGGGCGAGCAGACCGTCACGCCGTCGGTGCAGATCACCGCGTCGGTCACGGCGCTGCTCGAGGGCATCGCCTTCGACGAGGGGGACGGCCTCTGGCTCACCTACGAGAACGGAAAGGTCGCCCGCCTCGCGCCGGCCCAGCTCGGCACGAGCAGCGGCCCCGGCGCGCCCACCGTCCCGACGACGATCGTGTCGAGCGCCAACATCGGCTCCGCCGTCGGCCTCGCGTTCTACCCCGCTCCGGCCACGTTGCCGCTCTACGCCAAGCTGCCCTGAGCCGGCGCGTGACCGCGCGGTGATCCGTCGACGTCGGACCGTCCGA